>NZ_JBPXMB010000054.1:0-31949 GCF_051918945.1 Streptosporangium sp. LJ11
CCGGGGACGGTGTGGGAGAGTAGGTCACCGCCGGACAATCTTTTGAGGGCCTCCACCGTTGGTGGGGGCCCTCAGGCTTTCAAGATTTCAAGAGGGAAGGGCCTCCACCACAGGTGGGGGCCCTTTTCGCGTTAAAGGGTGTCGGGGGTTCTGTGGAAGCGGCGGTTACCGGGTCGACCGGGACCACGACACCCAGGACGCGAAACCCTAGACGTGGAGCTCGCCGGAAAGAACGGTCACCGCGTTTCCCGCGAGTTCGACCCGGTCGCCCCGTACAGCCGTGCGGACCACGCCCCCACGCTGTGACAGCTGGGCGCCCACCAACCTGTCGGAGCCGAGCTTGGCCGACCAGTACGGCGCGAGCGCGCAGTGGGCGGAGCCCGTGACCGGATCCTCAGGGACTCCAACCTTGGGAGCGAAGAACCGGGACACGTAGTCGGCGCCGGGGCGCGAGGCCCGAGCCGTCACGATGACTCCCCGCGCGTCGACGGCCTCCAGGGCGCGGAAGTCAGGGGCGGCGGCGAGCACGGCGTCCTCGGACTCGACCTCCACGAGGTAATCCCAAATATTTTTTCCTGTCCAAACAGGTTTAACTCCGAGCGCATCGATCAGTCCCCTAGGAGGGATCGTCGCTTGGAGTACTTTTGCTGGGAAATCCATGCTGATTAAGTCGTATTTATCCCTGGTCACGGACAGGATTCCGCTCTTCGTTGAGAATTCGAGGGTTTCTGGGACCGTTCCCGTGGAATACAGCACATGCGCCGCGGCCAGGGTCGCATGCCCGCACAGGGCCACCTCGGTCACCGGCGTGAACCAACGGAGCGGGTACGGTCCGCCGTCCTCCGCTCCGAGCAGGAAGGCTGTCTCGGAGTGCCTCATCTCCGCCGCCACGGACTGCATCCAGGTGTCAGGGACCGGATTGCTGAGTACGCAGACCCCGGCGGGGTTACCCTTGAAAAATTCATCGGTAAACGAATCGACCGTGTAGACGAGCATGACGCGATGCTAGCGGCGCCGGAGATATCGGTTGAAGTTGGGTCAGGAGATCAGGCAAAGTCGGGGATCAGGCAAACCAGTGCGGTAGCCGTACAAAGTGGAAATAAGCGCTGGGCGTGTCGCATGGCGAACTTCTTGTCGTCGGTTACCGTCCAAGGTGTAGGGACAGGCCGGATACGGCGTGGTCCTGGCGAAAGGACGAGCCGATGGGGGCAGTGCGCAAGGTGGCGAGCTACCTTGGCCTGGGCGGGGCCGAGCATTATGACGAGTCCTACGACTACGAGGACGAGGTCGAGGGCGAAGAGGAAGACTGGCAGTCTGCCTCGGAGCGTGCGGCCAAGCGCTGGCGCGCGATGAACGAGCCCTCGCGGATCGTGATGCTGACACCGATGAAGTACAACGACGCACCGGTCATCGGACAGCACTTCCGCGACGGCCAGACCGTCATCATGGATGTCAGCGGTATGAGCACCGCAGAGGCCACCCGCATGGTCGACTTCGTCGCGGGGCTGGCGTACGGCTGCGAGGGGCGCATCGAGCGGATCGCGGAGAAGGTCTTCCTGCTGGCCCCCGCCGAGGTGGAGATCACCAACGGTTGACGCCTGGCACGGCCTCGCCGGTACGGGTCCTGAGCGATCGGATCCGTACGGGTGCGAGGCCGGCCTCGGCGAAGGACCGCGCACCGATGGCGAGGCCGCGTGTCCGACGGTGACCGGTCAGCCCGCTCGGGGGCCCCGGCGGAGCAGGCGGGTGAGCTCGGCCAGGTCGGAGGTCGCTGTCTTGATCCGGCCCTCAGACTCGTGGGCGTACTCATGCAGTGCCCACACCGCGCCCTGGGCGAGTTCCCTGAGCTCGGCGAGCTGGGTGATGACGTATTCGGCGTCCGCTCGCTCACGCTGCCGCCTGCGCCACAGCCTGTAGGCGCCTCCCGCGGCGGGCAGGAGTGCGAGCGGCGCGAGAGGGAGGACGGGAAGGACGAGCGCGACCACCAGGATCACCGGGGCCAGGGCGAGCAGCACGTAGGCCGCCCAGGGACGGCTACGAGCCGGCGCTCCCTCGGTGGCGATCCGCTCCTCGGCGGCCCTCATCGACTCGGGATCCGGGCCCTCGGGCCTGAGCGTCACCTGGTGGCCGAGGATCGGCATGGTGACCGACTCGGGTGCCTCGGCCCGGGTGGTCTCGGCGAGGGTCTCGGCCGCGGCCCGCACGATGGGCGCGGCCACGTGCAACGCGATCGCGGCCAGGTAGGGGTGGGAGCCGGGGCGCAGGTCGCCGAGCAGGTGGACGGCGAGCGGCCTCATCGGTCGTTCGTGGATGCCGGAACCCGTCAGCTGGCGGAGAACGGTCAGCGGCTCGTCCTCGCTCCACACGACGGCCGCCTCGCCGGAACGGTCCGCCTGCGCGGCGGTGACGAGCGCGAGGCCACCCAGGTCACCGGCTGTTCCCTCCGTACGGTCGCGCGCCTCATCGAGCGCGCCACCGGCCGCCCGAGCCGCGGAACCGCTCACGGAATCGGTCTTCCCGGCGGTGGCGCCATCGCCTCCCCTGCTCTCGCGGGCCGAGGTGATCGCGGCGCAGCGGTCGAGCAGGTGGGCCAGCCGGGCTGCGGCGTGTACGGGGGCGGCCAGCTCGGGGAGTTCGGCGAGCTCCGTGAAACCGGCCAGGGCCGGTGACACGGCGGTGGAGGGTTCGTCGGGGATCAGCGCGCGCAGCCACCGGTCGGGCTCGGAGGCGGGAGAGGCGGCCACCGCGTCGAGCTTGCGGAGAACGAAGATCTTGCCTGCCGGGCCGTACGCCCCGCGGGCGGCGGCGAGCCAGAGCGCCCGCTGGCCGTGGGTCACCGGGCGGTCCAGGGACAGCTCGCCGAAGGCGGTGCCGAGCCACGAGGCGTGGATGCGGTCGCCCTGGCCGGCCACGGCGAGGGCGAGGCAGAGGAAGAGCGCGGTCCGCTGCTCGTCACGCTGCGCGGCGCGGGCGAGGGGTTCGAGCGACTCCTCGCCGCGCATGAGCAGCACGAGCGCCTCGACGGCCGGAGCCAGCCAGTGGCCGGACACGTCTTCGAGGCCCGCCGGTACGCCGGTGGGGACGATGCCGGCGGCCAGGTCGGTGAGGAGCGCGTCGGCACAGCGGCGCAGCTCTGTCTCGGCGGGTGGAGCATCGGCGTGTGGGACATCGATGCGCGAGACCGCGGTGTCCATGCTCGCGATGTTCGTGCCCGTGGTCAGGCCGGTGTCCACGTCCGCGGTCGGATCCGTGTCCGCTACGACCAGATCCGCCTCCAACGCCGCGGCCAGGTCGGTGCTCACGCTCGTGCCCAGGCCCACGGTCAGCTCGGTGCTCAGGCTCGCGGTGTCCGTGCTCACGTTCGCGGTCAGGTCCGTGCTCAAGGCAGAGAGCTCCCCGAAGTTGTGACCGATGACCGCGCCAGCGTATTGCGCTTCGGACATCCCCGCAGGGAGGCGCGCCGAACATGACTTTGCCAGACGATCGCCTTCATTTTCGCAATAAAGACGATCATCTGGTGGACAGGTTACATGCGCTCGGGTGCCGGGACGCCGAGAAGGCTCAGGCCGGTCTCCAGAACCTTCAGGGTCAGCGCGCACAGGGCGAGCCGCGAGGCGCGAGTGGCCGCGTCGACGTCGTCCTTCAGCACCGGGCAGTTCTCGAAGAACGTGGTGAAGGCGCTCGCGGTGTCGAAGAGGTAGGAGGCCATCTTGTGCGGCGCCGAGTTCTCCGCCATCTCCTCGACGACCGAGCCGAACCCGAGGAGTTGCAGCGCCAGGGCGCGCTCGGCCGGGTGACCCAGCACGATCGGGCCGGTCGTCTCGGCCGGGGTGACCCCGCCCTTGCGGAAGATGGAACGGATGCGGGCCTGGGCGTACTGCAGGTAGGGGCCGGTGTTGCCGGTGAGGGCGAGCATGCGGTCGAAGTCGAAGACGTACTCGCTGTCGTGGCTGACCGACAGGTCGGCGTACTTGACCGCGCCCATGCCGACGGCGTGCGCGATCTCCGTGCGCTCGGCGTCGGCGTAGTCGCTGTTCCTGAGCACCTCGGCGGCCCTGGTCTCGGCCTCGTCGAGCAGCTCCACGAGCTTGATGGACTTCCCGCTCCTGGTCTTGAACATCTTGCCGTCGGAGCCCAGCACGCTGCCGATCTGGATGTGCTCGGCCCTGACGTGGTCGGGCAGCCAGCCCGCCAGCCTGGCCGAGTCGAACACCATCGACATGTGCAGCGACTGGGTCACGCCGATCACGTAGAGGATGCGGTCGGCCTTGAGATCCTGGACCCGGTAGCGGATCGTGGCCATGTCGGTGGTGCCGTAGCCGTAGCCGCCGTCACTCTTGCGGATCATCAGGGGCAGCGGCTGGCCCTCGCGGCCGGTGTAGCCGGGCGGGAAGACGCAGAGCGCGCCGTCGCTGAGGACGGCGATGCCGCGCTCCTGCAGCTCGTCGCAGACCTGGGCGAGCACGTGGTTGTACATGCTCTCGCCGGCGATGTCGTCGTTGGTCAGCGTCACACCGAGCTGGGCGTAGACCTTGTTGAAGTAACGGACCGTGGCGTTCATGAAGATGTGCCACAGGCGCATCGTCTCGGGCTCTTCGGCCTGCAGGGTGACGACCCGGCTGCGGGCGCGCTTGTTGAACTCGGGGTCGGTGTCGAACTTCAGACGGGCGGCCTGGTAGTAGGGGTTGCCCTCGCCGGCCTCCAGCTGGGCGACGGCGGCCTCCTCGCCGATGTCGAGCAGGTGCTCGATGAGCATGCCGAACGGCGTGCCCCAGTCACCGAGGTGGTTCTGCCGGATGACCTTGTGGCCCAGGTGCTCGTGGACCCTGGCGAGCGCGTCACCGACGATCGTCGTGCGCAGGTGGCCGACGTGCATCTCCTTGGCCGCGTTGGGCGCGGAGTAGTCGATCACGACGGTCTGCGGCGAGGCGGACAGGCTCACGCCGGTGCGCGGGTCGGCCAGGATCTCGGAGGCGCCGGCCGCGATCCACTCGTCGGAGAGGGTGAGGTTGAGGAAGCCGGGGCCGCTGACCTCGACGGTGCCGGGGAACGGGTCGTCCTGGGCGTCTCCGGCCCGCCCGGTGAGATGCTCGGCGATCTCCTGGGCGACCTCCCGCGGTGCCCGTCGCAGTCGCTTGCTCAGGCTCATCGCCACGTTCGCCTGGTAGTCGGCGAACTGCGAGGGACGGATCAGCGGGTCTGCGTCGGAGTACTCCGCACCGAAGGCGGCGGCCAGTGCCTGCTGGACGCGCTCGGTCAGTGCGAGCTGCGGGTCGGTCATGCTCCAAGGGTATCGGCTGGCCGGTCCTGAACCGATTTGATATCACCCGGGATCGGCTCCGTACGGCGGGATCGCGCGATCATGAAGACGCCCGTCAGCACGACCCCGGCGGCGACGCCGAGCCCGGCCGCGGTGAGACCGGCGGCGGGGCCACCGAGGGTGAGCGCGAAGAACTCGCGGGCGAACGGGACGGCGAGGGTGAGCGCGAACAGCCCGGCCATCGAGGCCACGAGCACCACCCGCCACCAGACGTACGGGCGGGCGACCAGGACCAGCACCCACCAGGCGGCGACGAACAGCGTGATCACCGCGGAGGTGCGGCTCTCCTCCAGGGTGGCGGACCCGCTCTGGGCGATCCAGTACGACAGGTAGACGGCGGCGGCGCAGACGATCCCGGCGGGGACCGCCAGGCGGAGCACGCGGGGCACGAAGCCGCTCCTGGCGCGCTCGTTGCTCGGCGCGAGCGCGAGGAAGAAGGCGGGGATGCCGATCGTCAGGGCGTTGACCAGCGTGGAGTGCCGGGGAGCGAACGGGAACGCGAGCCCGATGACCCCGGTGAGCAGGGAGAGCACGATCGCGTAGAAGGTCTTGGTCAGGAAGAGCCCGGCGACCCGCTCGATGTTGGCCAGCACCCGGCGGCCCTCGCCCACCACGGAGGGGAGGCCGGCGAAGCCGTCGTCCATCAGTACGATCTGGGCGACCGCCCGGGTGGCGCCGCTGCCGGAGCCCATCGCCACGCCGAGGTCGGCGTCCTTGAGCGCGAGCACGTCGTTCACGCCGTCGCCGGTCATCGCGACCGTGTGCCCGCGCGACTGGAGCGCGCCGACGAACAGCCGCTTCTGGTGCGGGCTGACCCGGCCGAAGACGGTGTTGGCCTCCATGATCTCGGCGAGCTTCTCCGGGTCGTCCTCCGGCAGGGTGCGGGCGTCCACCGCGCGCTCCCCGCCGGGGATGCCCAGGGAGGTGGCGATGGCCGACACCGACTCGGGGTTGTCGCCGGAGATGACCTTGACGGTGACGTGCTGCCCGGCGAAGTAGGCGAGGGTCTCGGCCGCGTCCGGGCGGATCCGCTGCCTGAGCACGACGACGGCCGCGGCCTCGACGGTGCCGAGGTCGTCGGGATCGCGCAGCGAGGTGACCCGGCACAGGGCGAGCACCCGCAGGCCGGTGGCGGCGAGCACCCCGGCCTCGTCGTACGCGGGGGTGCCGGGCGGCAGGAGGACGTCGGGGGCGCCCAGGACCCAGCCGCCGTGGTCGTCGAACCCGGCGCCGCTCCATTTGCGGGCCGAGGAGAAGGGGACCTTCGCGGTGGCGGTCCAGCCGGGCGAGTCGGGGTAGCGGGCCTGGACGGCGCGGGCGGTGGGGTTGGGGTCGGGGTCGAGGTTGGCCAGCGCGGCCAGGGCCTCGTGCACGGGCAGGTCGTCGCGGAGCGGGCGGACCTCGTCGAGTTCCATGCCGCCCGAGGTGAGGGTGCCGGTCTTGTCGAGGCAGAGCGTGTCGACCCGGGCCAGGATCTCGATCGCGGGTAGTTCCTGGACCAGGCAGTGGCGCCTGCCCAGCCGGATCACGCCGACGGCGAAGGCGATGCTGGTCATCAGGACCAGGCCCTCGGGGATCATGGTGACGATGCCCGCGACCGTGCCGGTGACGGCCTCGCCGACGCTCGTCTGCCTGCTGACCTGGCTCCAGGTGAGCAGGGCACCGATCGGGATGACCAGCCAGGTCACGTACTTGATGAACCGCGTGACGCCTTCGCGCAGCTCCGAGTGGGACAGGCTGAACGCGCTGGCCTCCTCGGCGAGCCTGGCCGCGTAGGCGTCGCGGCCGACCCTGGTCGCGACATAGGAGCCTCTTCCCGCGACCACGAAGCTGCCGGACAGGACCTCGTCGCCGGGACGCTTGTGCACCGGGTCGGCCTCGCCGGTGAGCAGCGACTCGTCCGCCTCCAGGCCGTCGGCGTCCACCATCTCGCCGTCGACCAGCAACTGGTCGCCGGGGGAGAGCAGGACGAGATCGCCGAGCACGACCTGCCGGGGTGGGATCTCGGTGTCGGCGCCGTCCCTGCGGACCCTGACCGGGGACTCGTTGACGATGGCGAGCCGGTCGAGGGTGCGCTTGGCGCGGAGCTCCTGGACGATGCCGATGCCCGCGTTGGCCACGATCACCAGTCCGAAGAGCCCGTCCTGCCACTCCCCGAAGATCATGATCAGCACCCAGAGCGCACCGATCACCCCGTTGAAAAGGGTGAGGACGTTGGCCCTGACGATCGCCGAGACCGACCTGCTCGACCGGCGCCTGACGTCGTTGACCTGCCCGGCGACCACGCGCTCGGCGACCTCGGCCGCGGTCAGCCCCCGTTCCGCCACCTGCTCCACGCGGCCCCCCGCCGATCGACTGGGACTCAGGGTACGCGGGGCCGGAGAACGCGGTGGGAGGTGCCACCCGGTACGCCGGAAATATCACCACAGGTGGGCGGAGCGTGCACGAGATGTCACCAGAGGCGGTGCGGGCGGGGAGTGGAGGCGAGACGCTCGCCGATGCGGTTCACCACGCCCTCCTGGGCCAGTCTGGCCGCGAGCACGCAGGCGGAACTCACCCCCTTGGCGTGCGAGGCGCCGTGCGCGATGACCACGGTGCCGTTCAGGCCGAGCAGCACGGCCCCGCCGTGAACCTCGGGGTCGAGCCGCCGGTAGAGCTCCCTGATGCGCCTCTTCTGCAGCAGTCCGCCCACCCTGGCCGCCCGGCTCTCGTTGATCGTCTCGCGGAGCTCGGCGAAGGCGTAGCGGACGCTGCCCTCCATGGTCTTGAGCGCCACGTTGCCGGTGAAGCCGTCGGCGACGATGACGTCCACGGTGTGGGTGAGCAGGTCGTGGCCCTCGATGTTGCCCGCGAAGTCGAGCCCCGGGGCGGCCGACAGTAACTCGTGGGCCCGCTTGACGAGCTTGTTGCCCTTCTCCGGTTCGCTGCCGATGGTCAGCAGGCCGATCCTGGGCTTCTCGATGCCCAGGGCGGTCTCCGCGTAGGCGGCGCCGAGGTGGGCGAACTGCACCAGCATCTCCGGCTTGACCTCGGCGTTCGCCCCGGCGTCCAGCAGGACGGTCGGGGTGGGCCTGGTCGGCAGGGCGACGGCGATGGCGGGCCTGAGCACTCCCGGCTGGCCGCGGAGCCTGAGCTTTCCGGTGGCCACGATCCCGGCGGTGGAACCGGCGGAGACCACGGCGCAGGCGTCGCCCCGGCGTACGAGGTGGCAGGCGATGGCGATGCTGGAACGCGGCCGGCGCAGGCTGGCGAGGGCGCCCTCGTCCATGGCCAGGGCCTCCTCGGCGCGGACGATCGGGATCTCGGTGGTCGCGTCGTACCGGGAGAGCGCCTCGGACAGAGGGCGGGGGGCGCCGACGAGCACGACGGAGATCCCGTGCTCTCGTACCGCCCGCACGGCTCCCGCCACGATCTCGTCGGGGGCGTTGTCGCCGCCCATCGCGTCCAGGGCGATCGGCATGGCGCCGGGAGCGTCGGTCTCAGGCAAGCGGTCACCTCGTGCGGGATGGTTTGTCCGCATCGTAGGCGGGCTCAGGACCGGATCGTTCCGTGGGGCCGATCAGGGAGTGCCGGGGAGATTCCAGTCGCTTCTCTCCCGCGAGACGATGATCTTGCCGAAGGTGGCCCGGCCGACGACCCTGATGACCGGGCCGTCGCCGTCGCCCGCGCCGCCGGAGACGCTGCGCTTGGCGAACAGCGCGCCGACCTCGTCGATGACGTGGGCGTCGTGGGGGACCCTGACGATCAGCTTGCCGCAGTAGGAGTTGACCTCAAGGGTGATCTCCCGGCCCGGCAGCACCGCGTCGGAGAGGTCGACGATCAGCGCGCCGAAGGTGGCGCGCAGCGCGGTGTGCCGCCCGGCGATCCAGCGTCCGCCGCGCACGACCTTGCTGAAGACGGCGGCGACCTCCTGCCGCTCGGCGGCGACCCCGCGGGCGGGCGCGGTGATGTCGGGCAGGTCGCGGGTGAGGGGGACGAGGTCGTCCGTCGTGACGGCGGTGTAGGCGGCCTCCAGCCGGTCGGCGTGCTCGACGCTGGTCAGGCGGCCGGCGGCGAACGCCTCACCCAGCACCGCGGCCACATGGTCGCGATCGGCGTCTGAGGCGCGCAGGACGGGGTCATAGGACGTCATGACCGCGAGTGTACGACCATTCAAGATATATCGCGATGCTTGTTTCATGAAGAAGTCGCCGAGATATGGAACCGGTCACAGGGGGGTTTACGTCCGGTATATAAGTGGTCAAAGACGCACGAGAGGCAGCTGAGGTTTACCGCAACAAGAACAAAAAAACGAAACATGGGATTGGTGATCTTGAACGAAGCTTCCAAACGCGGGTTCCGGGCCTACACCGCGAAACACCTCGACGACCTGCTGCGCAGAGGCGGCCTGGGTGACGACGAGCGGCTGCGGATCAGAGCGGTGGCGACGGTGCTGCCCTTCCGCACCAACGCCTACGTGGTGGACCGGCTCATCGACTGGTCGGCCGTCCCGGAGGACCCCATCTATCGGCTGGTCTTCCCCCAGGAGGACATGCTGCCCGAGGCGGACGTCACCAGGCTGGCGGGCCTGCTGCGGGCCGGCGCGGGGAACGCCGAGATCCAGGCGGCGGCGAACAAGGTCAGGATGAGGCTCAACCCGCACCCCGCCGGTCAGCTCGACCTCAACGTCCCGCGCGTCGGCACCGAGCCGGTGCCCGGCATGCAGCACAAATATCCTGAGACGGTGCTCTTCTTCCCCAAGCAGGGGCAGACGTGCCACGCCTACTGCACCTACTGCTTCCGGTGGGCCCAGTTCATCGGGGAGCCCGACCTGAAGTTCGCCTCCGACGACGTCGACGCCCTCGTCCGCTATCTCAAGGACCACCCCGAGGTGACCAGCGTGCTGCTCACCGGCGGGGACCCCATGATCATGGGTGAGCCGGTGCTCCGCCGCTATCTGGAGCCGCTGCTCGGCATCGAGCAGCTCGAGTCCATCCGCATCGGCACCAAGTCGCTGGCCTACTGGCCGCAGCGGTTCGTCTCCGACCCCGACAGCGACGACACGCTCCGCCTGTTCGCCTCGGTGGTCGACGCGGGCAAGAACCTGGCCTTCATGGCGCACTTCTCGCATCCCCGGGAGCTGGACCTCCCGATCGTCGAGGCCGCCGTCGCGGGGATCACGGCCACCGGCGCGGTCGTCAGGACGCAGGCGCCGCTGATCCGGTCGATCAACGACGACCCCGGGACCTGGTCGTCCATGTGGCGCAGGCAGCTCACCATGGGCATGATCCCGTACTACATGTTCGTCGAGCGCGACACCGGCCCGCAGGACTACTTCGCGGTGCCGCTCGCCAGGGCCTACGAGATCTTCAGGGGCGCCTACGCGAGCGTTTCCGGGCTGTGCCGCACCGTGCGGGGCCCGTCGATGTCCGCCACGCCCGGCAAGGTCTGCCTGGACGGCGTCGCCGAGGTCGCGGGGCAGAAGGTCTTCGTGCTCCACCTCATCCAGGCGCGCGATCCGGAACTGGTCGGCCGCCCCTTCTTCGCGAGATACGACCCGAACGCCGTGTGGCTCACCGATCTGCGCCCGGTCTTCGCCGACCGTTTCCCCTTCGAGCCCGCCACCGTCGCCCCCCAGCGACTGTCGGCCTGATCCGCCCCCCGGCGGCACGGGGACCCGTGGATCGCGCACGGCGACGGTGAAGGCCGGTGAGGGGTCGTGGGCGGTGGGGAGGCCGGCCGGTGCGCACGGCCGGCCCCCCACCGCCTCAGCGTCCCGGGCCCCGCACGGAGGTGCGACGGGCGATCTCGGCCTGGAGTCTGGCCATCTGCCAGTGCAGCTCGATGAGCTGCTCGGTCAGCTGGAGACGCGGAATCTCTGACGGGTCCTCGACGGACAGGTGGTCGATCGCGGTGGACAGCTCTCGCATCGCGCGCCCCCACTCCATGACGGCTTCCTTGGATCGAAACAACGTTCGAATCATACCGGAACACCGAACACGCTGTCAGTCCATTGCCTCCCGTGTCCCACCCCCGGGGCGTGCCGTACTCGCTAGTTCTGGTATTCGGGCGTCACGTATCCGCGGGCCAGGGTGTGGGCGGTGATGTTGAAGCCCACCACGGCGGGCGGGGTGTCGGTGTCGACGCCGAGTTTCTCCACGTCGAGGGCGTGCACCGCGAAGATGTAGCGGTGCGGGGGCCCGGGCGGCGGTGCGGCGCCGCCGTAGGCGTTGTGGCTGTAGTCGTTGCGTCCGTGCACGCCCACGCCGCCGTCGCCGGCACCCGCGCCGGCGGGCAGCTCGGTCACGTCGGCCGGGATGTCGAACAGCAGCCAGTGCCAGAACCCGCTGCCGGTGGGGGCGTCGGGGTCGAAGCACGTCACGGCGTAGCTGAGGGTGCCCTCGGGGGCGCCGGACCAGCGCAGGTGGGGAGAGACGTTCTGGCCGGTGGAGCCCCAGTCGTTGAACACGTGGGCCTCCGCCATGCGTTCGCCGTCGCGGACGTCGTCGCTCTCGACGGTCAGCGCGGGAACCTGGGGCAGGAAGTCATACGGAATCGGTGGCCGCGTGGACACGATTCACCTCCGATGGAAGCGTCTTGTCGGTCGCTCCTCATCCTGCCCTGCCACCGGGCCCCGTAGCGATCAGAGGCCGGGCGATTGGACGCCGTGGTGATCGGATCGCGTCGCGGGCGGCGCGATCAGACCTTGTTGTAGGCGGCGAGGACCGTCTTCGGGTCGCCGTCCATCCTGATCTTGCCCTTGTGCAGCCAGATGACCCGGTTGCAGGTCTCCTCGATCACGTCGAGGTTGTGGGCGACCAGGAAGACGGTGCCGGCCTCGTCGCGCATCTTCTTGATGCGGTCCTGGCTCTTGCGCCGGAACTCGCGGTCACCGGTGGCCAGGGCCTCGTCGATGAGCAGCACGTCGTGGGACTTGGCCGAGGCGATGGCGAAGCGGAGCCTGGCGCCCATGCCCGAGGAGTAGGTCGACATGGGGAACTGCACGAACTCCCCGATGCCGGAGAAGTCGACGATGTCGTCGTACTTCTCCTTGACCTGCGCGGGGTTCATGCCCATCGCGTAACAGCCGAGCACGATGTTGCGCTCGCCGGTGAGCTCGCGCATCAGCGCGGCGTTGACGCCGAGCAGGGAGGGCTGGCCGTCGGTGTAAACAGCGCCGGAGTGCGGGGGCAGGAGCCCGGCGATGGCGCGCAGCAGCGTGGACTTGCCGGAGCCGTTGCGGCCGACGATGCCGATGGCGTCGCCGTGGCGGGCCACGAACGACACGCCGCGCACGGCGTGGACCTCCTTCATCTGCGGCCGTCCCTGGCGCTTGACGAGGCGCATGAGGGCGTTGACGGCGTTGCCCTTCTCCGTGTCGCTGGCCGCGCCGTACACCCGGTAGATGATGTGCAGGTCGTCCACGATGACCGTGGGTGTGCCCTCGCGCTCGTCGGCGGGCGCGGGGGCGGGTTCCGGGTTGGGGTGCACCCTGACGTCCGTGCTCGGCACGGCGGGCTCCTCGGCCTTCACTCGGGACAGCTCCTCGGTCAACTCAGCCACGGCCGTACTTCTCCTCGGCTCGCCAGAAGTACCAGAACCCGCCGAGCAGAGCGAACACCGCCCAGAATACGCAGACCGCCCAGATGTAGGGCCGGGGGTCGTGGGTATGCATGAGCAGGTCCCGCATGAGCTCGATGTACGCGGCGGCCGGGTTGAAGTACATGATGTCGGCGACCCACTGGGGGAGGCCGGCGCCGCCGGGGCCCACGACCTTGTCCTCGATGGAGAAGAAGACGCCGGAGGCGTAGAGCCAGGTGCGCATGATGAAGGGCAGCAGCTGGTTCAGGTCGCGGGCGGTGGAGCCGAACCGGGCGAGCACCAGGCTCGCGCCGATGTTGAACATGGTCTGCAGCGCCAGGGCGACCGGGATCAGCAGCCAGTACAGGGTGATGGGCTCCTTGGTGAGCAGCACCAGCCCGAACAGCACGCCCATGGAGATGAGCAGCTGCTGGAACTCCTGGATCGTGTAGGCGAGCGGGAGCGCGGCGCGCGGGAAGTGCAGGGCGCGGATGAGCGACAGGTTGCCGGAGATCGCCCTGGCGCCGCCGCTCACCGAGCGCTGGGTGTAGGTGAAGACGAACATCCCGGTGATGAGGAAGGCCGGGTAGTTCTCGATGCCCTTGCTCGCGCCGAGGATCAGGCCGAACATCAGGAAGTAGATGGCGGCGTTGAGCAGTGGCGTGATGACCTGCCACAGCTGGCCCAGGGCCGAGTTGCTGTACTTCGAGACGTTGCGCGACGTGGCGTACGTCATGATGAAGTGCCGTCGGTCCCACAACTGGCGCAGGTAGACGGGCAGACTCGGGCGTGCGATGGCACGCCGAAGTCCGTGGCGCGCGGCGAGCTTGGCCAGCGGCTCTTGCCCCTGCTCGGGGGTGCCGTTACTCGGGCCGCCCGCCTGGGCGTCCGCGATCGCGGATTCCGGCTGGCTCATGGCAAGGACTCTATTGGATGCGAGTGGATGAAGTGCCTGCGGCGGGGTCCCGCCGCACACATTGGACGGGATCTCCGGCCCGTAGGTTCCAGGGCAATTGTGCGGTTCTCCCGCGGGAGACCGGACCCTTGGCGATCACGTAAGCGCAGGCCCAGGTCAGGGTCATCGGAGGGTAACGGATGCGAGCAGTGCCGCCGCGGGGGTATTTTGGCGTGACCGTTCATGTCCTACGTGTGCCTGGATGTCGTTTTCATACGCATCTGGGATCTTGGCATCGTCGAGTTGGCAGGTATGTGACGCCGAATCGGTTCATGCGTGACCGAACTGCAACATCACAGATATAAGTCGGTGTGGAGCGGTAGGGAATAGTCGCGATCGATCGGTGTGGCGTCAGCACCCGGACCGGAACAGCGGGAAGCAGGGACCACAAGATCCTCCTTCGCGGTGCTCGGGTCACGGACTCAGTGTCGACGTAAGCCTGCAAAGGGAGGATTTACCGCAATGCGCGTTTCTAAGGGTGCGCGGCTCACCGCCGGCACCGCGTTGCTCGCCCTCGCGCTGACCGCGTGTGGCAGCTCGACGTCCTCGGATGGTGGGACGGCCGCGGCCGACCAGCCCGTGCGTATGGAGCTCGGCGAGCCGCAGAAGCTCTTCTACCCCGGTGACACCACCGAGTCCGAGGGCTCCGAGGTCATGGCCGCCATCTTCGCCCCGCTGGTCGGCTACGACGAGAACAAGCAGGTCGTGAACGAGGTCGCCGAGTCGATCGAGTCGACCGACAACACGGTGTGGACGATCAAGCTCAAGCCCGGCTACACCTGGCACAACGGCGAGAAGCTGATCGCGCAGAACTACGTCGACGCGTGGAACTACGCCGCCAACCAGGACAACGTCCAGGGCGCAAACGGCTTCTTCAGCCGGGTCGACGGCTGGGCCGACCTGAACCCGGGCGAGGGCCAGACCGTCTCCACCAAGGAGATGAAGGGCCTGAAGGTCATCGACGAGAGCACCTTCAGCGTCACCCTCGCCAAGCCGTTCTCGCAGTTCAAGACGATGCTGGGCTACACGGCGTTCTACCCGCTGCCCAAGGCGGCCTTCGGCCCCGACGGCAAGGTCACCGAGGAGTACGCCAAGAAGCCGATCGGCCAGGGCTACTTCCAGATCGACAAGCCCTACAACAAGGGCACCGACCAGACGATCGACCTCACCCGGTACGACAAGTTCGCCGGGACGAAGCCGAAGTTCACCAAGCTCCAGTTCAAGCTCTACACGAGCCCGGAGACCGCGTTCAACGACCTGGCCGCGGGCAACCTCGACGTGCACGACTCGCTGCCCCCCTCGGCGATCGCCCGGGCCAAGTCGGAGCTCGGCGAGCGCTACATGGACGAGGCGGACGCCGGCGTCGGCTACATCGGCTTCCCGCTGCAGTACAACAAGACGTACGCGAACGTGAAGGTCCGCGAGGCCATCTCCATGGCCATCGACCGCGCGACCATCGCCGACAAGGTCTTCTCCGGCACGCGCGCCCCGGCCGACGACTTCATCAACCCCCTCCTCGAGGGTTACCGCGCCGGTGCCTGCGCGGCCTGCAGCTACGAGCCCGACAAGGCCAAGGCGCAGTACGCGGAGAACAACGGCCCCAAGACGCTGGAGCTGGGCTACAACACCGACGGCCCGCACAAGGAGTGGATCGAGGCCGTCGCGAACAGCCTCCGCGCCAACCTGGGCATCGAGGTGACGGTCAAGCCCTTCGAGAAGTTCGCCTCGATTCTCGACGAGCTCGACAAGAAGACCTACGGCGGCATGTTCCGCATGGGCTGGGCGATCGACTACCCGTCGGCGGAGAACTACCTGACCCCGATCTTCTCCACTGTCGCGATCAAGACCGGCTCCAACTACGCCGGCTGGTCGAACAAGGAGTTCGACGAGCTCCTGGCCAAGGGCGACACCGCCCCGACGCAGGAGGAGGGCCTGAAGTTCTACCAGCAGGCCGACGACATCCTGATCAAGGAACTGCCGTACATTCCGGTGTACTTCTACCGGACCAACGCCGCGTTCTCCCAGCACGTCAAGGGCGTCAAGATCAATCTTCTCAACCAGATCGAGTGGACCGAGGTCGAGAAGGCCAGCTGACGACCGGTTGAGGGCCGGGCGGGAGCCCGGCCCCACCGGCCGCCCGGAACGATCTCGCGGCACCGTGTGACCCGCCGGTCCGCGAGATCGCCCCGGGTACCTACGGGAGATACGAATGGGCCGTTACATCCTCAGGCGCCTGATCCAGGCGATACCAGTCCTGGTGGGCGCCACCCTGCTCATCTACGCCATCGTCTTCGCGCTGCCCGGAGACCCCATCGCGGCGCTGGCGGGCGAGAAGCGCATAGACCCCAACATCGTCGCCATCCTGCGCGAGCAGTACCACCTGAACGACCCGTTCCTGGTGCAGTACTGGTACTACATCACCGGCCTGCTCGGCGGTGACTTCGGTACCACCTTCGCCGGCGTCGGGGTCGACGAGATCATGGCCGGCAAGTTCCAGGTGACCATCAACCTGGCGGCGACCGCCCTGGTGATGGAGGCCGTCATCGGCGTGGGGCTCGGCCTGTACGCGGCGCTGCGCCACGGCAAGGCCAGCGACTCGATGATCCTCGCCTCCACCCTGGTGCTGATCTCCATCCCCACCCTGGTGACCGGCTTCGTGCTCCAGCTGCTGCTGGGCGTGAAGCTCAAGCAGGCCGGGATCGACCTCTTTCCCGTCGCGGGCGTGACGGAGGGCTGGCGCAGCTACCTGCTGCCCGGCTTCGTGCTCGCGGGGACGTCGATCGCCTACCTCACCCGGCTGGCCAGGAACAGCCTGGTGGAGATCCTGCGCGCCGACTACATCCGCACCGCGGTGGCCAAGGGCCTGCCCCGGAACCGGGTCGTCGGGCGGCACGCGCTGCGCAACGCGCTGATCCCGCTGGTCACCTACCTGGGCGCCGACCTCGGTACGTTGATGGGCGGCGCGGTGATCACCGAGACGATCTTCAACCTGCCGGGCATCGGCCAGCAGCTGTTCAGCTCCGTGTACCTGCGCGAGCAGCCCGTGGTCGTCGGCATCGTGACCGTCCTGGTGCTGATCTACATCCTTGCCAACCTGGTCGTCGACCTGCTCTACGCCGTGCTCGACCCGAGGATCCGTTATGAGTGACACTCTTGTCCCGGCCGGAGGGCAGACCGGGAACCCCAAGCACGGCAGGCCCAGAAGGGGCGCCAAGGGCGCCAAGGCGCCCAAGGCCGCGAGCCTGTGGGGCGACGCCTGGTACGACCTGCGCCGCCGCCCGCTCTTCATCGGGGCGTCCCTCCTCATCGCCGTCCTGGTCGTCATGGCGGTGGTCCCCTCGCTGTTCACCTCGGTGAACCCGTTCGACGCCAAGAGCTGCGACCTGGGCGACGCCCGGCTGGGCATGAGCGCGACCCACTGGTTCGGCACCGACAACCTCGGCTGCGACATCTACGCCCGCACCATCTACGGCGCCCGCAACTCGATCGTGGTCGGGCTGGCCACCACCGTCGTCACCGCGATCGTGGGCGGCCTGCTCGGTCTCTTCGCGGGATTCAGGGGCGGCACGCTGGACACCCTGCTCTCCCGGCTCACGGAGATCTTCTTCGCGATCCCGTCGATCCTCGGCGCCCTGCTCATCCTGGCGGTCTTCCGCACGGGCAACGTGTGGACCGTCATGCTCGCGCTGGCCGTGCTGACCTGGCCGATGACGTACCGGATCATGCGGGCGGCGGTGATCACCGCCAAGAGCCAGGACTACGTGCTCGCGGCGAGGGCGCTCGGCGCCTCCGCGTCGAGGATCATGTTCCGGCACATCCTGCCGAACGCGATCGCCTCGGTGATCGTGGTCGCCACGATCAACCTGGGCTACTTCATCGCCGCGGAGGCCGGCCTGTCCTTCCTCGGTGTGGGCCTGCGCTCGCCCGACATCTCCTGGGGGCTCATGATCTCCGATGCCAGGGAGCGCTTCCTGGAGGCTCCGTGGGCGCTGCTGTTCCCGGCGCTGTTCCTGAGCCTGACGGTGCTGGCCTTCATCATGCTGGGCGACGCCGTCCGCGACGCCCTCGACCCGAAGCTGCGGTAGGGGGACCCGTGAAGAAGACCTCAACGCCGGTGGTGCCGTCCAGGGAGGCGCCGGGCAGCGAGCCGCTGCTCGCCGTCGACGACCTGCACGTGGAGTTCGTGACCAGGCAGGGCCTGGTCAAGGCGGTCAACGGGGTCAGCTACTCGCTGAACCCCGGGGAGACGCTCGCGGTGCTCGGCGAGTCCGGCTCGGGCAAGTCGGTGACCGCGCAGGCCATCATGGGCATCCTCGACTCCCCGCCGGCCCGCATTCCCAAGGGCGAGATCCGCTTCCGGGGCACGAACCTGCTCGACCTGTCCGAGGAGGCCCGCACCCAGGTGCGCGGCCGGCGGATCGCGATGATCTTCCAGGACGCGCTCTCCGCGCTGAACCCGGTGTTCACCGTCGGCGCCCAGATCGGGGAGATGTTCCGGGTGCACCGGGGCGCCTCCAAGCGCGACGCCCAGAAGAAGGCGATCGAGCTGATGGACCGGGTCCGCATCCCGGCCGCCAAACAGCGGGTGCACGACTACCCCCACCAGTTCTCCGGGGGAATGCGCCAGCGCATCATGATCGCGATGTCGATCGCGCTCGACCCCGAGGTGCTGATCGCCGACGAGCCGACCACCGCCCTCGACGTGACGGTGCAGGCCCAGATCATGGAACTCCTGGGCGAGCTGCGGCGCGAGAGCAACATGGGCCTGATCCTGATCACCCACGACCTCGGCGTGGTGGCCGACGTCGCCGACAAGATCGCGGTCATGTACGGCGGGCGGATCGTGGAGAACGCCCTCGTGCACGACATCTACCGCAGGCCCGCCCACCCGTACGCCAAGGGCCTGCTCGACTCGATTCCCCGGGTCGACCAGAAGGGGCAGGAGCTGTACGCCATCAAGGGCATGCCGCCGAACCTGCTCGACATGCCCACGGGCTGCGCCTTCCACCCCCGGTGCCCGTACCGTCAGGACAACTGCGTCGTCGACGCGCCCCCGCTGTACGAGATCGGCCCGACGCGCGGCAGCGCGTGTCACTACTGGAGGGAGGTCCTCGATGGCAGCCACGGGTGAGCCGATCCTTGAGGTCCGCGACCTGGTCAAGCACTTCCCGCTGACCCAGGGCGTCATCCTGCGCAAGCAGGTCGGCGCGATCAAGGCCGTCGACGGGGTCTCCTTCGACCTGCGCCGGGGCGAGACGCTCGGCATCGTGGGCGAGTCCGGGTGCGGCAAGTCCACGCTGGCCAAGCTCCTGATGGCGCTGGAGCGGCCGACCTCGGGCTCGGTGAAGATCAACGGCAGGGAGATCGCCGACGCCAGGCGCGGCGAGCTCAAGCGGGCCCGCCGCAACATCCAGATGGTCATGCAGGACCCGTACACCTCGCTGAACCCCCGGATGACGGTGGGCGACATCATCGGCGAGCCGTTCGAGATCCACCAGGAGGTCGCCCCCAAGGGGGACCGGCGCCGCAAGGTCCAGGACCTCCTCGAGGTGGTCGGCCTCAACCCCGACCACATCAACCGCTACCCGCACCAGTTCTCCGGCGGCCAGCGCCAGCGCATCGGGATCGCCCGCGGGCTGGCGCTCCAGCCGGAGATCATCGTCTGCGACGAGCCGGTCTCCGCGCTGGACGTGTCGATCCAGGCGCAGGTCGTCAACCTGCTGGAGCGGCTGCAGGACGACCTCGGCCTCGCGTACGTCTTCATCGCCCACGACCTGTCGGTGGTCCGGCACATCTCCGACCGGGTCGGGGTGATGTACCTGGGCAAGATGGTGGAGATCGGTAAGGACGTCGAGATCTACGACCGGCCCGCGCACCCCTACACCCAGGCGCTGCTGTCGGCCGTTCCGGTGCCCGACCCCGAGGGGCGCGAGCGACGCGAGCGGATCATCCTCCAGGGTGACCCGCCGTCCCCCGCCAACCCGCCGTCGGGCTGCCGGTTCCGTACGCGGTGCTGGAAGGCCCAGGAGATCTGCGCCGTCGAGGAGCCGCTGCTGCAGATCCGGCCCGGCACCGCGCACGCGAGCGCCTGCCACTTCGCCGAGACCCACGACGTGATCCACGTGTAGGAGAGCGCCAGGGAGAGGGCGGGGAAGGCGACGGCGGACACGGCCCCGGAGGCGGGGAGGGGCGGGGAGCCCGGAGAGCCCGCGGGCGGGGGCACGCAACAGCCGGACCCGAGACAGCAGGACCCGGAACAGCGAAGGGCGCGACCCCCACATGGAGTTGTGGAGGCCGCGCCCTGTCTGCTTCACCGCTTCACCGCAGGGTGTCTGCCCTGCTAGAGGATGTCGACGCCGACGCCGCCGATGCCGACGAGGCCGCCGATGCCGACGCCGTGGCCGGTTCCGCTGCCGCTGCTGATGATGTTGCCGCCGCCGCCGATGGTGTTGCCGCCACGGCCGAAGAGGCCGCCGCCGAGGATGCCGCCCCCGCCGAAGCCGCCGCCGAAGCCGCCGCCGTAGAAGCCGCCGCCGCCGAAGCCGCCACCGTAGACGCCGCCGCCGTACACGCCGCCGCCGTAGCAGCCGCCGCTGTAGAGGCCGCCACCGTAGAGGCCGCCGCCGTACACGCCGCCACCGTAGACGCCGCCGCCGAGGACGCCGCCACAGCCGATGCCGCTGCTCACGGCGGTGGGGATGACGGTGGTGCCGTACGTGACGGTGCTCGTCGGGACGAAGGCCGCAGCGCCGCTGACGACGCCGACGCCGCAGCAGTCGGCGGCCTTCTTGGCGGCCTTGGCCTTGGCGGCGGCCTTGACGACCGACTGGGCGCTGACCTTGGCCGTGGAGGTGGAGGAGGTGGACGCGGACGCGACCGCGGCCGGCGCGATGACGGCGATACCGACACACGCGGAGGTGATGAGAAGACGACGAATCATTGTGGTTCCCCCTGGAAGGAAATCGTCGCGGCAGTGTCTGGGGCCTCTGGAACGGACCGTCTGCACGCGGCTACTCAAAGTAACGGGAGTGAGACTATCCAGCGACATGCTTTCTGGAGGGTCAAGAATGGTCAGCTTGTGGCAATGATCGCGGGGTTATATCCGAACGAAACTCGGCCGATCGCCGATCCGATCCGGGCGCGTTCGGCCTTTCACGTCTCGCCGAATTCCTTAATCGCCAGGTCAGCTCGTATATCCGGTCGAGGGCGGCTTCCCGGCGGGCGGCAGGGCGGGAAGGGCCTGCCCCAGGGGGGGAGCCGTCGCCGCGAAGGCATGCCGGCGGCCACGGAGAGGGCGGCGCGGTCACATTTTCCATGGGGGATCGGGAAACGTCACCTGAATTCCGGCATGCGTGATTCCGGTGGAAAAAGCTACCGACGAAAAAGGTGCTTCACTAAACGGGATGATGCATGGCGTGATTTCCTCTTAAATCACATTTGTTGTGCATGTCAGGGAGAGGGGGAGAGCCGAACGTGGGCGCCGGGCGGCAGGCCCAGCCGCTGGGAGGCGTCGCCGGAGTTGACCGCCAGCGCGATCAGCCCGGCCGAGTCGATGAAGGCCACGACCTCCCCGGGCGGGACCGCGGCGAAGGTCTCCCTGAACGGCACCGAGAGCCGTCGCCTGCCCAGCCAGACCACCAGGGTGTCTCCCGGCGCGACGTCCAGCGTCATCAGATCGCCGGAGCCGATCGACAGCTGGGCGTTGCCGTGCCGGTCGACCGACAGCACCTCCCCCTCGACGTAGTCCTCCCGCAGCACGGAGGTGGGCGCGGGCAGCGAGACGAGCCGCTCCAGCGGGATCTCCGGTCCCAGCTCGGACGGATGGCACCCGATCGCCAGGTGCGCCGCCACCGGGGCGAAGAGATCGCGGCCGTGGAAGGTCGGCGAGACCGGTTCCAGGAAGAGCTCCTTGTTGGAGAGCTCGTAGGCGGCTCGCGCGCCCCCGCTGGCGTGGATCGCCCACGACAGCAGCCCGTTGTCCGGGCCCAGGAACATGTGGTCGCCGGCCTGGACGGCCACGGCCCGGCGCGAGCCGCCGCCGCCGGGATCCACCACGGCGACGTGCACGCCCGAAGGAAGGTAGGCGATCGTCTGGGCCAGGATCGCCGCACCGCGCCGTACGTCCCCCGAGGGGACCAGATGGCACACGTCAATGATTCGCGACTCCGGAGAGATTCCGACGATCACGCCGTGACATGCGGCGATGTAGCCGTCTTCCAGTCCGTAGTCGGTGAGAAGGCTGATGACAGAGGTCACATCTGGTGACTGTACGTCTCCACATCCGTCATGAACAGCGCGAAATTCCGGACTATCCTGACTTCGGGCCGCGCGTGCGCGGTGTGGTCGCCGCGTGCCCCGAGGTAGGAGGAAGCAATGGACACCGCGTCGAGCTCCGGTGACAGCGCTGCTCCGGAGCCCGCGCCGAGGGCTCTCACCGACAGGGAGCGCGAGCTGCTCGCCTTCGAGCGCCAGTGGTGGCGCTACGCGGGCGCCAAGGAACAGGCGGTCCGCGAGGCCTTCGACATCTCCGCGACGCGCTACTACCAGTTGCTCAGCGAGCTCATCGACCTGCCGGCGGCGCTCGCCCACGACCCGATGCTGGTCAAGCGCCTGCGCCGGCTCCGGGAGACCCGGCGCCGCGATCGTGCCGCCCGGAAAATGGGCTTACGCCCCTGATGTTCGGGTACGACCGGTCGGACGGCGATCGCGAGAGCGGAGCCGGTATGACGGCGAACACACTCGACAGGCTGAGGCGGGCATGACGACGAATACGTCCGACGGGCTGAAGGCGATCGTCGCCGACCCGGCGGGAGCGGTGATCGGGCTCGACTTCGACGGCACGCTGTCCCCGATCGTCCCGGACCCCGCGGCGGCCAGGATCCACCCCGGCGGGGCCGAGGTGCTGGCCAGGCTCGGCCGCCTGGTCGGCGCCGTGGTGATCGTGACCGGCCGTCCGGCCGCCACGGCCGTCGAGTACGGCTCCCTGGCCGGTGTGCCGGGGCTGGTCGTGCTCGGGCACTACGGCCTCGAACGCTGGGAGGCGGGGGCGCTCGCCGCGCCGCCCGTCCACCCGGGCCTCGACCTCGCCCGCACCGGGCTCGTCCCGCTGGTGGCGGGGATCGAGGGGATCAGGATCGAGGACAAGGAGCGGTCGGTGGCCGTGCACACCCGGCAGGCCGCCGACCCGTGGGCGGCGCTCGACGCGCTGCGCGAGCCGGTCGCCGCGCTGGCCGCCGGTGCGGGGCTGGCGGTGGAGCCGGGCAAGTTCGTGCTGGAGCTGCGCCCGCCGGGGATGGACAAGGGGGTGGCGCTGAGCGCCTTCCTGGGCGAGCGGGCCGCCAGGTCGGTGCTGTTCGCCGGGGACGACCTGGGCGACCTCGCGGCGTTCGCGGCCGTGCGGGCCTCCGGGCTGCCGGGCGTGACGGTGTTCAGCGGGTCGCCCGAGATCGAGGTGGAGGCCGACATCGTGGTGGACGGGCCGCCGGGGGTCCTGGAGCTCCTCACCTCGATCGCCGACGCCGTCGAGAGGGAGGCGTAGGGCGAAGCCCGCCCGGGTGAGCCGTCCGCCCGGAGGGGTCCGCGGACGCTCGTGCGCCCACGTGCGCCCAGGTGGAGCTACGCGCCGGGAGTCCCCGCCCGCGTCCGCTCAGGCGGGCTCGCCGGCGCCCGCCCGGAGACGTCCGCCCGCGGTGATCAGCAGCCCTCCGACGGCGAGCCCGATCAGGGCGGGGACCATCAGGAACGCCTGCTGGGTGCCGAACCCGTCGGCCAGCGCGCCCAGCAGGAACGGCCCGATCCCCACCGCCAGCCCGGCGAAGATCGAGGCCATCGCCGACGCCCGGTCCCGCCGCCCGCCGGAGGCGGCCAGCACCCGGGACAGCGCCATCGGGAAGTGCAGCGCGATCCCCAGTCCCGACACGGCCAGGCCCGCGTAGGAGAACACCGGGTTCGTGCTCAGCCAGAAGATCGCCCACCCGGCGGCCGCGACCAGGAGGGCGCCGAGGAACAGCACGGTCGGGGGCACCCGCAGGGCCAGCCAGGCCCCGGCCAGCCGCCCGGCCGCCATCCCGGCGGTGAACGCCGCGACCGCGGTCGCGGACACCGCCGCGGGCAGCCCGGTCTGGTCGGAGAACAGCTTGGCCGCCCACAGGTTGAAGGAGAACTCCGTCGCGACGCAGCAGAACAGCACGGCGGCGGCGAGGTAGAACCGCCAGCCGAAGCGGGCACGCCCCTCCGCGGCGGCGCCGCCGGTGGTGTCGCCGGGCTCGGGAAGCCGTACGCGCCCCATGACCAGCGCGAGCAGCGCGGCCAGCGCGGGGGTCACCAGCAGCGCGGCCCGCCAGCCGAGGGCGCTCTGCGCGGCGGCGCTGACCACGAACGGGACCCCGATGCCGACGATCACGCAGACGGCGTTGGCCTCGCTGATCGCCGCCGGGCCCGCGGGGCCGTGCCGGTCGTCGAGCGCGGCCATGCCCGAGTACAGGGTGATCGAGGACATCCCGCTGGCGACGCCGTACCCGAGGAGAGTGACCGGCAGCGCGGTGGGCGCCGCCGCGACCATGAGCGTGCCGGCGCTCATCCCGGCCATCCCGGTCCAGATGACGGCCCGGCGGCCGATCCTCCCGGTCAGCCAGGGCAGGGCGAGGCCGGTGATGATGCCGCCGACGGCCATCGCCGTCCCGTGCAGCCCGGCGACCGCCTGGGACACGCCCTGGTCGAGGCGGAGCAGCGGGAGCGCGGCGCTGAGGCCGTACAGGTAGGTGGCGAAGACACCGAGCTGGAGGTAGATCAGCCAGGTCGCGCGGTCGCGGATCAGCCGGACGGGCGCGATCGCGGTCAACTCGGTCTCCCGTACGCCAGAAAAGTGAAATAGCCACAAAAACTATCTCATACAGGTCTAAAACCGCTTAATGATCTGGGTCGTCACCCGAGGGCGTCGAGCTGCTCGGCGAACCACCGGTGCGGGGGGAGCGCGGTCGCCGCGGCGGCCAGCAGGACCCCCCTCCTGGCGCGCTCGTCCGAGGGCATCGTCAGGCCCTCGTGCAGCGCGGCGGCCGTGGCCGAGACGTCGTAGGGGTTCACCGTCAGCGCGTGCTCGCCCAGCTCGACGGCGGCGCCGGCCTCCCGCGACAGCACCAGCGCGCTGTGCGGCGACAGGATCGGCCCCTCCTTGGCGACCAGGTTCATGCCGTCGCGGATCGGGTTGACCAGCAGCACGTCGGCCAGCCGGTAGGCGGCCAGTGAGCGCGGGTAGTCGTCGTCGACGTTGAGGATCAGCGGGTCCCAGTCCTCGGTGGCGTACTCGTCCTCGATCTCCTCGGCGCAGCGCTGCACCGCCGCGGTGTACTCGCGGTACTCGGGCAGGTCGTGCCGGGACGGGTAGGCGAAGGCGAGATGGGTGACCCGGCCGTGCCACTCCGGGTGGGCAGCGAGGAACTGCTTGTAGGCGACCAGTCCCCGCACGATGTTCTTCGACAGCTCCGTCCTGTCGATCCGCACGATGAGCCTGCGGTCGCCCACCTGGGCGCGGAGCGCGGCCATGTGCGACTCCACGTCGGGCTCGGACGCCCGCGTCCAGAGCGCCTTGCCGTCCACGCCCAGGCTGTGGGTGCCGATCCTGGTCGTCCTGCCCGCGTGCGTGACCGTACGCTCCCCGCGGTCGACCCGCGCGCCGAGCACCGTCTCACAGCAGTCCATGAACGCCCCGCCCCAGCGAGCGGTGAGGAAGCCCGCGTGGTCGGCGCCCAGGATGCCCTCGAGGAGCTCGGTCGCGACGTCGTCGGGGAGCAGGTTGAAGTATTCGGGCGGCGCCCACGGCGTGTGCGAGAAGTGCGCCACCCGCAGGTCGGGGCGCTCCCCCCTGAGCATGGCCGGGACCAGGCTCAGGTGGTAGTCCTGCACCATCACCCGCGCCCCGTGCGGGGCCTCCTCGGCCAGCGCCATCGCGAACGCCTCGTTGTAGGACTGGTACGACTCCCACTCACGGCGGAACCTGGCGTCGAAGTAGGGCCTGTTGGGGATGTCGTACAGGAGGTGGTGGACGAACCAGAGGGTGGAGTTGGCGACCGCGTTGTACGCGCGGTGGAAGGTCGCCGGGGGGATGTCGAGCATCCGCAGCGCCCCGGTGTCGTAGCCCGCCTGGTCGAGCCGGCCGCCGGGGGCCAGCCGCACGGCGCCGCGGTCGCCGTCGGACAGCGCCGCGCAGACCCACAGGACGTTGAGGTCTTTCGCGACCTCCGACAGGCCGGAGACCAGGCCGCCACCTCCCCTGCGCATGGACAGCGAGCCGTCCTCGGAGAGGGTGAAGGAGACGGGGCCGCGGTTGGAGGCCACCAGGATCGCGCTCATCGATTCTCCTTGAGCGTGGAGACCCCAAGGTTAACCGGCACCTGGTCGGGATGTCCTCGCTCTTCAGGTCATGGAAGGAACGGCGTCCATCGAATTGTGTCAGCTCTTGTCAGCAGGTGGAGTGATGAGCCCCGCTCTATCACCCTTTTTGTGGCGATGAGGGAGGGTCACCATCCGCGACCCCCGACCGTAGGATGTCCAGCGACCGTGACCGCTGATGGGGGCCCGTGATGGCGCTGGACGAGACGACCGAGGACCTGGCCCGATCGGCCGCCCAGGGCGACCACCGCGCTCTCGGCGAGCTGCTGAAGCGGATCGAGCCCGCCGTGCTCAGGCACTGCGGCCGGATCCTCCCCTTCCGGCAGGACGCGGAGGAGGCCTGCCAGGACACCCTGCTCGCGGTGGCGCGCAACATCGGCCGCTTCGAGGGGCGCGCACGGTTCAGCACCTGGCTGCACATCGTGACCGCCAACTGCGCCAGGACCACCTACCGCTCGCTGAAGCGCCGCGCGGCCGAGCAGAGCTCCGACGAGCTGCCGCTGCAGAAGCCGGACGTCGCCCGGGTGAGCGTGATCGCCGGGTCCCGGCTGGACCTGCTCGACGCGATGGAGGCGCTGGAGGCCGAGAAGCCGGAGCTGGCCCAGGCGCTGGTGCTGCGCGATATCTGCCAGCTCGACTACAACGAGGTGGCCGAGCAGCTCCGCATCCCGCTGGGCACCGCCAAGTCGCGCATCCACCAGGCGCGCAAGTACGTCCAGGGCGCCCTGGGCGACGCCTACGGCTTCTGACCGCCGCCCGGTCCGCGAAAGGTGCCCAGTCGGTCAGGCTCCGACCGGCTGGGAGCGGTACCGGGCTGGGGCTTTCGACCGGCTGGAACGGCACCCGGTGAAGATACGGCAGGTGCGGACGGCGCCCGGTTCGGGGCGAGCCGCCGACGGAAACCGTTCGAGCGCACCTTCCGTGTGGCGTGCGGCTCCGGCGGCCTCACCTGATTTAAGGTGGCGTTGCCCGCATCATGTGATCAACCGGTGACATGTGGTGATCTCCCCTCGCGCTTCACAGGCAAAGGTCGAGGAGAGCCCACATGTTCCGTAGACACGTTGTCATCGCATCATGCGCCCTGACGGCCAGCGCACTTGCCCTGGCAGCCGTACCGGCCGGCGCCGAACGCCACGCGACGGGCGCCCCGGCCACGCCCGCCGCCGCGTCGGCCATGTCGGCCATGTCGGCCGCGCTGAAACCGCCACCGGGCATGCTGGCGGCGCTCGGGCGCGACCTGGGCCTGACCCCGGCGCAGGCCCAGGCCCGGCTGCTCAACGAGGTCCGGCTGACCCCGATCGCGACACAGCTGAGCAGAAGGCTCGGTTCCCGTTTCGGCGGCACCTGGCTCAGGGGAAGCACCGCGCACACCCTGGTGGCGGCCACCACCAGTGCCGCCGACATCCCCACGATCCTCGACTCGGGAGTCCAGGCCGAGATCGTCACCAGGTCACTGGCGGAGCTCACCATGATCAAGCGTGAGCTCGACGAGACCCTGCCGCCGCAGCCGCTCGTGTCGAGCGCGCGCTACGTCGACGTGAAGAGGAACAAGGTGGTCGTCCTGTCCACGCAACCCCAGGCGGCCGAGAACGTCATCGAGAGCGCCGAGGTGAACAAAGCGGCGGTAGTGGTGCTGCCCTCCACCGAGGTTCCCCAGCCGCTGTACGACCTGGTGGGCGGCGACGCCTACTACATCGGCGGCACCAGCCGCTGCTCGATCGGCTTCTCCGTGCTCAAGGACACCCGGCAGGGTTTCGTCACCGCGGGTCACTGCGGCAGGACCGGCGCCGCCACCACCGGCTTCAACCGCATCGCCCAGGGCACCTTCGAGGGATCGGTCTTCCCCGGCAGCGACTACGCCTGGGTCTCGGTCAACGACAACTGGACGGCCACCCCGACGGTGGACAACGGCCAGGGCGGCACCGCGCCCGTCGCCGGCGCCCAGGTCGCCGTCGAGGGAGCCTCGGTCTGCCGGTCCGGCTCCACCACCGACTGGCACTGCGGCCTCATCCAGCAGCGCGACGCCAGTATCACCTACCCCCAGGGCAACGTCTTCGGGCTGACCCGCACCACCGTCTGCGCCGAATCCGGGGACTCCGGCGGCTCGTTCATCTCCGTCGACCAGGCCCAGGGCGTCACCTCCGGCGGCTCCGGCGACTGCAACCAGGGCGGCACCACCTACTTCCAGCCGATCGCCCCGATCCTCACCGCCTACGGCCTGGCCCTGAGGACCACCGCGGGCAATCCGCCGCCGCCGGTCACGGGCACCTGCAACGGCTTCCCCAACACCCACAACGGCACCCTGGCCGCCGGTGGGGCCGCCTACCAGCCGAAGGGTCTCCACTACAGGCCGACCGCCGGGGGCCTCCACTTCGCCTGCCTGGACGGCCCCGACGGCACCGACTTCGACCTGTACCTGCAGAAGTGGAACAGGGCGGGCTGGTCGGTCGTCGCGACCTCCAGCAGCGCGGGTCCCGACGAGAGAATCTCCTACAACGGCACGCCCGGCTACTACCGCTACCGGGTGGTCTCCGTGGCAGGCTCCGGCTCCTACACCCTGGGGATCCGAGTGCCGTGACCGCTCCGGCGGGTCGCCTCCGGCGGCGACGACCGGGAAGGGGGCGGGACCCCGCCTGCCGTCCGGGGCGCGTGCCGGGTGCCCCGCGAGCGGCGGCCAAGGTTCGATCGTCCGGTGGATAACACGCCATGTCTCGCACAGTGAGACAAGGAGTCAGGAGGGCGGCGGGTCGGGGTAGAGTGCTGAGGACCTGCGCGTCAGGTTTCCAACTGAATATTTGCTCATCCAGAGGGGTGGAGGGACCGGCCCTGCGAAGCCCCGGCAACCATCCCGGTTCAAGACTCGTGATCTGAACGAGGTCGGCCGGGACAGGTGCCAATTCCGGTCTGTGACCAGGGTGGTCCGCAGACGAAGATGAGGGAAAGGCCTCGCTTCATGGCGCTCGCAACCACTGAGAACAACACCACCACCACCTCCTCCGGTCGTGCCGGCGACGCGCGAGACCGGCGCTTCGGCCCCGCCGTCGCCCTGTCCTGCCGGGAGTGCGGTGCCCGCTACGACCTCGGCCCCAGCTTCGCCTGTAACGAGTGTTTCGGGCCCCTTGAGATCGCGTACGACTTCGGGCGTGTGACCCGGGAGCGGATCGCCGAGGGGCCGACCAACATCTGGCGCTACCGCTCGCTGCTGCCCGTCCCCGACGACGTGGCCGCCAAGCCCAACATGGCGCCCGGCTGGACCAAGCTCGTCAACGCCGGCAACCTCGCCCGCGAGCTGGGCATCCGCTCCCTGCACGTGAAGGACGACTCCGGCAACCCCACGCACTCCTTCAAGGACCGCGTGGTGGCCATCGCCGTCGAGGCCGCCCGCAACTTCGGTTTCCACACTCTTTCCTGCTCCTCCACCGGCAACCTGGCCGGCGCCGTGACCGCCGCCGCCGCGCGGGCCGGGCTGGACGCCTGCGTGTTCATCCCCTCCGACCTGGAGCAGGCCAAGATCGTCATGGCCTCCGTGTACGGCGGCAGGCTCATCGGCATCGAGGGCACGTACGACGACGTGAACCGCTTCTGCTCCGAGCTCATCGGCGACGAGCTGGGCGACCAGTGGGGCTTCGTCAACGTCAACCTCCGGCCGTACTACGCGGAGGGGTCCAAGACCCTGGCCTACGAGATCGCCGAGCAGCTCGGCTGGCGCATCCCCGACCAGATCGTCATCCCGGTCGCGTCGGGCTCGCAGCTCACGAAGATCGACAAGGGCTTCAAGGAGCTGGTCGCGCTCGGCCTGGTCGAGGACAGGCCGTACAAGATCTTCGCGGCCCAGGCCGAGGGGTGCTCCCCGGTCTCCGCCGCCTACAAGGCGGGCCACGACGTGATCCGCCCGGTCAAGCCGGACACGATCGCCAAGTCGCTGGCGATCGGCAACCCGGCCGACGGCCCGTACGTCCTGGACATCGCCCGCCGCACCGGCGGCGCGGTCGAGGACGTCACCGACGCCGAGATCGTCGACGCGATCCGGCTGCTGGCCAGGACCGAGGGCATCTTCGCCGAGACCGCCGGGGGCGTCGTCGTCGGGGTGCTGCGCAAGCTGGTCGCCTCGGGCACCCTCGACCCCGACGCCGAGACCGTGGTGCTCAACACCGGAGACGGCCTCAAGACCCTCGACGCGGTGGCCGCGGAGGCGCGCCCGACCGCGGTGATTCGGCCTTCTCTTGACGCATTCCGTGCGGCTATCGCCTAGAAATCGTGAAAGGTACTGAATTATGAGCGTTTCTGTGCGGATTCCGACGATTCTCCGGACTTACACCGATGGTGCCGCCGAGGTGAACGGAGAGGGTGAGACCCTGCGTGATGTTCTTCAGAAGCTCGACGCGGACTTCCCGGGGATCGGCGCCCGGATTCTTGATGAATCGGGAAAGATCCGACGTTTTGTCAACGTCTATGTAGGGGATGAGGACGTCCGTTTTGTCGACAACCTCGACACGGCCACGCCCTCCGGCGTCCAGGTCTCCATCATCCCGGCGGTGGCCGGAGGTTGATTCTCCCGCCCTGAGGCGGCGCTGACCGCCCCGCGCCACCCTCGGGGCACCCGCGACTCCACGGCACCCGCCCGGCTCAGGCCGGGCGGGTGCCGTATTTTATGATGCAAGCTCATATTCGTGGACTAGATGGATGATGTAACCCTTAACTAACTAATAGTGATAGTGAAACTCTGTTCTCGTACTAAAAGCTCTCGTAAAGCGGTAGTTTGGTGCTTGACTCTGTTGCCCTACCGCTTCCCACAGGTATGGTCGGAACGATCGACGTGGCGAAGTCCGTCCCGGCGATTGAGGACTTCGCGAGAGGAATGGGCGTCGTCCTTAAGACCAGTAAGAGGAGTCGCAAGTGGCGCAGGGCACCGTCAAATGGTTCAACGCGGACAAGGGCTACGGCTTCATCGCGGTAGACGGTGGTAAGGATGTGTTCGTCCATTACTCCGCGATCATGATGGACGGCTACCGGGCCCTCGAGCAGGGCCAGCGGGTCGAGTTCGAGATCACCCAGGGTCAGAAAGGTCCCCAGGCGGAGTCCGTCCGGGCGGTCTGACGTAGCCGTTTCGTGAATTCGCAGGGAAGAGCCGGTGGATCCCGCGGTATCGCAGTCCGCTGGATCCTCACCGCCCAGGCCCGGCTCGCCCCCCTTCAGGTGAGCCGGGTCTTCGCGTCGTACGGGACACGTGGCCGCACGTGGCCGCGCGGGGGTACGGGTCGAGAGGCGGGGTGGTGGTGCGCGGTCGCGCGGAGACGCCCGGAGGCGCACGCGGGCGCGCGAAGCCCGCGGGGGCGCGGAACGCGCGGCGGGCCGATGATGACGCGCGGCCCACATCGACGTGACGCGAGATCTACGTCCACATGACACGGAGCTGACGTCTCCGTCTCGGGCGGCGCAGGTCAACGGATCGTGGCTTGCACTCGGCAGGGTAGAGTGCTAAATAGATTGTTGGCACTCACGCATAGAGAGTGCCAATCCTGGATCGAGGCGATGGGGCCCGCCGAACGGAGTCGTGGGCCCACATGCCGTCGCGGGCGTCGACTCGATCCGGTGTAAGCCACCCTTTCTCTGGGAGGTTAGCCGTATGGCAGCCAAGATGATCGCGTTTAACGAGGACGCCCGGCGCGGTCTCGAGCGCGGCATGAACCAGCTCGCGGACGCCGTCAAGGTGACCCTCGGCCCCAA
>NZ_JBPXMB010000055.1:0-24225 GCF_051918945.1 Streptosporangium sp. LJ11
GGCGGCGACGTGCGTCATGCCGTCGAGCGCGGCCACCTGGTGGCACTGCGCGAGGGCGTCGGACTCGATCCAGCTCGTCGGGGAGGCGAACACGGTGACGGTGGCCGGACCCACGGCCGCGGTGGACGGCGGCGGGGACTCCAGCGGGGGGTGTCGCTGAGACAAAGAGGCTCTCTTAAAAAGGGTATGGGCTGACAGCGTTACGGGGCGCGTCGGCACCGTGGCATTTCGGGGGGCGGGGTGCCGTCCGTCAGAGCGTCATGGACACCACGTTCCCCGAGCCCCACCCCCGAGGCAAGCGGTTTTCGGCCGTACGGACCTGTATGTCGGCGCTCACCGCCGTCTCACGACGTGCGCATCGCCGCGGCCCTCATCTTCTGCCGCGTGCCCGCCGGAGATCATCGAACGGGAAACCCGCCACGTGCCCTGGACATGCCCTCGACACGGCATCACCGCGGGCCGGAGGCCGGGGCAGCTCAGAACATCGAGATGTGCGGATGGTCGAAGTGGTTGGCCGTGATGCCACCGCGGTTCGACATGAAGCGCCAGCCGGAGCCGTGGTTGATCCGCTGACGCCAGATCACGTACTTCACGCCCAGTCTGGTCCTGTTCTTGAGGGCCCAGGCGGCGATCTCGTCGCCCAGCGCGAGGTTGGCGGCCGAGGGCATCGTGCCGCCGGTGCTCATCATGAAGTCGCAGGCGCGGCCCAGGGGGTGCTCGCCGCCGTCGTTGGCGGCCCGGTAACAGCCGACGGAGTACGGGAGGCTGAAGCGCCGCATGACGGCGTCGCGCATGATCCGGGTGCGGTCGGTGATGTTGTCGGCACCGGTGGGGAGCTGCGGGGCCCAGCTGCCGTCGGAGCGGCGGCCGGAGCCGGTGGGGGCGAGCCGGTCGAGCTTGTCCTTGACGTCGCGGATCACGTCCTCGGCCTCCTCGCGCCGGCCCTCCACCTCCTTGGCCTCGTCGCGGATCTCGTCGGTGAGCCTGGACGCCGTCTCCGCCGCCTTCTTCCTGCGCTCGAGGCTGCCGGCGAAGCCCTCCAGGTAGGCGCTCTGCTGGGCGGTGAGCTGTTCCATCACCGCGGCGGCGCCCATGTCGCCGGAGAACATCAGCGCGGGCAGCCCTCCGCTGCTGCTGGTCTGGTAGCGGAGCTGGACGATGGAGTCGACCTGCCTCTTGGCCTCGACATAGATCTCCTCGGCCTTGCCCAGGTTCTGCTTGGCGACGGCCTCGGCCTTCTGCGCCTTCTTGAGGGACTCGCGTCTGGCCGCGTAGGTCTCGATCAGCCCGTCGAGTTTCTTGCCGAGTTTGGCCAGGTCGGCACGGAGTTTGGCCTCGGTCGGCTTGGGTTCCGCGCTTCCCGCGGTGGGGGTACCGATGGTGAACGCCGCGATCGAGCTCAGACAGAGGACCACAGCGGCATGCCGACGGAACGTGGGGGACGAGGCCGCCACGAACTCTCCTCTCCTTCCGCCTACCGGGTTAGCTGACGGGTTCGGGCTGGAGGAAGCCCTTCCACCGAAGTGGTTTCACCCCAGGTGCGGTGGTTCCCCGGCTCCTGGGCGAGGCGCCCAGGATTAGGCAAATCAGCGTTTACAGCCGATGTGGGAAGGATAGTAGTGGTAAACAGCAGGTCATGCGACCTCAAGACGAGACCAAGCGGTAATCAGTTCGTGATGACAGAGCGCAGAAGTTGTGCTGTTCCCTCGGGGGACACGTCGTTCACGAAGGCGCCCATGGCCGACTCCGACCCGGCGAGGTATTTCAGCTTGTCCGGCGCGCGGCGGATGCTGAACAGCTCCATGTGCGCGTACGACAGATCGCGGCCGGTGGAGACCGGCGCCTGGTGCCAGGCCGCGATGTACGGCATGGGCACGCCGAACAGCCCGTCGAGGCGGCGGAGCACGTCGGTGTAGAGGGGGCCGAACGCCGCGCGCTCCTCGGCCTCCAGCGCGACCAGGTCGGGGACCTGGCGGTGCGGGTAGAGGTGGACCTCCACCGGCCAGCGCGCCGCGGCCGGGACGAAAGCCGTCCAGTGCTCGTTCGAGCCCACCACCCGGATACCGGCCTCCCGCTCCGCGGCCAGGACGTCGGCGAACAGGTTGCCGCCGGTCCGCTCCCGGTGGCGCTCGGCCGCCCCGAGGGTGAGCCTGGTGCGCGGGGTCACGTAGGGGTAGGCGTAGATCTGACCGTGCGGGTGGGCCAGGGTGATGCCGATCTCCGCTCCCCGGTTCTCGAAGCAGAACACCTGCTCCACGCCCGGCGTCGCCGACAGCTCCGCCGTACGGTCGACCCAGGCCTCCATGACCAGCTCGACCTGCTCGGGGGAGAGCCGCGAGAACGACGAGTCGTGCTCGGAGGTGAAGCAGACCACCTCGCACCTGCCGATCCCCGGACGGACCTCGCTCAGCCCGCCGATCTCCCGGTGCTCGCCCGGCTGGGCGGAGAACGACGGGAACCGGTTTTCGAAGACCACCACGTCGTAGTCGGAGGCGGGCACCTCGGTGAGGTTGCCGGGGGTGGAGGGGCAGAGCGGGCACTCGCTGGCCGGGGGCAGGAAGGTGCGGCCCTGACGGTGCCCGGCCACCGCGATCCACTCCTCGGTGAGCGGGTCGTAGCGCAGCTCGGAGGCGGCGGGGCGGGGCGGCAGGTCACGCCGGTCGACCGCTCCGCGGTCGGCGTCGTCGCGCCGGTCGAAGTAGATGAGCTCCCGGCCGTCGGCCAGGTGGGTGATCGTGCGTTTCATCGGCCGGAGATCTCGCTCTCTCGCTGGGGTTCCGTGATGATCAGTTCGCCCACCGAGGCGGCGATCTCCTCGCGGGCCTCCCCGGTCAGGCCGGAGTCGGTGACCACGATGTGGGCCTCGGCCAGCTGGGCGATGGTGCTGATGCCGACCGTGCCCCACTTGGTGTGGTCGGCGAGCACCACCAGGCGGTGCGCGGAGGCGACCAGCTCGCGGTTGGTCTCGGCCTCCAGCAGGTTGGGGGTGGTGAACCCGGCGCGGGTGCTCATCCCGTGCACGCCGAGGAAGAGGGTGTCGACGTGGAGCCCGCGGATCGCCGAGACCGCGACCGGGCCGACCAGGGCGTCGGAGGGGGTGCGGATCCCGCCGGTGAGCACGACCGTGCGGTCGGCCCTGGGGGAGCGGTGGAAGACGTCGGCGATCCGGATCGAGTTGGTGATCACGGTCAGCTCGGGCACGTCGACCAGGTGGTGGGCGAGCGTCCAGGTCGTGGTCCCCGCGGAGAGCGCGATCGCCGTGGCGGGCCGGACGAGCCCGGCGGCGTGCTGGGCGATCGTCTCCTTCTCCGCCTGCTGGCGCGCCGACTTGGCGGCGAAGCCCGGTTCCTCGGTCGAGCCGGGCCCGGCGGCGGTGGCGCCGCCGTGGACCTTCTCCACCAGGCCGCGCTCGGAGAGCACCTCGAGGTCACGCCGGATCGTCATGTCGGACACGCCGAGCTCCCGGACGAGATCGGCGACCCGGACCCCGCCGCTACTGCGCACCCTCTCCAGGATCGCCTGCTGCCGCTGCTGGGCAAGCATGCCTCGCTCCCCTCGCTCCCCTTAATCCACCAGATTCCACCAAATTACCACGGTGAGACCACGAAACGTTGTTGAGTATTGGTGGCTAACCGCTCACAGTCGCTCAAGCTCAGCCGCGATGTTCGCTCTCGCCGCCTCCTCCAGATCGGCGACGCGGAAGATGGCCGGGAGGTCGAGCAGCGAGCGCAGCACGGCGGCCCGCCCGGCCCTGAACGCGTCGTCGGGGACGAAGCCGTACTCCTCGCGCACGGCCGCCGCGTAGCCGGCGTAGACCTCCGGGGACGAGCCCAGGATCGCCAGGTCCGCGTCGGACAGCACGGCCCCGTCCGCGTCGCCGGGCGCGGGGTCGTGCGTGACGGTCAGCCTGACCAGCCGGGCGACCGTCGCCACGGCCTCCGCGGACAGTCCCGTCTCCGGCAGCGCGCGCTCGGCCAGCCCCGCGCTCCGCTCCTCGTTGTCGCCGCGCCGGGGGTCGTAGACGGCGTCGTGGAACCAGGCCGCCAGCCGTACGAGGTCCGGATGCTCGGCGTGGCCGGCCAGGGCGTCGACGTGGTCGAGGACGGCCTCCAGGTGGGCGGTCGTGTGATACCTGCGGTGCGGCTCGTCGTACCGGGTGATCAGTTCGCTGCCGAGGGGGTCGGCCCCGAGGCCGGCCAGGGATCGCCAGCGGGCCATCAGCTTCTCGCTCATGTGACGGAGCCTAGAACCCGGCCGGTGCCGTGCCGGAGGGACGGGGCGCGAAATCGATCACGCGTCCGCGCGCCGGGGCGCGGGACGTCAGGACCGGGGAAAGCCGGGGAAGCGCCGGGGAAACCCGGGGAAACTCGGGGAAACCCGGTCCGCCGGAGTTGGGCGGATCGTCGTTCGGGCCTTGTGCGACCGGCGTTCCGGGAGGAATGTGAAGGTCTGAGCCGGTGAGATCGAGCCCCGTACGGCCCCGAGAGGGGGCCGGACCTCGCGGGACTCGGCGGGACCTCGGAGAATCTCAGGGAAGGGGTGGTCGGCATGGGCAGACGAGCGCGTAAGGCCAAGGCCCGCAGGAAGCGCAAGGCCAACCACGGCAAGCGACCGGCCTAGCGGCCCGGGCCTCCCCGCGTGAGCCGGGGGCGAGCGCCCGGAGAACGGACGGTCAGGCGCGACGGCCCCAGGAGGCCAGCAGCCGGGTCTGCGCGTCGGTGCCGGAGGGCACCTCCCGGTGTCCTCCGGGGGGCGCGGCCTGCCGGTAGCCGGGCTCCACATGGCTGAACCAGGCGGCGCAGGCCTCGACCAGCTCGGGATCGAGCCGTTCGTCGGCGCCGATGGCGCGGGCCAGATCCCACGTGTGGATGAGCGCGTCGGCGAACAGCTCGGTGACGTACTCCCGGCCGGGCACGTCGCCGAACGGCAGGTGGACGAGGCGGTCGAGGGCGTGGACGTTCGTCGCCGCCTGGATGGCGGGCACGGCCGAGGTGTCGAACGCCTTGATGGGATCGTCGCCGAGCAGGTCCCCCTCGAAGGCGTCGCCGACCTCCGCGGAGGTCCCCCCTGCGAGCAGTACGGGGGCCCACAGGTTCTCGCCGACCACATGGTTGACCAGGGCGTGCACGTTCCAGTCGACGCACGGCGTCGGGTTCTCCCACTGGTCGGGGCCGACCCGGTGGACGAGAGCGCCGAAGTCGTCGAGCGCGCGCTGGTAAGCCTCGGGTATGTCGATGGTCATCATGCCCCTCCCGATGCCCTCCCGGGTTTCCTCCCGGCTCTCATCTTGACCGTAACCCCTGGACCGCCAGTAGTCATCGCGTCAACGGACATGACCGGCATGCCCGGGGTTGCCTAGGGGATCGGTCCGGGTACACCTGACCGAGGGGCTTCATCCCGCGGTCATCTCAGCGTCAGGTTGAAGTCACGATATTTCGTGAAAATTCGTCTCATGCGCACCACGACTTTCACCCGGGCGGCCGCCGCGGCGGTCACCGGCCTGCTCCTCATGCCCGTCTCCGCGGCCCCGGCCACCGCCGAGTCCGGCCACGGGGGCGTCAAGCTGACCTTCCTCGGTCGTTACACCACCGGTACCGTCGCCGCCGGCGCCTCGGAGATCACCGCGTACGACGCCTCGACCCGCCGGGTCTTCGTGGTGAACGCGCAGGCCGGCACCGTCGACGTGCTCGACATCCGCGACCCGCGCAAGCCGCGCAAGGTCGCCACCCTGGCCACCCCGGGCGCCAACAGCGTCGCGGTGCGCCGCGGCCTGGTCGCCGTGGCCCAGCAGGCCGCGATCAAGACCGACCCGGGCACCGTCGCCTTCTTCGACGCCAAGAGCGGGCGGAAGCTCAGGCAGGTCACCGTGGGCGCGCTGCCCGACATGCTGACCTTCACCCCGGACGGGCGCCGGGTGGTCGTGGCCAACGAGGGGGAGCCGTCCTCCTACTGCGAGGGCGAGGTGGCCGACCCCGAGGGTTCGGTGAGCGTCGTCGACCTGAGCCGCTGGACGGTGCGGACCGCGGGGTTCGCGACGTTCGACGCGGAGCGGCTGCGGGCCAGGGGAGTGCGGATCACCGGCCCCGGGGCCACCGCCGCCCGGGACCTGGAGCCGGAGTACGTCACCGTCGAGGGCGACACCGCCTACGTGACCCTCCAGGAGAACAACGCGCTCGCGATCGTCGACCTGGACCGGGCGGCGGTCCGCGACGTCGTCCCGCTGGGGCTGAAGGACTGGTCGAAGACCGGGTTCGACGCCTCGGACAAGGACGGGAAGATCGACATCAGGCCCCGGCCGGTGAAGGGCATGTACCAGCCCGACGCGATCGCGCACTTCCGCGACCGCGGGCGGACCTACCTGGTCACCGCCAACGAGGGCGACGGGCGCGAGTGGGACTGCCACGCCGACGAGGTCAGGGTCAAGTCGCTGGACCTCGCGCTGCCCGACGCCGGGAACCTCAAGAAGGACACCGAGCTCGGCCGGCTGAACGTGGCCGCCGACTCTCCCAGGAACGCGAGCGGCGCCTACACCGAGCTGCACGCGTTCGGCGCCCGCTCGATCTCGATCAGGTCCACCTCGGGAGCGCTCGTCTGGGACTCCGGCGACCAGCTGGAGCGGCTCGTCGCCAAGGAGCTGCCCGACGCCTTCAACGCCGACAACGAGGAGGACGACTCCTTCGACAGCCGCAGCGACAACAAGGGCCCCGAGCCCGAGGGGGTCACGGTCGGCGAGGTGCGCGGCCGGACCTACGCCTTCGCCGGGCTGGAGCGGGTCGGCGGGATCGTCGCCTACGACCTGGGCGACCCGCGGGCGCCGCGCCTGGCCGGGTACGTCAACACCCGTGACCTCAGCGGCTCCATCGAGGAGGGCACCGCCGGGGACGTCGGCCCCGAAGGCGTGCTGTTCGTCCCCGCCTCCGACAGCCCCACCCGCCGCCCGCTCCTGGTGGTCGGCAACGAGGTCAGCGGTACCACCGCCGTCTACGAGATCCGCTGAACCTCCGCCGGACCCCGCTTCGGCGACCATCCCGGCACACCCGGCCCCACGCCGCGAGAACCCGCGCGGCGTGGGGCTTCGCCGCGTACGGGCTCCGAAGAAGCGGGGGCGTTCGATGAGGCGTGAGGCGTGAGGCCCTGGCCGTACGGGGCCGTACGGGGCCGTACGGGCCGCGATGACGCGGGAGGCGGCACCGCGGCCCGTGCGTGTGGCCCGGCAGGGCTGCCGGGCTAGGGCAGCCGCTGCTCGACCCAGACGATCTTGCCCTTCGGGGTGAGGCGGGATCCCCAGCGGTGGGCGAGCCAGTTGATGAGATGCAGGCCGCGGCCGGTGTCGCTGGTGGTGGACGCCTCCCGCATGACCGGCTCGGACGCGGAGCTGTCGGACACCTCGCAGACCAGCGTGGGCCCGCGCAGCAGCCGCAGCTCGACCTCGCCCTGACCGTGCTCGACCGCGTTGGCGACCAGCTCGCTGACCATGAGCTCGGTGTTGTCGCAGAGCGAGGACAGCTCCCACTTGTCGAGCGTGGCCCGGACGAAACGGCGGGCGTGGGAGGCGGAGCGGCGGTCGGGGGGCAGCGACGTCTCGACGAACTCGTTCTCCGTCAGCTCCGACACCCTGGCCAGCAGGAGGGCGATGTCGTCACGCTCGTGCCCGGGCCGCTGGGCGCTGATCGTGAGGTCGCAGACCTCCTCCAGATCATGGTCGGGGCCGGAGAGCAGGCCGCGCAACGCGCCGATCCCCTCCTCGATGTCCCGGTCGCGGCTCTCCACCAGGCCGTCGGTGTAGAAGGCGAGCACGGTCCCGCCGGGAAGCGTGAACTCCCGCATCTCGGCCGGCTCGTTGCCGATGCCCAGGGGGAGCCCCGGCGGCAGCTCCAGCAGCTCGGTCTCGCCGCCGGGCCGCACCAGGATCGGCGGCACGTGCCCGGCGCAGGCCATCGCGCACCGCCGGGTGACCGGATCGTAGGTGGCGTACACGCACGTGGCGATCTGGCTGGCGTCCAGATCCTGGCTCATCAGGTTGAGCCGGAACAGCACGTCGGCCGGGCTCAGGTCCAGGCTGGCCAGCGTGCGCGCGGCCGTGCGGAGCTGGCCCATGGTGGCGGCGGCCCTGATGCCGTGCCCCATCACGTCGCCGACGACGAGGGCGACCCGGCAGCCGGGCAGCGGGATCACGTCGTACCAGTCGCCGCCCACGCCGACCAGGTCGCTGGCCGGCAGGTAGCGGGAGGCGATCGTCAGGCCCAGCGGCTGGGAGAGGTCGACGGGCAGCAGGCTGCTCTGCAGGGTGAGCGCGGTGCGGCGCTCGCGGTTGTAGAGCCGCGCGTTGTCCAGGCAGACGCCGGTCCTGGCCGCCAGTTCCTCGGCCAGGTTGACGTCCTGCTCGTCGAAGGGCTGGCTGGTGGGCCTACGGGTGAAGATGACGAAGCCCAGCACCCGGCCGCGCGCCTTCAGCGGCACCACCAGGAACGAGCTGTCCTCCAGCACCTTCGACACCGAGTCGCGCTTCCAGAACCGCCCGATCTCCTCGGCGGTCCTGCGCCCCAGCCGGGGGTAGAGGATCGGGTTGCCGGTGGCCATGCACCGGGCGTAGGGGGTCCAGGCCTCGTAGACGGCCACCTCGTCCACGGGGAACGCCTTGGCGTACTCGCCGGGGGAGGGGTCGGCCACGCCGACCGCGATCCGCCGCACCAGCGCCGAGCCGTCGGTGGTCTCCTGGGGGAACTCACCCTCGGTCACCAGCCGGTCCTGGACGAGGATGCCCGCCGCGTCCGCGAAACGCGGCACGGCGACGTCCATCAGCTCCCTGCCGGTCTCGAACATGTCCAGCGTGCTGCCGATGCGCTTGCTGGCGGCGTTGAGCAGGGACAGCTGCTCGTGCATGGATGCGGGACTGCCCATCCTGAACCCTGGTGTCGCTGGATTCTTGGTGACGAAACGGGACTTCACTCGCTCCACCGGGGTGCGGGAACCGGCGTCCACCAGGTTTCCAGTTCGAGGTCTTCTGCGATGGCGTTGGCGCCGTTGTATCCGGGGGCCGCGGAGACCGAGCCGCCCGGGTGGCTGCTGGCGCCGCAGAGGTAGAGGCCGTCGACGGGGGTGCGGTACTGGCCCATCTCGGGGACCGGCCGGTTGCCGCCCAGCTGGGACGGCTCGTAGGCCCCCACGTGGTGGCTGCCGCGCACCATGTTGACGCAGTGCCGCTCGATGTCGAGCGGTGTGAAGACCCGTTTCCCCAGGACGGCGCCGCTCGCCAGGTTGGGGGCGTACTCGGCCCACTCGGCGAGCAGCCGCTCCCCGACCTCCTCGCGCCGCGCGTCCCAGCTCGCCGGGTCGCCGCCCAGGTCGTACGGGGCCCACGGCCACCAGAACGCCACGTGTTTGCCGTCCGGCGCGTACGAGGGGTCGAACAGAGAGGGGCACGCGCCGTTGCCGGCCAGCCGGTCGGGCAGCCGTCCCTGGTGGATCTGGTCGAAGGTGCGGCCGAGCTGCTCGCTGTCGTCGGCGCCGAGCACCACGAGGAAGGCCCGGTCGACGTCGGGCTCGAACTCGGCGGCCCGGTAGCGCGGCGCCTCGTCGAGCGCCAGGTGGAGGGTGACGAGACTGTGCCCGGCCCACTTGTAGCCCTCGACCTTGGCCACGATCTCCGCGCCGAAGTTCTCCGGGCCCGCCAGCCGCACGGTCTGCGGGGCGTCCACCGCGCTGGCCACGAACCGGCGGGCGGTGAGCACGTCGCCGGTGGCGAGCCGCACCCCGGTGGCCCGCCCGTCGTCGACCATGATCTGCTCGACGTGGGCGCCGGTGACCACGGTGCCGCCGTGCTCCTCGATGACGGCGCGCAGCGCGCTCGCGACGTTGCCCGCGCCGCCCACGGGCACCCCGAGCCTGGCGATGCGCGACAGCAGCCGGGGGAAGAAGCCGCCGGTGCCGGGCACGTTCTCGATGGAGATCGCGTGCAGGAAGGACTTGAACAGCACCCTGACCTGGTCGCTCTCGAAGTTCCTGTCGACGGCCTCGTACAGCGACAGCGGCATGTAGCTCAGCATGTCGCGGCCGAGGTCGCCCCCGACGCGCTCGGCGAGCACCGGCGGCGGCAGCGGCCTGGAGTACAGGAAGCCGTTCATCAGGTCCCTGGCCGCCTCGGCGTAGCGCTCGTACAGCTCCAGCCAGCGCGCGGCGTCGGCCTTGGAGAACCGGGCGAAGGACTCGGCGGTGCGCTTGGGATCGGTGTAGACCGTGATCGCCCGGCCGTCCCTGAAGACCGTGGCGTGCTGGGTCTCGGGGTAGACGTAGCGCAGGCCGTAACGCTGAAGCTCCAGGTCGGCGGGGACCGGGCCCTCCTCCAGGAAGTGGTAGCTGCTGTGGGTGTTGTGCCGGAAGCCGGGCAGCGTGAGCTCCTGGGTGCTGCAACCGCCGCCCGCGACGTCGTTGCGCTCGACGACCGCGACCGACAACCCCGCCTTCGCGAGGTAGGCGGCACAGGTGAGGCCGTTATGGCCCCCGCCCACGATGACGCCGTCGAACTCCGACACTTTCCCTCCAGGGGGCACTCTGACTGCTGGTATGGAGGATTGTAAAGAATGATCTATATACGAACATTGTGTTTAACAGAGATTTGTAGATATTTCCAGACGAACTAGGACTTCACGGCGCCGAGATGGCCGAGCAACCGCGCCAGTTGCTCCCCATACCGCTCCCCGAACTCCTCGGATGCCGGGTCCTGCCCGCAGAGCGCGCGGACCAGCTGGGGGAATATCGCCCCGGCGCCGGCCGCGGCGAAGAGCATCAGGAGCAGGCAGGCGGGGTCCAGGTCGCCGGGGAACTCCCCCTCCGCCTGTCGCCTGCGCAGGTCCTCGACGTCGCTCCGCATCTGCTCGATCAGCGAGGAGTCCTCCTCGCCGTCGTCCTGCAGCCCGCCCCAGATGAGGATCCTGGTGAGGTCGCGCTCGCGCACGGTCCCGGTGACGTAGCCGCGGATCAGCTCGGGCAGCGACGGCGGCGGTGACGTCCCGGCGAAGGCGCCCTCCTTGCTCTGCCACTCCGCCGTGAGCGCCTTGAGCAGCCCTTCCTTCCCGCCGAAGTAGTAGGAGATGAGCTGCTTGTTCACCCCGGCCCTGGCGGCTATCTCGCTCACCCTCGTCCCGGCGAATCCCTTGGCGGAGAACTCGGCCTTGGCCGCCTCGACGATGCGCCTCCTGGTGCGCTCGGGATCGCGCCTGCGCTCCACGGGGGCGCGGCGAGGGGTTTTGTCCATGCCTCACGGTAACACCGGCCAACCAACGGGATGAATCTATCAACCATGTGGTTGATAATTTCATCCATCTGGATGATAGTGATGCCATGACGAATTCGAGAGTTGCCGTCGTCGGAGGCGGGATCGGCGGCCTCTGCCTGGCGCAGGGGCTGCGCGGCGCGGGTGTCGACGTGACGGTCTACGAGCGCGACCGCACCCCCTCCGACCGGCTCCAGGGCTACCGCGTCCACATCGACCCCGACGGCTCCCGGGCCCTGCGCGACTGCCTGCCGCCCGAGTTGTGGGAGGCGTTCCTGGCGACCTCCGGCCGTGACGCCCAGGACTTCCGCTTCCTCAGCCACCGGATGAGGCCGCTGCTGACCCTGGAGAGCCGGCCCGTGGCCGACCCGGTGGACGCCCACCACTCGGTCAGCCGGATCACCCTGCGGCAGGTCCTGCTGTCCGGGCTCGACGGGCCCTCCGGCGTCGTCCGGTTCGGCAAGACCTTCGAGAGCTACACCCGCGACCCCGGCGGCACCGTCACCCTGCGCTTCGCCGACGGCACCACCGAGACCGCCGACATCGTGGTCGCCGCCGACGGCGGCAACTCCCGCGTCAGGCACCGGTACCTGCCGCACGCGCGGCGCGTCGACACCGGCATCGTCACGGTCGCGGGCAAGTTCCCGCTCACCGCCGCCACCCGGACCCTGGTCGATCCCGCCCTGTACGAGGCCGTCAACATGATCATCCCGCCGAGGGGCCTCGGCATGTTCACCGCGCCGCACGACCTCGGAGGCGCCGGAAACGCCGGAAACGCCGGAAACGCCGAAAACACGGTCCTGCCGTCGGGGATCGGCAGGACCGAGCGGGAGGGCGCCCTGTTCGACAACACCGGCGCCTACGTCATGTGGGCCTTCGGCGCCGCGACCGGCCGCTTTCCCGGCGATCTCGCCGTGATGGACGGTGAGCGGCTCAGGGACACCGTGGCCCGGATGATCACTGGCTGGCACCCGGACCTGCGCGCGCTGGTCACCAGCTCCGACCCCGCCACCGTCTCGCTGCTGCCGATCCGCACCTCGGTGCCGATCGGCCCCTGGCCCGCCACGAACATCACCCTGCTCGGCGACGCGATCCACAGCATGACCCCGATGCGGGGCATCGGCGCCAACGTCGCCCTGCGCGACGCCCGATCACTCTGCCGGGCCCTCACCGGCGCCCTCGGCGGCGGAGGCGACCCTGTCGCGGCCATCGCCGCCTACGAGGCGGAGATGCGCGAGTACGGCTTCGCGGCCGTACGCGACTCCCTCAGGGCGGCCCGGCAGTTCGTGGACGAGAACCCGGTGGCCCGGGTCGGCTTCAGGACCTTCCTGCGCACCGCCCAGCGCCTTCCGGTCCTGAGGCACAGGGCCTTCTCGTGAGACGGGACGGCCTTCGCCCGGCCCGTCCCATCCGCGTTCACGCCATGGCCGGACCGCGGCCCGCGGCCGCCCCGCGTCCGCGGGCAGGACGCCACCGGCCAGGCCCGGCCGGTCACGCCGGTGCCGGCTGCCGCTGACGGCCGGACCGGCGGACCTCGCCGGTCACGGCGCTAGGCCTTCAGCTGGGTGAAGCGGAGGCGGTTGCCGAAGGGGTCACGGAGGCCGCAGTCGATTCCGTACGGGCGCTCGGTGGGCTCCTCGGTGAACTCGACGCCCCGGTCCCGCAGCGTCTCGTACGTCTTGCGGCAGTCGTCCGTGCTGAAGATGAGCTGGCCGCCCATCGCGCCCTTGGTCACCAGCTCGCGAACCTGCTGCGCCGTCTCCGCGGACATCATCGGACCCCCCGGCTTCTCCAGCAGGATCTGGCGCTCCGGGTGGCCGGGGACGCCGACGGTCAGCCAGCGCATGAAGCCCATGTCGACGTCGGCGTTGACCTCCAGGCCAAGCTTGCCCACATAGAAGTCGAGGGCCTCGTCCTGGTCGAGGACGTATATCTGCGAGTGCGTGATGGAGTTGAACATGCGAATCACGCTACTGGGCAGGCCGGAGGGAAACTTATCCGAAACTGTCGAGTTGGCGGAGGGCACGGGCAGGGCGGGCGGTCAGCCGTTCGGCCGCGTCCACGCCATCGTGAAGCACGTCGGCACGCCCACGGCCGTCGCCTCCTTGCGGTACGTCCTCGGCGACCGGCCGACGATGTCGCGGAACGTGCGGCTGAAGGTCCCCGGGCTGCCGAAGCCGACCTGGAAGCAGATGTCCGTCACGCTGCGGTCGGTGTCCCGCAGCAGGGACATCGCACGCTCGACCCGGCGGCGCTGCAGGTAGCGGTGCGGCGTCTCGCCGAACGTGGCCCGGAAGGTGCGCGTGAAGTGCGCCTCCGACACATGGGCGATCCGGGCCAGGGCCGGAACGTCCAGCGGCTGCGCGTAGGCGCGGTCCATCGTGTCCCGTGCCCGGAGCATGCGGCGGTTGGTCTCTTCGACGGCGCGACTCACGACGCCATCACATCACGGTTCCCGTCGTCCGTGACGCGGGCGGGAACGTGACCAGGTCATCGCGTGGGCGCTCGGGAAGGAATTCAAGAAAGCCCGCGAAAACGGATCCAAAAACCATCGGGCACGCAGCGGGCACGGAAGTTCCTGAAGTTTTGGCGAAACATGAAAGGCCAGGTCGCCGTATATGGGCTGACCTGGCCTTTCGCCATCTGAGCGGACGACGGGAATCGAACCCGCGTAGCCAGTTTGGAAGACTGGGGCTCTACCATTGAGCTACGTCCGCGCGAGCCGGCGTCAGTCTGGTCTAGACTTCATCCGTTCGTCAGGGCGTAAGCGTACCGGAGTTCCGGAGCGTGCGCGCACTCGACGTACCGGGGTGTGGCGCAGTTTGGTAGCGCACCTGCTTTGGGAGCAGGGGGCCGCAGGTTCAAATCCTGTCACCCCGACGTGTGCCGGGCATCGGTTCCGACCGATGCCCGGTTCTTCGTGTGCGAGGTCAAGAGCTCTTCGCCGCGTGGGACGCACGGGCGGCGGGGACCGAGGAAGATCAGTGACGGGGGCTGAAGAAGGCCCAGACGGCCTTGCCGCCGCAGTTGAGGTGGTCCCAGCCCCACCCCTGGCTGTAGGTCTCCACGATGTAGAGGCCCCGGCCGTTCTCCGAGACGAAGTCGGGCTCCTTGGGGGTCGGAACCTCGTCGCTCGGATCCGTCACGGCCAGGAGCACATGGGGGGAGAGGTGCACCAGGACGAGCGTGATCGGAGCTATCCCCGTCTGGGTGGGCGGACACAGCGCGTAACGGACCGCGTTGGTGACCAGTTCCGAAACCACTAGCGCTGCGTCATCGCTGAGCTCCGCCAGTCCCCAGTCGTGGAGTGTCGAGCGTGTCACGTCCCGGGCGGTCTTCACCGAGTCGGCCTGGCTGGGCAGGGGGCACGCGGTCGCGCCGGAGTGGTTGGCCTCCAGTAGCTCGTCAAAGCCCACCTGGCGGGTCGCCTGCAGGTAGTCGGCAGCCGATTTTGGCTCCTCCACCATCCTGCCGGTACCTCCCGCTGTCATCGTGAGTCTCCGCACCACTTGAGAGTTTTCAGAGCTTGTGCACCATAAGCCCAATATGCACTAAGCCATCATGGGTCACCGGAACGTCTGCTGCAAGACCCAAATGCACGTGCAGTTGCAGTGTGCAGCCGCATGGGCGGTTAAGGCGGCGACTTGGCGAATCGGGCAGGGAGTTGAGACCTTGTCATAGCGGCCGGAAGTAGTGACACTGTGTGCGCTGGCCCAAGTACAGAGGGAGGCGAAGTGACGCAGGTTCAACCGGGATCGGGTCCCACAGCTCTGCGTATCCTCTTAGGCTCCCAACTGCGTCGCCTGCGCGAGGCCAAGGGGCTCTCGCGCGAGGAGGCGGGCCATCTGATCCGCGGATCCGAGTCCAAGATCAGCAGGATGGAGCTCGGCCGGGTCGGCCTGAGGGAACGCGACGTGGCGGACCTGCTCACCTTCTACGGGGTGGAGGACGAGCACGCCCGGTCGGCGATCATGGATCTGCTGCTGCGGGCCAACGAGCCCGGCTGGTGGCACCGCTTCAACGACCTGCTGCCCTCGTGGTTCCAGACGTACGTCGGCCTCGAGGAGGCGGCCTCCCGGATCCGCACCTACGAGGTGCAGTTCGTGCCCGGCCTGCTGCAGACGAAGGAGTACGCCAGGGCGGTCATCACCGCGGGGAGCGCCGGTATCGCGCCCGAGGAGATCGCCCGCCGCGTCGACCTGCGGATGCAGCGCCAGCAGGTGCTCGGGCGGCCCGACGGCCCGTTCTTCTGGGCCGTCATCGACGAGGCCGCGCTACGGCGCCCCATCGGCGGCGCGGACGTCATGCGAGCCCAGCTGGAGCACCTGCTCGACCTCATGCGGCAGCCGAACATCACCATCCAGGTCATGCCCTTCAGCTTCGGCGGCCACAGCGCGGAGGGCGGGGCCTTCAGCGTGCTCCGCTTCAACGATCGCGAGCTCCCCGACGTCGTCTACGTCGAGCAACTGGCCAGTGCCCTGTACCTGGACAAGCGCGAGGACGTCGACCGCTACAGCGAGGTCATGGAGCGGTTGTGCGCGGTCAGCACCACGCCCGGGGAGACGAATGACATCCTGAGGCGGATCATCAAGGAGGACTGAGCGGCCATTGGTCGCTCGATGGTGCCGCTCTGCCCTAGACTGGCCAGCGGCGCTGAACACCCGCCGCTGTGGAGCATGCCCTGATCTCGCGTGTCTCGACGGCTGTGCCAGGTGCCGCTCATGTGGGCGCGGCGCGCGAGCTTGCCGCGGTAGCCGTTACGACTTGACGCGCCCGCGATCACTCAAAGCTTGATCAAGGAGACGACCCCGTGAAGACCGCTGTGGAGGAGCTCAGCCCGACCCGGGTGAGGCTTACCGTCGAGGTGCCGTTCGAGGAGCTCGGCGAGAGCCTGCAGGCGGCGTACAAGAAGGTCGCGCAGCAGGTGCGCGTCCCCGGGTTCCGCCCCGGCAAGGTTCCGGCCCGCATCATCGAGCAGCGGTTCGGCCGCGCCGTGGTGCTGGAGGAGACCCTCAACGACGCGGTGCCCAAGCTGTACGGCCGGGCCGTCGACGAGAGCGAGATCTTCCCGGTGAGCCAGCCGGAGATCGAGGTCACCAAGATCGAGGATGGCCAGCAGGTCGAGTTCACCGCCGAGGTGGACGTCCGCCCCGGCTTCGACGTCCCCGACTACCAGGGCATCGAGGTGACCGTCCCGGTCTCCGAGGTCTCCGACAAGGACATCGACGACCAGCTGGACGGCCTGCGCCAGCGCTTCGCCACCCTGACCGGCGTCGAGCGCCCCGCGGCCTCCGGCGACTTCGTCGTCATGGACCTGGCCGCCGCGATCGACGGCGTCAACATCGAGGAGCAGCAGGCCAACGACGTCTCGTACGAGGTCGGCGCCGGCTCGGTGCTGCAGGGCCTGGACGACGCCCTGGTCGGCCTGTCCGCGGGTGAGACCAAGGAGTTCACCACCAACCTGGTCGGCGGTGAGAACGCCGGCGAGGAGGCCGTGGTCACCATCACCGTCAAGAGCGTCAAGGAGAAGGTCCTCCCCGAGCTGGACGACGAGTTCGCCCAGCTCGCCAGCGAGTTCGACACCCTTGACGAGCTCAAGGCGAGCATCAGCGAGACGGCCCGCCGCAACAAGCTGATCGACCAGGTCGTCCAGGCTCGCGAGAACGCCCTCGACGCCCTGCTCGACAAGATCGACATCCCGCTGCCCGAGAGCGCGCTCAAGGCCGAGGTCGACAACCGCAAGCACAACCTCGAGCACCAGATCGCCGACAGTGGCCTGAGCAAGGAGGCGTACTTCCGCCTCTACCAGACCACCGAGGAGGAGCGCCTCGCGGAGTTCGACGAGAGCGCCGCCAAGGCCCTCAAGACGGGCTTCGTCCTTGACAAGATCGTCAAGAGCGAGGACCTCGGCGTCAGCGAGCAGGAGCTGACCAACTTCGTGGTGCGCCGCGCCATGCAGATGAACGTCGCGCCCAACACGCTCGCCCAGCACCTGGCCGACAACGACCAGCTCACGCTGGCCATGGTCGAGATCGTCCGTGACAAGGCCAAGAGCGTCATCGGCGACGCCGCCAAGGTGGTCGACGAGGCCGGCAACGAGGTCGACCTCAAGGCCATCTACACCGAGATCAACGGTGAGGAGGCCTCCGACACCGACGAGGCCGCCCAGGCCGACGAGGTCGAGGCCGCCAAGTAGTTCCCGGCCGAGTGGAGGCACCGGGCCCGCCCGGCGCCTCCACCGCCCGATGCCCCCGCCGCGTTCCACGCGACGGGGGCGTCTTCGTCTGACGGGTGGTGAGAGCGCCCCCGTCTTCCGCGTGGTGAGCGTGCCCTCGGTCTCCGGGCGGTGAGCGTGCCGCAGAGCGGTGCCTGGGGTTCTCCTGCCTTCCTCCCGACCTCCTGCCCCCCGAGGTACCTCGCGGGCTCCTGGGCCCTCTGAGAGCCGTCGGTCCCTCTCTCCGGAGGCGGCGGCGCCGTACGGCTCTCCTCCGCAGCCCCCGCTTCCGCCCCTCGGCGGACGCGACACGCCGTACGGGCTCTGGCTTCGGAGCCTCCACCCGGGTACGCGGCAGGGGGTTCCGGACGTGGTGGGGAGGCGGCGGGCAGCATGCGCCGTCAGCGAACAGTGCGTTGAGGAGGCATGTCCGGTAGGTGACGCGCGTTAAGGTCACAAGCAAAGCCAATCGATTACGACGCATCGGAAGGTGACGCTGTGACCAGCCCGCCGACCTTCTACCAGCCGACCGGCTCCGGGCCCGAGTCGATGAGCCAGCCGAACGGCTCGTTCAGGCTCGAAGACCAGCTCTACCAGCGGCTGCTGCGTGAGCGCATCATCGTGCTGGGCACCCAGGTCAACGACGAGATCGCCAACCGGATCTGCGCCGAGCTGCTCCTGCTCGCCGCGGACGACTCGGAGCGCGATATCTGGCTCTACATCAACTCGCCAGGCGGTTCCGTAACCGCTGGTATGGCGATTTACGACATGATGGAATATGTCCCTAACGATGTGTGCACCGTCGCGATGGGTCTGGCCGCTTCCATGGGCCAGTTCCTCCTCTGCGCCGGCGAGCGGGGCAAGCGATACGCCCTGCCGCACGCCCGCATCATGATGCACCAGCCTTCCGGTGGCATCGGCGGCACCGCCGCCGACATCGCCATCCAGGCGGAGCAGATGCTCTACGTCAAGAAGACCCTCGCCGAGCGCATCGCGTTCCACACCGGTCAGAACATCGAGCAGATCGAGGCCGACTCCGACCGGGACCGCTGGTTCACGGCCGAGGAGGCCAAGAACTACGGCTTCATCGACCAGGTCGTGCGCAGCGCTCGACAGGTGCCCTCCACGGGCGCCGTCTCCTGAAGGGGCACAAGGTGAGTGAGTTGATCCGGCCGGGAGACATCAACGGCCGCTACGTTCTTCCGTCCTTCACCGAGCGCACGTCCTACGGCATGCGGGAGATGAACCCGTACGCCAAGCTCTTCGAGGACCGCATCATCTTCCTCGGCGTGCAGGTGGACGACGCGTCAGCCAACGACGTCATGGCGCAGTTGCTGACTCTGGAATCGCTCGACCCCGACCGCGACATCAGCATCTACATCAACTCGCCGGGCGGTTCCTTCACCGCCATGACGGCGATCTACGACACGATGCAGTTCGTCCGGCCGGAGATCCAGACGGTCTGCCTGGGCCAGGCGGCCTCGGCGGCGGCGGTCCTGCTGGCCGGCGGCACGCCGGGCAAGCGCTTCGCCCTGCCGAACGCCCGCATGCTGATCCACCAGCCGTCCACCGAGGGTGGCGGCCAGGGAAGCGACATCGAGATCCAGGCGCGCGAGATCCTCAGGATGCGCGCGCAGATGGAGACGATCATCGCTCAGCACTCGGGCAGGGCACCGGAGGCGGTCCGCAAGGACATCGAGCGGGACAAGATCCTTGACGCCGTCGAGGCCAAGGAGTACGGACTGATCGACGACATCATTCCGTCCCGCAAGAAACTCGCGAAGGCCGTAGCCTCCTAACGAGGCATATCGCACCGGAACCGTGCCGAATCAGGCACGTTCCGGTGCGACTCGCCGCTAGGGGGCTCACTGAGGGCTCAGAAGACGGTAACGTCGAAACCTAAGCGGGATGACTTTTCGATCGGGTATCGGGCCGGTCGGAAGAAACGGACCGCGGCAGCCAGGGCGGTCCCACGCAAAGGAGTATCTGGGGTGGCACGCATCGGCGACGGGGGAGACCTGCTGAAGTGTTCTTTCTGTGGAAAGAGCCAGAAGCAAGTCAAGAAGCTCATCGCCGGACCCGGCGTATACATCTGCGACGAGTGCATCGACCTCTGCAACGAGATCATCGAGGAGGAGCTCAGCGAGTCCTCTGAGCTCAAATGGGACAGCCTTCCCAAGCCGAGGGAGATCTACGAATTCCTCGACGCCTACGTCATCGGTCAGGACCAGGCGAAGAAGGCTCTCTCCGTGGCGGTCTACAACCACTACAAGCGGGTGCAGTCCGGCGAGCGCGGACGTGACGACGGCATCGAGCTGTCCAAGTCCAACATCCTGCTCCTGGGCCCCACCGGTTCCGGCAAGACACTGCTCGCCCAGACGTTGGCGAAGATGCTGAACGTTCCGTTCGCCATCGCCGACGCCACCGCCCTGACGGAGGCGGGCTACGTGGGCGAGGACGTCGAGAACATACTGCTCAAGCTGATCCAGGCCGCCGACTACGACGTCAAGAAGGCCGAGACCGGCATCATCTACATCGACGAGGTCGACAAGATCGCCCGCAAGAGCGAGAACCCGTCGATCACCAGGGACGTCTCCGGTGAGGGCGTGCAGCAGGCCCTGCTGAAGATCCTGGAGGGCACGACCGCGAGCGTGCCGCCGCAAGGGGGCCGCAAGCACCCTCACCAGGAGTTCATCCAGATCGACACCACCAACGTGCTGTTCATCTGCGGTGGGGCCTTCGCCGGTCTCGAGAAGATCATCGAGTCCCGGGTCGGCCGCAAGGGGATCGGTTTCAACGCGATCATCCGCTCCAAGGAAGACATCGACGGCGCCGACATCTTCGAGAACGTCATGCCCGAGGACCTGCTGAAGTTCGGCATGATCCCCGAGTTCGTCGGCCGGCTCCCGGTCATCACGAGCGTCCACAACCTCGACCGTGAGGCGCTCATCCAGATCCTCACCGAGCCGCGCAACGCCCTCGTCAAGCAGTACCGCCGTCTGTTCGAGCTGGACAACGTCGAACTCGAGTTCACCGACGACGCGCTGGAGGCCATCGCCGACCAGGCGATCCTGCGCGGCACCGGCGCCCGCGGCCTGCGGGCGATCCTGGAGGAGGTCCTCCTCTCGGTGATGTACGAGGTGCCGTCGCGGCAGGACGTGGCACGTGTGGTCATCACCCGCGAGTCGGTCCTGGAGCACGTCAACCCCACGCTCGTCCCGCGTGACCAGCTCAACAAGCAGCAGCGGCCGCCGCGCGAGAAGTCGGCCTAGAAAGCCCGCGCGAACCCTCCTGGTTCGCACGATCGGCGCCCCCCGCGGGTTCTCCCGCGGGGGGCGCCGCCGTTCTCGGCTGTCCGGTTCCTGCCAGTGGCGTACCCGCGGCCGGACGGTGCCCTCGTCGCCCCCCGTCCGGCGTCCGCCGGTATCCACCCGTGCTCGCCGGTGTTCGCCGGTACCCGCCGGTGTTCGGCGGCGGGATCGTCTCGCTCATCGGTAGAAGTCAGGGGGAGAAGCGGTCCGTATGGCGGTCCGTGGGACAGGGGGCACGCGGACATCCCTAGACTTGGGCATCGTGACGACGCCAGAGCTGCCTACCCAGTACGCACCCGCCGACGTGGAGACCCGGAGCTACGAGCGCTGGGTATCGGAGGGACACTTCACCGCCGACCCGAGCAGCGAGCGCGAGCCGTACAGCATCGTCCTGCCTCCGCCGAACGTGACCGGTGTCCTGCACATCGGCCACGCCCTCGACCACTCCATCCAGGACGCGCTGACCCGCCGTGCCCGCATGCGCGGCCAGGAGACGCTCTGGCTGCCCGGCATGGACCACGCCGGCATCGCCACCCAGAACGTCGTCGAGCGCGAGATCGCCAAGGACGGACTGTCCCGGCACGACCTCGGCCGCGAGGCGTTCGTCGAGCGCGTCTGGCAGTGGAAGGAGGAGTCCGGGGGCCGGATCCTCGGCCAGATGAAGAAGCTCGGCGACGGTGTCGACTGGTCGCGGGAGCGCTTCACCATGGACCCGGGCCTCTCCCGGGCCGTCCAGACGATCTTCAAGAAGCTCTTCGACGACGGGCTCATCTACCGCGCCGAGCGCATCATCAACTGGTGCCCGCGCTGCCTGACCGCGCTGTCGGACATCGAGGTCGAGCACAGCGAGGACGAGGGCGAGCTCGTCTCGATCCGCTACGGCGACGGCGACGACTCCATCGTGGTCGCGACCACCCGGGCCGAGACGATGCTCGGCGACACCGCCGTGGCCGTGCACCCCTCCGACGAGCGCTACGCCCACCTGATCGGCCGCGAGGTGGAGCTGCCGCTCACCGGGCGCCGCATCCCGATCGTCGCCGACGAGCACGTCGACCCCTCCTTCGGCACCGGGGCGGTCAAGGTCACCCCGGCGCACGATCCGAACGACTTCGAGATCGGGCGCCGCCACTCGCTGCCGTCCATGACGATCATGGATGAGCGGGGAGTGGTCACCGCGCACGGCCCGTTCCAGGGCCTCGACCGCTTCGAGGCCAGGCCCGCGGTGGTGGCCGCGCTCCGCGCGGAGGGCCGGATCGTCGCGGAGAAGCGTCCCTACCTCCACTCGGTCGGGCACTGCTCGCGCTGCAAGACCGTGGTCGAGCCCCGGCTCTCGCTCCAGTGGTTCGTCAACGTCTCCCCCCTGGCGAAGGCCGCGGGCGACGCGGTCCGCGACGGCCGGACGAAGATCCACCCGCCGGAGCTGGCCAAGCGCTACTTCGACTGGGTCGACGACATGCACGACTGGTGCATCTCCCGGCAGCTGTGGTGGGGACACCGCATTCCGGTCTGGTACGGCCCGGACGGAGAGGTCGTCTGCGTCGGCCCCGACGAGCAGGCGCCCGAGGGCTACGTCCAGGACCCCGACGTCCTCGACACCTGGTTCTCCTCCGGGCTCTGGCCGTTCTCCACCCTCGGCTGGCCGGACAAGACGCCGGAGCTGGCCAAGTTCTACCCGACCTCCGTCCTGGTGACCGGCTACGACATCCTGTTCTTCTGGGTGGCCCGGATGATGATGTTCGGCATCTACGCCATGGACGGGGAACCGCCGTTCAGGACCGTGGCGCTGCACGGCATGGTCCGTGACCAGTACGGCAAGAAGATGTCGAAGTCGTTCGGCAACGTCGTCGACCCGCTCGACTGGGTCGAGCGCTTCGGTGCCGACGCCACCCGCTTCACGCTGCTGCGCGGCGCCAACCCCGGCTCCGATGTTGCGATCAGCGAGGAATGGGCCGGAGGCTCACGCAACTTCTGCAACAAGATCTGGAACGCCACCCGCTTCGCGCTGATGAACGGCGCCGTGACGGGCGAGCTCCCCACCGAGGAGCTGACCGCCGCGGACCGCTGGATCCTCTCCCGGCTCCAAGAGATCGTCGCGTCGGTGGACACCGCCTTCGAAAGCTTCGAGTTCGCCAAGATCTCGGACCTGCTCTACCACTTCGCCTGGGACGAGGTCTGCGACTGGTACGTGGAACTCGCCAAGATCCAGATCGCTTCCGGCCAGGAGCACACCCGGCTCGTGCTGGGTCACGTCTTCGACTCGCTGCTTCGCCTGCTCCATCCTCTGGTGCCGTTCGTCACCGAGGAACTGTGGCGTGCGGTCACCGGGCGCGAGTCGATCGTGGTCGCCCCCTGGCCGACGGTCCAGGAGTCGCTGCGTGATCCTTCGGCGGAGGAGGAAATCCTCGCCATGCAGGGGCTGATCACCGAGGTGCGCAGGTTCCGTTCCGACCAGGGCCTCAAGCCGGGCCAGCGGGTCGCCGCACGGCTTTCGCTCGCCGACACGGCACTCGCCCCCCACGAAGGGGCGATTCGGTCGCTGCTCCGGCTCGACCAGCCGTCCGAGTCGTTCGCCGCGACAGCCAGCCTTGACGTGGGCGGCATCGCCGTGGAGATCGACACGGCCGGGACGATCGATGTGGCCGCCGAGCGCAAGCGCCTGGAGAAGGATCTCGCGGTGGCGCGCAAGGAGGCGGCCCAGGTCGCGGCCAAGCTCGGCAACGAGCAGTTCATGGCCAAGGCGCCCGACGACGTGGTGACCAAGGTGCGCTCCCGGGCGGCACAGGCTGACCAGGACATCGAGCGGTTGCTCGCCCAGCTGGCGTCGTTGCCGGCCGGCTGACTTCTGGTCTGACCGACTCCCGGCAGCGCGAGTCGGCGACAGGGTTTGTCCTGACAGGTCGTGAGTCGGGCGGGGACTTTGTCCGCACAGGCAGGGACTTGGCCTGAGCAGCGGGAAGAGGACTGCTCCGGATCGGTGGCCGCTTTGAAGAGAACCCAGGGTTTCTTGACCCTGGGTTCTCGTGTTTAAGGGCTGGCATCCCAGGGAAGACCTAGTTCTTACCGGGAAGTTGGTCATCGCAGCCCTGGGGGACTGCTAGAGTTCTTCATGCAGGGCAGCGTCCTGCACCTCCCTTCCAAAAATCCCGGCAAATCGGGCGTGTCCGTACGATTGGACAACGACCGGATGTTGGAGTAAGTTAGAGGGGTTGCCCTGGAAACGGGGCAGTCGCAATCCTAGCGGGTTCGACGGGTTCGAGTCGAGCGTCGGAAATCCGACAGTTTGACACGAAACCGACACTCCTGATAAGATAGTGACACGAAATGGAACGCCCCGGAGTTCTGCCGGACCACTTGGTCGGGTCAGGGTGATGGTGTACGCGTCCGTTTCTTGAGAACTCAACAGTGTGTTAAAAGCCAGTGCATGAAGC
>NZ_JBPXMB010000056.1:0-21899 GCF_051918945.1 Streptosporangium sp. LJ11
GGGCGACCTCGAAGGCGAACAGCGCCGGCTGGGTCATCCCGGTCTCGTTCAACACGCCGTCGGAGTCGGAGAACATCACCTCACGCACCGACCCCGGCAACAACGCACAAACCTCGTCCAAGGCGTCGGCGAACACCGGGAACGCCGCCGCGAGCTCACGGCCCATGCCCACCCGCTGGCTGCCCTGACCGGCGAACAACATCGCCAACCCACCACCACCGGCCACCTCCGGCGTCGCCGTCCCGTCGGCCAGGGCACGCAGCCCGGTCAGTAGCTCGACCCGGTCGGCGCCCACCACCACCGCACGCTGCTCCAGCACCGAACGACCGCTCGCCAACGTCCAAGCGGCATCGGCCACGTCCAGCTCCGGCCGCTCCTCCACCCAGGAGGCGAGCCGGGAAGCCTGCCCCCGCAGCGCCTCCGGAGTCTTGGCCGAGATCAGCCACGGCGTCACCGGCAGCTCGACAGCACCGGCCTCGACCTCGGCCTCCACCGGACCCTGCTCGATGATCACGTGCGCGTTCGTGCCGCTGACGCCGAAGGACGACACCGCCGCCCGGCGCGGACGATCGCCGGTGTCCCACGCACGCGCCTCGGTCAGCAGCTCGACGGCACCGGCCGTCCAGTCCACGTGCGGCGAGGGCTCCTCGGCGTGCAGGGTCTGCGGCATGACGCCGTTGCGCAGGGCCATCACCATCTTGATCACGCCACCGACACCCGCGGCGGCCTGCGCGTGACCGATGTTCGACTTCAACGAACCCAGCCACAGCGGCCGGCCCTCCGGCCTGTCCTGGCCGTACGTGGCGATCAGCGCCTGGGCCTCGATCGGGTCACCCAGCACCGTTCCCGTGCCGTGCGCCTCGACCACATCGACATCCGCGCTCGACAGGCCCGCGTTGGCCAGCGCCTGACGGATCACCCGCTGCTGCGCCGGGCCGTTCGGGGCGGTCAGCCCGTTGCTCGCACCGTCCTGGTTGATCGCGCTGCCGCGGACCACGGCGAGCACCCGGTGGCCGTTGCGCTGGGCGTCCGAGAGCCGCTCGACGAGCAGAACGCCGACGCCCTCGGCCCAGCCGGTGCCGTCGGCCTCCGCGGAGAACGCCTTGCAGCGCCCGTCCGCCGACAGGCCACGCTGGCGGGAGAACTCCACGAACGTGCCGGGTGAGGCCATCACCATCACGCCGCCCGCGAGCGCAAGATCGCATTCACCCGTGCGCAGCGCTTGCGTGGCCAGATGCAGCGCGACCAGCGACGACGAGCACGCCGTGTCGACCGTGACCGCGGGACCCTCCAGGCCCAGGGTGTAGGAGACCCGGCCGGAGGCGACGCTGGCCAGGCCGCCGGTGAGAAGGTATCCCTCCACGGACTCCGCGCCTTCGAAGCGCCGCGGCCCGTACTCCATGGGGGCTATGCCGGTGAACACTCCGGTCTGGCTTCCCCGCAGCTCCGCCGCGTCGATGTCGGCGTGCTCGATCGCCTCCCACGACGCCTCCAGCAGCAGGCGCTGCTGCGGATCCATCGCGAGCGCCTCGCGCGGCGAGATGCCGAAGAAGCCCGCGTCGAACTCGGCCGCGTCGTAGAGGAACCCGCCGTATCGGGTGGAGGAGGTGCCCCGGTCGTCCGGGTCGCCGGAGAACAGCCGGTCCAGGTCCCAGCCGCGGTCGGTGGGGAACTCGCCGACCACGTCGGAACCGGCGGCCACCAGGTTCCACAGGTCCTCGGGCGAGGAGACGCCGCCGGGGAACCGGCAGGCCATCCCCACGATCGCGATCGGCTCGTCGTATCCGGCCGTCCGGACCGCCGAGGACGCCGAGGACGCCGCGGTGGTGTCGCCGAGCAGTGCCGTCCGCAGGTACTCCGTCAGCACCGTCGGTGACGGGTAGTCGAACAGCAGCGAGCTCGGCAGCCGCAGGCCGGTGGCCGCGTTGAGCCTGTTCCTGAGCTCGACCGCGGTCAGCGAGTCGAAGCCCGCGTCCTTGAACGCGCCCGTCGCGCTGATCACGTGCGGTGTCACGTGTCCGAGCACCAGGGCCGCCTGGCCGCGGACCAGGTCGAGGAGCGTGCGTTCCTGCTCCTCCGGGCTCATCTCGCGCAGGAGTTGCCCGAGTGCCACGTCGCCGGACGCACCGGCCGCGCGGCGCTCGATCGGCTTGCGCAGCAGGGCGCGCAGCATCGCGGGCGCCGGGTCGGCGACCTTCGCGAGGCTCAGCCGCGCGGGAAGCGCCGTCTCCGCCGACGCGGCGAGCGCCGCGTCGAAGAGCGCGAGCGCCTGGTCCGGCGGCAGCGGGGCGACGCCCAGCCGTGCCCACCGCGCCAGGTCGGCCGTGGCGAGTGTCGCCCCCATGCCGCCGAACTCCGAGGAGTTGTCCCACAGGCCCCACCCGAGCGCCGTCGCGGGCAGGCCGAGCGTACGGCGGTGCCGGGCCAGACCGTCCAGGAACGCGTTGGCCGCGGCGTAGTTGGCCTGGCCCGCGCTGCCCAGCGTGCCCGCGCACGACGAGAACAGCACGAACGCCGACAGGTCGCGGTCGCGGGTCAGCTCGTGCAGGAGCCAGGCGGCCTCGGCCTTGGTCCGCCACACGGCGTCGAGCCGTTCCGGGCTCAGGGCCGAGACGACGCCGTCGTCCAGGACGCCGGCGATGTGCACGACCCCGGTCAGCTCCCGGCAGGAGTCGACGAGCGCGGCCAGCGCGTCGCGGTCGGACAGGTCGCACGCGGTCAGCTCGACCCGCGCGCCGAGCGCGGCCAGCTCGGCCGCCAGCTCGACGGCTCCGGCCGCCCGCGGGTCGCGGGTGGGCAGCACGAGGTCGCGTACGCCGTGCGCGGTGACGAGGTGCCGGGTGACCACTCGCCCCAGCCCGCCCGTGCCGCCGGTGACCAGGACGGTGCCGCCGGGTGTCCACGGCGCCTCCCCCGGCGGCAGGTCGCGCTTGACCAGCCGGGGGACGAAGATCCTTCCTTCTCGTACCGCCAGCTGCGGCTCGTCGTAGGCGAGGGCGGCGGCGATGAGGTCCTGCGCGGTGCCGTCGTGGTCGAGCAGCACGAACCGGCCGGGGTACTCGGTCTGCGCGGACCGCACCAGACCCCAGACGGCCGTCGCGGCCAGGTCGGTCTCCTCGCCGGTGGCGCCCCTGGTGAGGATCACCAGTCGCGAGGACGAGGGGTGGTCACCGGCGAGCCGGTCCTGGACGGCGGAGAGCACACGCAGCACGGCCGCGCGTGCCCGCGCGGTCTCGTCCCGTTCACCCGTCTCGTCCCGCTCGTCCTCGTCCACCCAGTCCAGGAACACGTCATCGGAGGCGGGGGCGCCACCGGTGGCCGGAACCGGGACCCAGTCGACCGCGAACAGCCCGACGTGTTCCGTGGGTACGCCGCCGGGACCGCCGGCCTCCAGCCAGTACCGCTCGCGCTGGAAGGCGTAGGTGGGCAGCTCGACGCCACGGGCCGCGGCCGGGACCGCGGCGAAGTAGGTGTCCCAGTCGACGGTGGTGCCGCAGGCGTGGAGCCGGCCGAGGGCCTGCACGAAGGTGCGGATCTCCTCACGTTCCTTGCGCGCGGCCGCGACGAACACGCCGTCGGCGAGCGTCTGCTGGGCCAGGCCGGTCAGGATGCCCTCGGGGCCGACCTCCAGGAAGACGCTCGCCTCGGTGGCGCTGATCGCGTCGGCGAAGCGAACCGGCCGCCGCACGTGCTCGACCCAGTACCGGGCGTCGGTGAGCTGCCCGGGGGCCGCGAGGTCGCCGGTTACGGCGGAGACGACCGGGAGGCGGGGCTCGTAGTAGGTGACGGTGGCCGCGATCCGCCCGAACTCGGCCAGCATCGGCTCCATCAGCGGCGAGTGGGAGGCGTGCGAGACCCGCAGCCGGCGCGTGCGCACGGTGACCCGCTGGGCGATCTCCTCGACCACGGCCGCGACACCGGAGATCACCACCGAGGTGGGCGCGTTGACGGCCGCGATGGCGACCTGGTCCTCCCGTCCCTCGATGAACGGCAGCACGTCGGCCTCCGACGCGGCGATCGCGAGCATCGCCCCGCCCGGGGGAAGCGCCTGCATCAGCCTGGCCCGTGCCGCGACCAGCGTGCAGGCGTCGGCCAGGGAGAAGACTCCCGCGACGTGGGCGGCGGCGATCTCTCCGACGGAGTGGCCGGTCACGACGTCCGGTGTGACACCCAGGGAGCCCAGCAGGCGGGAGAGCGCGACCTCGAAGGCGAAGAGGGCGGGCTGGGTCATCAGCGTCTCGTCGAGCACGCCGCCGGGGTCGGCGAACATCGTCTCGCGGAGCGGATACGGCAACTGCCCGTCCAGCAGGGCGCAGATCTCCTCCAGCGCCTCGGCGAACACCGGGAAGGCGGCGGCCAGGTCGCGGCCCATGCCCAGCCGCTGGCTGCCCTGCCCGGTGAACAGCAGGGCCAGCCTGCCGCCGTGGCCGCTGCCGGTCACCACGTCGGGTGCCGCCGTACGCCCGGCCAGTGCCCGAAGGCCCGCCAGCAGTTCCTCGCGGTCGGCGCCGACGACCACCGCGCGCTGTTCCAACAGCGCGCGGTCACCGGCCAGGGCGGCGCCGGTCGCGGCGATCGGCGTGTCCTGTGTCGTCCAGGACGCGAGCCGCCCGGCCTGCGCCCGCAGCGCTTCGGGGGTTCTGGCCGAGATCAGCCACGGCGTCACCGGCAGCTCGACGGCCTCGGCCTCGGGCTTCGCCGGACCCTGCTCGATGATCACGTGCGCGTTGGTGCCGCTGATGCCGAAGGAGGAGATCGCCGCGCGGCGCGGACGGTCCTCGACGTCCCACGAGCGGGCCTCGGTCAGCAGCTCGACGGCGCCCGTCGACCAGTCCACGTGCGGCGACGGCTCCTCGACGTGCAGCGTGCGCGGCAGCGTCCCGTGCCGCATCGCCATCACCATCTTGATCACACCGCCGACACCGGCGGCCGCCTGCGCGTGACCGATGTTCGACTTCAGCGACCCCAGCCACAGCGGCCGGTCCTCGGGCCGGTCCTGGCCGTACGTGGCCAGGATGGCCTGGGCCTCGATCGGGTCGCCGAGCATGGTCCCGGTGCCGTGGGCCTCGACCGCGTCGACGTCGGCCGCCGACAGGTTCGCGTTGGCCAGGGCCTGGCGGATCAGGCGCTGCTGGGAGGGGCCGTTGGGGGCGGTGAGGCCGTTGCTCGCGCCGTCCTGGTTGATCGCGCTGCCGCGCATGACGGCGAGGACCCGGTGGCCGTTGCGCTGGGCGTCCGAGAGCCGCTCGACCAGCAGCATGCCGAGACCCTCGGCCCAGCCGGTGCCGTCGGCCTCCGCGGAGAACGCCTTGCAGCGCCCGTCCGCCGACAGGCCACGCTGGCGGGAGAACTCCACGAACATGCCGGGCGAGGCCATCACGGTCGCGCCGCCCGCGAGAGCGAGGTCGCAGTCGCCCGACCGCAGCGACTGCGCGGCCAGGTGCAGCGCCACCAGCGACGACGAGCACGCCGTGTCCACCGTGACGGCCGGGCCCTCGAACCCGAACGAGAACGCCACGCGCCCGGAGATCACGCTGCTGGTGGTCCCGGTCAGGACATAGCCCTCGGCGTTCCCGGTGGCCTCGTGCAACCTGGGACCGTAGTCCTGGGCCGTCGCACCGGCGAACACCCCGGTACGGCTCCCGCGCAACCGGCCGGGGTCGATCCCGGCCCGCTCGATCGCCTCCCACGAGGTCTCCAGCAGCAGCCGCTGCTGCGGGTCCATGGCCAGCGCCTCGCGCGGCGAGATGCCGAAGAAGCCGGGGTCGAACTCCGTCGCCTCGTACAGGAATCCGCCGTGCCGGGCGTAGGACGTGCCGCTGTTGTCGGGGTCCGGGTCGTACAGCCCGCCCAGATCCCAGCCGCGATCGACGGGGAACTCCCCGATCGCGTCCCCCTCCGAGATCACCAGCTTCCACAGGTCGTCGGGGGAGACCACGCCGCCGGGGAACCGGCAGGCCATGCCGACGATCGCGATCGGCTCGTCGTGGCCGACGGCCCGTTCCACGGCCGGCACCGGCGCGGAGTCTGCGGAGTCACCCGTCAGCTCCGCGCGCAGGAACGCGGCGAGCGCGGCCGGCGTGGGGTAGTCGAACAGCAGCGAGGTCGGCAGCGTCAGGCCGGTGGCGGTGTTGAGCCTGTTCCTGAGCTCGACCGCGCTGTAGGAGTCGAATCCGAGCGCCTTGAAGGCGGTGCCGGCGTCCACGGTCGCGGTGGTGGCGTGGCCGAGCACGAGCGCGACGCAGGTCCGTACGAGGTCGAGGAGCACCTGCTCCCGCTCCGGTCCGGCCAGCCCGGCCAGGCGGCCGGTGAGCGGCCGGGTGTCGTCGGATCCGGCGGCGGGCGACTGCGGGGCGGTGTCGGTGAGCCAGTGGCGCGTGCGCTGGAAGGCGTAGGTGGGCAGCGGGACGCGCCGGGCGCCGGAGAACAGCGCCTCCGCGTTCACCTCGGCGCCACCGGCCTGCAGCGCGGCGAGCGCGAGGCCCGCGGTGAGAGGCTCCGGCCGGCCGTCCCGCAGCGTGGTGACGAACAGCGCGCCGGCGTCCGGCGGCAGGCACTGCTGTCCCATCGCGGACAGGACGGCGCCCGGACCGATCTCCACGAACGTGCTCACGCCCGCGGCCGCCAGGGCACGGATGCCGTCGCCGAACCGCACGGCCTCGCGCACGTGCCTGACCCAGTGGTCGGGCGAGCACAGTTCCCGGGCGGACGCGGTGGCGCCGGTGAGGTTGGACACGATCGGGATGACCGGTTCGTGGTAGGTGAGCGACTCGGCCACCCGCCGGAACTGGGCCAGCATCGGATCCATCAGTGGCGAGTGGAAGGCGTGGCTGACGCGCAGGCGACGGACCTTGCGACCGCGCTCGCGCATCTCCTCGGCGATCTCGGCGACGCGGCTCTCCGCGCCGGAGACGACCACGGACTCCGGCCCGTTGATCGCGGCGATGCTCGCCGAGGCGTCGAGCAGGGGGAGGATCTCCTCCTCCGTGGCCTGGACGGCGACCATCATGCCGCCGGACGGCAGGTCCTGCATCAGCTTGCCGCGCGCCGAGACCAGGGCGCAGGCGTCCTCCAGCGACAGCACGCCGGCGATGTGCGCGGCGGCGATCTCGCCGATGGAGTGGCCGATGAGCCGGTCGGGGCGGATGCCCCAGTGCTCGTACAGCCGGGTGAGGGCGACCTCGAAGGCGAAGAGGGCGGGCTGGGTCGTCCCCGTCTCGTGAAGCCGCTCGCCGGGGTCGGTGAACATCGCTTCGAGCAGGTCGCCCTCGAAACAGGCGGCGATCTCGTCGAGGGCCCGCGCGAAGACGGGGTACGTGCCGTACAGCTCGCGTCCCATGCCGCGACGCTGACTGCCCTGCCCCGCGTAGAGGAAGGCGATCTCGCCGGTGCGCGGCCGGCCCGTCACGATCTCGGCGGCGAGCTCGCCGCGGGACAGCTGCCCGAGTACGTCGGCCAGGCGCTCCGGCTCGTCCAGGACGACGCTCGCCCGGAAGGGGAACGTCGTGCGCGTCGTGGCCAGTGAGTAGGCGACGTCCACGGGATCGGCGCCGGGGGTGGCGAGCAGGTGCTCGCGCAGCCGTGCGGCCTGGCCGCGCAGCGCGGCCTCGCTCTGCCCGGACAGCGGCACGATCAGCGGCCCGGCGGGCTGCGCTGACGGCACAGGCGGCACGGACGGCGCGGGTTCCTCCTGCGGATACTCCGCGAGGACCATGTGGCAGTTGGCACCGCCCATGCCGAACGAGCTGACCCCGGCCACCAGCGGTACGTCGGCGCGCGGCCAGGGGCTCAGCGCCGTGTTGACCCGGAGGTTGAGCTCGTCGAGGGGGATCCGCGGGTTGGGCGTCTCGAAGTTCAGCGACGCGGGCAGCTCGCGGTGGCTGATGGCCAGCGCGGTCTTCAGGAGGCCGACGATCCCCGCGGCCCCTTCGAGGTGGCCGACGTTGGTCTTGGCCGAGCCGACGAGCAGCGGCGCGCCCGGCTCCCTCGCGGCGCCGATGGCGGTGCCGAGCGCGCGTGCCTCGACGGGGTCGCCGACCCGGGTGCCCGTGCCGTGCAGCTCGACGAACTGGACGTCGGCGGCACTCACCCCGGCACGCTCGCAGGCCAGGCGGATGACCTCCTCCTGGGCGTGCTGGTCGGGAACGGTGAGGCCCTCGCCGCCACCGTCGTTGTTCACCGCGCTGCCCGCGATCACGCAGTACACCCGGTCACCGTCGGCGAGCGCGCGGGCCAGCGGCTTGAGCACGACGATCCCGCCGCCCTCGCCGCGCACGTAGCCGTTGGCGCGCGCGTCGAAGGTGAAGCACCTGCCGTCGGGGGACAGGGCGCCGAACCTGGCGGCGGCCAGCGTGCTGTCGGGTGTGATGTTGAGGTTGACGCCGCCGACGATGGCGAGTCCGGACTCGCCGTTCCGCAGGCTCTCGCACGCCAGGTGCACGGCGGTCAGCGAGGCCGACTGCGCCGAGTCGACGGTCAGGCTGGGGCCCTGCAACCCGAGGGTGTAGGAGATCCGGTTGGCGAGCAGGGCGCGGCTGAGGCCGGTCAGGCTGTGGCGGGACACGTTGCCCTGGAGCAGCTGGGCGTAGTCGCCGGCCATGGCGCCGATGTAGACGCTCGTGCCGGTGTCGCGCAGGCTCTCCGGGACGATGCCCGCGTCCTCGAGCGCCTCCCAGCTCAGCTCCAGGACCAGCCGCTGCTGGGGATCCATCATCGCGGCCTCGTTCGGCGCGATGCCGAAGAACTCGGCGTCGAACTCGGCGATTCCGTCGATGAAACCGCCGCGCATCGAACTGGTCTCCGGTGAGTTCCACCGGCCGCTCGGCACCTCGGTGATGGCGTCACGGCCATCGCGAAGCAACCGCCAGAATGATTCGGGATCGGGTGCGTGGGGAAGGCGACAGGATATGCCGACGATCGCCACCGCGTCGTCGGAGAAAATACGGGAGGAGAGTTCGAATTGCATTGAACCTATCCAGATTCCGACGGAGTGATCAGCTGATGACGTCGTACATCCCGAATCCGGTGGCGACTGTTACCGGCTCCTGGAAAAGCTCGAGCGGAGAGTCGGGATTGAACTTCCCGCAGTGCCGATAGGCGGCGAGAGTGCCGTCCTGGTGCAGCCCGAGCAGGTCGGGGTGCCCGTCCATGTCGATGTCGGTGAGCGCTATCAGGCGCATGTCCTGCCAGCCGCAGGCGACGACGTGCCAGGTGCCCCCGGTCGCCGTGCCCGGCCTGCCGTCGAACTCGTAGAGGGCGAGGTCTCCGTTGGCCCGGCGGACCAGCAGGTCGAGGTTGCCGTTGCCGGTGAAGTCGGCCATCGCGACGGGGAGGTCGTCGACGTCGATCTCGGTGAGCCGCACCGGATCCTTGTCGTAGGTCTCGTTGCGGAGAACACCCAGGTCACGGTGGGGGAACACGTCCACGTTGCCGGCGTCCTTGCCCCGGCCGAACGTGTCGTCCGTGCCGGTGCCCGTCACGTCGGCGAACCCGATCGTCTCCCACTGCCGGCCGTCGTCGCGCCTGCCGGACACCCGGATCGGCTCGTCGAACGGGCCGATCTCACCCGGGGCGCCGAGGTTCCGCAGCAGGAAGAAGCCGTGCTCGCCGTTCTCGCCCGGGTTGATGTCGAACTCGTGGGCGCTGAACGCGCAGATGTCCGCCTGCCCGTTCCCCGTGGCGTCGATCGCGCGGACGAAGAAGAAACGCCACCACCCGAAACCCTCGCCGATACTGACCGGCTCATCGAATGTGGCGGTGCCGTTGAATTCGCCGCTGTGTGGATAGACGAACAGCTCGCCCGTTTCCGTGTTCCGTACGAGCAGATCCGGTCGCCCGTCGCCGCGGAAGGACCGGCACTGACCGTTCGCGAAATTCGGTGCCATTCTTGTAGCTCCTCCCGCCGGGTTTACCGAACTTCAGTATTCGCGAGGCGGGATAAAGCGGGTAACCCCTAAGGGCCACTAAAAGCGCTGGTAGAACCATCATTAGGGGGCGGGAACACGGCGACGCCCGGCGGGCCTGGGCGACCGCCGGGCGTCAGGTGTCGAGCGTCGGGTGTCGGTACCGCTGCCGTCAGGCGTCCCGCGAGCGGAACACCGCGAAGGCCACGATCAGCAGGACGGCGGTGAAGGCGGCCATCAGGCCGAGCCCCGTCCAGGGTGCCAGCCGTTCCGCGTGGTGGACGGTGGTGGTGACCCGGAGGCCGGCCGCGATCGGCCAGTACGTGCTCACCCAGTTTCCGACGGCGTCGGGCATGAGCCTGGGCCCGATGATGGGGATGATGAAGTTGACGGCCACCACCACGGTCGTGGCGGCCATCGTGTCGCGCAGCAGGCAACCGAGTGCCACGCCGGTGAGCCCCACCAGGGCCCAGATCAGCCCCATGCCGACGACGGCGCGCAGGACGCCCGGCTGGCCGAGCGCCGCGGCCGGGGCTCCGGCGGCGCCGATCACGGTCTGGCCGACGAGGAACGCACCGAAGGCGGCGATCTCCCCCATCACCAGGGTGATCAGGCCGAACGTCCAGATCTTGGCGGCGAGCAGCCGTCCTCGCCGCGGGACCACGGTCAGGCTCGTGCGGATCATCCCGGTGGCGTACTCGGAGGACACCACCAGCACGCCGAGCGCGCCCACGGCGATCTGGACGAACAGGAACCCGCCGTACATGCTGATGTAGGTGGGGTCGAACGCCGCTCCCGCCTCCCGGTAGCCCTTGGCCGCGCCGTTGGCGGTGAGCGCGCCCGCGCCCACCATGACGGCGACGGTCGCCAGCAGGATGGGAATATTGGACGGGATCGTCCGGAACTTGGTCCATTCCGACCGCATCGTGTCCGCGATGGCGCTCATGCCGCACTCGCCTGGAACTCGACGCTGTCGCGGGTCAGATCCATGTAAGCCTGCTCCAATGAGCGTTGTGGTGTCAGCTCCGTCAGCACGACCCCGGCGGCCAGCGCGGCCTCGCCGATGCGCCTCGACTCCAGCCCGGTGACGATGAAGGAGCCGTCGGTCCCTTCCTGGACGGAGCCGCCCGCCTCCACCAGGTGGGGGACGAGCAGGTCCTTGTCGTCCGTCCGCACCAGCACGTTGGAGCCCTGCCGGACGAACTCACCGATCCCGATGTCCGCGATCAACCTTCCCCTGCCGATGACGAGGAGGTGGTCGGCGGTCTGCGCCATCTCGCTCATCAGGTGGCTGGAGACCAGGACGGTGCGTCCCTCCCCGGCCAGCCCGCGCATCAGCTCGCGGATCCACTTGATGCCCTCGGGATCCAGGCCGTTGACCGGTTCGTCGAACAGCAGCACCTTCGGGTCACCGAGGAGCGCCACCGCGATCCCGAGCCGCTGGCCCATGCCCAGCGAGAAGGATCCGGCCCGTTTGCGCGCCACCGATTCCAGCCCGACCAGCTCCAGCACCTCGTCCACCCGGTTGCCCGGGATGCCGTTGGTCTGGGCGAGACAGAGCAGGTGGTTGCGCGCCGTACGGCCCTTGTGCAGCGCGCGGGCGTCCAGCAGCGCGCCCACCTCACGCATGGGCCTGGCCACGCCCACGTAGCCGTGGCCGTTCACCGTCACGCTCCCGGCGTTCGGGGCGTCGAGGCCGAGGATCATTCTCATGGTCGTCGACTTGCCCGCTCCGTTCGGGCCGAGGAAGCCGGTGACCCGGCCGGGCTCGACGGTGAACGTCAGGTCGTCCACGGCTGTCCTGTCGCCGAAGCGCTTCGTCAGTCCGTCTATCTGGATCACGTTCACGTGCCTCTCGTGCGTGTTTCCCGATCAAGAGGTTCCCGCCCCATCCGGCCCGTACGCGGGCACGGCGAGGGCATCGAGCATAGGGCGGAACTTGAGCCTGGTCTCCTGGAGCTCCACATCCGGGTCGGAGCCCGCCACGATCCCGCACCCCGCGTAGAGCGTGGCGGTCCCCTCGTGCAAGTGGGCGGAGCGGAGGGCGACGGCGAAGTCCCCCTCCTGGTCGGCGTTCATCCAGCCGACCGGGCCCGCGTACCAGCCGCGGTCGAAGGGCTCGGTCGCGGCGATCCAGTCGAGCGTTCCCTTCCGGGGGTGGCCGCCGACGGCCGGGGTGGGGTGCAGCCGCTCGACGAGGTCGAGCACGCTGGTGTTCTCCGGGTCGGCGATCTCGCCCTCGATGCGGCTGTGCAGGTGGCGCAGGTTCGGCAGGTCGAGCACGTGCGGCTCGGCGGGCACCGAGACCTCCCGGCACACCTGCTCGAAGGCGTGGCGAAGCATCTCGGTGACGACCTGCTGCTCGCGCCGGCACTTGTCGTCCTCCAGCAGGGCGGCGCGCAGCCGCGCGTCCTCGGCCGGGGTGGCGCCGCGCGGCATGGACGCGGCCAGGCTCATCGACCGGGCCCGTCCCGCGTGCAGGCCGACCAGCCGTTCCGGGGTCGCGCCGACGAAGGCGTGCCCGTCGGCCGCGACGGCGAAGACGGTGGTCCCGGACCGCGTGCCGAGCAGGGACCCCAGCACGGACGGCACGTCGTAGGGACAGGGCGAGCTCACGCGCAACTGGCGGGCGAGGACCGCCTTGTCGAACCTGCCGCGGCCGATCTGGTCCGCCGCCCGCGCGACCAGCGCCTTCCACTCGGCGGCGGGCGGGATCTCCGTGACGGTCGTCCCGGCGAGGTGGGGGCTGGGGCACGGGCGCCCGCCCGCGGCGGAGAGCAGGCCGCAGGCCTGGGCGATCACCCCCGCCACGTCGTCCTGCACGGGGTTGCCGGGATCGACGCTCACGCTGAGCGCGAGCGTGGTCCGCCCGTCCCGGTCCCGGGCGACCAGGATCCGGGGCACCCACATCAGCGCCTCCGGGAGCGGTCCGGGCCGCGGGGCGAAGGCGAAGCCGCCGACCAGCGACGGTGTGGCGCGCGGGCCCGGCCCGCCGGTCACCGTGTTCTGGACGGTTCTCTCCCAGCTCGTCCGGATGCCGGCGAAGCGGCCCGCGCCGCGTTCGACGAAGTCGGCCGCGCTGCCCATCGCGATCACGCTCGACTCCGGCGACATCCAGACGAACGCCCGCCTCGTCCGCGCGAACACCGGCACGAGGAGCCCGGCCGGATCGACGGGGTCGATCTCCTGGCGCCAGGTCGCGAGCGTCCTGCTCGCGTTGTTGCGCGCCTCGGCTGTCGCCTTCGCGTGCACTTCCAGGAATCCGGCCAGGTCGATGTCCGGCAGGCGCGGGTCGATGCCCGGCGGGTACGGATCGGTATTCGGCGTGCGCGGGTCGATGTCAGGCAGGTGCGGATCGATGTCTGGCTGGTGCATGGAGAATCGTCCTCTGTTAACCGAACATGCCCACGAGCTGCTTCTTGCTGACCTTGCCGAGCGGCGTGACGGGAAGCGCCTCGACGATCTCCAGGCGGTCGGGGAACTTGAAGGCCGCGACGCCGCGCCCGCGTAGGAACGCGGTGAGCTCCACCAGCGTCGGAGGCGTGCCGCGGGGGACGACGCAGGCGCAGCTCCGCTCGCCGAGGACCTCGTCGGGCAGGCCCACGAAGGCGACCTCGCGGACGTTCGGGTGGGCGAGGAGGTGGTTCTCCACCTCCTCCGCCGCGATCTTGTCGCCGCCCCGGTTGATCTGGTCCTTCACCCTGCCCTCGAAGATCACGTGCCCGGTCGGCAGCAGCCGCACCAGGTCGCCGCTCCGGTAGAACCCGTCCGCGGTGAACGACCGGGCGTTGTGCTCCGGCGCCCGGTAGTAGCCGCGGGTGGTGTACGGCCCGCGAGCCAGCAACTGGCCCACCTCGCCGGGGGCGACGTCGTTGTCGTCCTCGTCCACCACCCTCACCTCGTCGTCCGGGGAGACGGGCAACCCCTGGCTGACGAGGACCACGTCCGCCGGATCGTCCGGCCGGTGGAAGCCGCACAGTCCCTCCGCCATGCCGAAGGCCTGCTGGAGCCGGCAGCCGAGGGCGGGCTCCACCCGGCGGGCCAGCTCGGGCTGCAGCTTCGTGCCGCCGATGGTCACGCGGCGCAGGCTGGAGATGTCGTGCTCGCCCCACTCGGCGGCCTCCATCCAGAGCAGGGCCGCGCCGGGGATGAGGCCGGTCTCGGTCACCCGCTCGCGCTCGATGATCGGGAAGGCCTCGTCCGGGCTGGGGCCCGGTGCCAGCACGAGTGTCCCGCCCGCGTGGAAGGTGGCCAGCAGCCCATGGGTCAGCGGCCAGTTGTGGCTCAGCGGCAGGTTCACCAGATGGACGGTGTTCTCGTCGTAGCCGCAGGCCTCGGCGACCGCGCGCCCGCTGTAGCTCCATTCCTGGTGGGCGCGCGGTACGAGCTTGGGGACGCCGGTCGTGCCGCCGGACAGCAGGAAGAGCGCCACCCCCGCCGGGTCGGGACGGGGCAGGTCGGGCAGGCGCTCGCCCCGTACGTCGCCCAGCGCCACGAAGCCGGTCGAGTCACCCCGGTCACCCGGGTCGCCCGCGACGAGGACGTGCTTGACGGTGGGCACGCGGGCGACGACCTCGGCGGCCAGCTCCCGGTAGTCGAACCCGAGATGCGTGTCCGCGATGACGTAGGCGACCGCCTCGGTGAACTCGCAGAAGTAGGTGATCTCGCTGCTGCGGTGCGCGGGCAGCGCCAGGACCGGCTGGGCGCCGATCCTGAACAGCGCGAAGAAGAGCGTCACCAGCTCCGGCAGGTTGGGCAGCTGCACGACGACGCGGTCTCCGGCGCCGATGCCGAGCTCGTGCAGCCCGGCCGCCGTCCGGTCGGCGCGCGCGTCCAGCTCGGCGTAGGTCCACCGGTGCGGACCCGCCACGAGGGCGGTTCTCCCCGGGTGGGAGCGGGCCAGCCTGCGCAGGAACTCGCCGAGGTTCTCATCGGTCCAGTGGCCCGCCGCCCGGTAGCGTTCCGCGAACTCCTCGGGCCAGGGGGTGAATCCTTCGAGCACGGGGGGCGTCCTTTCCATCTCAGCCCGCGGCCGAGGCCGTGGCCTCGGCGAGCAGGTGTTCCGCCAGCTCTGCCGGGGTCGGGTAGTCGTAGACCGCGTCGGCGGCCAGCGCGATGCCGGTCAGCTCGCTGAGCCGGTTGCGCAGCTCCACCGCGGCCATCGAGGAGAACCCGAGTTCGAAGAACTCCGCGTCGGGCTCGACCGCGTCATGCAGCGGGAACTGCAGGATCGCGGCGGCCTGGCGGCGCACCACGTCGAGCAGGATGCCGTGGTGCTCCTCCGCCGGACTGTCGTCCAGCAGGCGGCGGAAGGCGGCGACGCCGTCGACCAGGTCCTCCGGCTCGTCCTGGACGAGCACCGCCTCGGGGATGCCGTCCAGGAGCCGGGAGCGCGTCGCGGCGGCCAGCGCGATCCAGTCCGGGTCGGCGACGACGAGCGTCGTGTCCCCCTGGCGCAGCGCGTGGCGGACGGCCGCGACCGCGTCGGCCGGTTCCTTCAGGCCGACCGCGCCGGACAGCGCCGGCAGCCCCGCCTCGCGCCGCCCTGCGGCCAGCGCGTTGAAGTACTCGTGGGCCGACGCGCCGTCCTCGCCCCAGGCCGCCCCCGCAGGCGCCAGCATGACGAAGGCGGCCAGGTCCGCCGAGCGGGTCCGCTCGTCGAACAACCGGGCCGCCTCCGGCGTCGTGCAGACGACGGCGGTCACCGGGAGATCCAGGAGAGCCGAGAGAGCCGGGAGAGACGAGAGGTCGTCGCCGATCGTCCGCACGACCACGCCGGGCTCGCCCGCGAGCCTGGCGTCCGGCTCGGTGAGGACGACCTGGTCCGCGCCGTTGCGCGCGGCCCACCTGCCCAGCTCGGCGGTGGTCTCGTCGAGCGGTCCGGCCAGCATGACCGTGCCGCTGGGCAGCCATTCCGCCCCCAGCGCCGCTCCCCGGCACGGTGCCGGTCGCAGCCTGCGCGCGAACACCCCGCCGAGCCGTACGGCCAGCTCCTCCTCCCCGGTCACGCCGGAGAGCACCACGCACAGCTGTCGCAGCACGTGCTCGTCCAGCCTGGCCGGGAGGTCGACCAGCCCGCCGTTTCGCAGCAGCCCGTCGCGGGCCATGGTCCTGAGCGCGCCCCAGGTCCGTACGGTCACCGGCACGACGTCCCCGTCGGACGGCGACACCCGGACCGCGCCCCGCGTGAGAACCCAGACCGGCGCCGAACCGGGCGCGATCTCGGGGAGGGGCGCGCCCTCCGGCAGCAGGTAGACGACGCCCGCCACTCCCGCGTCGGAGGCGGGCATCTCCGGCAGCACGACGGTGTCGGCGCCGTGCGCGGCCAGCCCGGCCGCCAGCGCCCGGCCCGCTCCGGCGGAGCCGTCCGGCGCGACCACCGGCCAGGTTCCCGACAGGACCGGCGCGGGCAGGTCGGTGAGCGGCTGCCAGCCGAGCTGGTAGCGCAGACGCTCGTACTCGGCTCCGGTGCTCCCGGCGCCGTGCAGCCTGGCCAGCGCGGGCAGCAGGTCGTCCAGCGTGGCTCCCGCGCCGAGGCCGAGGGTGGCGAGCAGCCCGTCCAGGTCCTGGCGCGCGACGGCGTCCCACAGCTCACGGTCGGGCGGTGCGGCCGCCACGGCCGTCTCCGCCGGGGGCGGGTCGGGCCAGTAGCGCTGCCGCTGGAAGGGATAGGTGGGCAGTTGCACGGTCGCGCCCGCGCCGACGACCGCGCCCCAGTCGACGTCGGTCCCGTGCGCGGAGACCCGCGCCAGCGCGTCGAGCAGCGCGGCCGCCTCCGGCCGGTCGCGGCGCAGCGCCGGGACGGCCACCCCGGTCCAGCCCTGTACGCAGTCGCCGACCATGGCCGACAGCACGGCGTCGGGGCCGAGCTCCAGGAAGGTGGTGACGCCGCGGCTCTGCAGCGTCCTGATCCCGTCGCAGAAGCGCACGGCCTGCCGCAGGTGCCTGGCCCAGTACTCCGGCGAGGTCAGCTCCTCCGTGGTGGCGGGCTCGCCGGTGACGTTGGAGATGACGGGGATCGCGGGCGGATGGTAGGTCAGCTCTCTCGCGACGTTCAGGAAGTCCTCCAGCGCCGGTTCCATCAGCGGTGAGTGGAAGGCGTGACTGACGGCGAGCCGCTTGGTCTTGTGCCCGCGCCCGGCCAGCAGCTCCGCCAGCTCCAGCACGCTCTCCTCGGTGCCGGACAGGACCACGGAGGCCGGTCCGTTGACCGAGGCGATGCCGACCCTGTCCTCGTACCCGGCCAGCAGCGGCAGCACGTCGGCCTCCGCCGCGCGCACCGAGATCATCGCCCCGCCGGGCGGCAGCGCCTGCATCAGGCCGCCGCGCGCGGCCACGAGCGTGACCGCGTCGTCCAGTGACAGCACGCCCGCGACGTGCGCGGCGGCGAGCTCGCCGATGGAGTGGCCGGCGAGGAAGTCCGGGCGTACCCCCCAGGCCTCCAGGCAGCGGAACAGGGCCACCTCGACGGCGAACAGGGCGGCCTGGGTGTAGCGGGTCTGCCGGAGGAGCTCGGGGTCACCGGTGATGACGTCGCGCAGCGGCCGGTCGAGATGGCGGTCGAACCGGGCGCACACCGCGTCGAACGCCGCCGCGTACTCCGGATAGGCCGCGTACAGCTCCTCCCCCATCCCCTGCCGCTGGCTGCCCTGGCCGGTGAACAGGTAGGCGATCCTGCCCCGGGCGGCCGAACCGGTGATCACGTTGTCCGCCGGCCGCTGCGCCAGCACGGCGTCCAGCCCGGCGGTGAGCTCCTCGCGGGTGGCGCCGAGCACGACCATCCGGCGTTTGAACGAGGAGCGCGTCGTGGCCAGGGACCGGGCGACGTCGGCCGCCGAGTGCTCCGTCCACGACTCCAGATGTCCGCGCAGCCTGCGCGCCTGGGCCTTGAGCGCGTCCTGCGTCTTGGCCGACAGCACCCACGGGATCAGCGGGCGCTCGGGCGCGTCCCGCTTCTCCGCGGGCTCCTCCGGCGCCTGCTCCAGGATGACGTGGGCGTTGGTACCGCTGATCCCGAACGACGAGACGCCCGCGCGGCGCGGCCGCGCGGTCTCGGGCCACGGCGTGGCCTCGGTGAGCAGGCGCACCGCGCCCGCCGACCAGTCCACGTGCGTGGTCGGCTCGTCCACGTGCAGGGTCCTCGGCAGCACGCCGTGCCGCATCGCCATCACCATCTTGATGATGCCCGCGACACCGGCGGCGGCCTGGGTGTGGCCGATGTTCGACTTGATCGAGCCGAGCCAGAGGGGCCGGTCCTCTGGCCGGTCCTGGCCGTAGGTGGCCACGATGGCCTGCGCCTCGATCGGGTCGCCGAGGGTGGTGCCGGTGCCGTGTCCCTCGACGGCGTCGACGTCGGCGTTGGTCAGCCGGGCGTCGGCCAGGGCCTGCTCGATCAGGCGCTGCTGGGAGGGGCCGTTGGGAGCGGTGAGCCCGTAGCTGGCGCCGTCCTGGTTGATCGCGCTGCCGCGCACCACCGCGAGGACCTTGTGGCCGTTGCGGCGGGCGTCGGAGAGCCGCTCCACCAGGAGCATGCCCACGCCCTCGCCCCATCCGGTGCCGTCCGCCGCGTCGGCGAAGGACTTGCAGCGGCCGTCGGCGGCGAGGCCGCGCTGGCGGCTGAAGTCGACGAAGACCGCGGGGGTGGAGAGCACGGTGACGCCGCCGGCGAGCGCGAGCGAGCACTCGCCCCTGCGCAGCGCCTGCATCGCCATGTGCAGCGCGACCAGCGAGGAGGAGCACGCCGTGTCCAGGGTGACCGACGGGCCCTCGAAGCCGAAGGCGTAGGACACCCGGCCGGAGGCGACACCGGCCGAGACGCCGGTGCCGACGAAGCCGTCCAGGTCGCTCGGCACGTTCTGCAGGTGCACCCCGTAGTCGTGGTACATCAGCCCGACGAACACGCCCGTGCTGCTGCCGCGCACGGCGGCCGGGTCGATGCCCGCGTGCTCCAGCGCCTCCCACGAGCCCTCCAGCAGCAGACGCTGCTGGGGATCCATGGCGACGGCCTCCCTTGGGGAGATGCTGAAGAACGACGGGTCGAACGCGGTGGCGTCGTAGACGAACCCGGCCTCCCGCGCGTAGGTGGTGCCGGGGTGCTCCGGGTCGGGGTGGTAGAGCTCGTCCAGGTTCCAGTTGCGGTCCGGTGGGAACATCGACATCGCGTCGCCCTCCCCGGCCACCAGGTTCCACAGGTCGTCCGGGCCGGTGACGCCGCCGGGCAGCCGGCAGCTCATGCCGACGATGGCGATCGGCTCCTCCGTGCTGATCGCGCCGTGAGTGGACACGACCGCCTTGGGGCCGTCGAGGAGCCTGCCGCACAGATACTGGACGAGGGCGACGGGCGTCGGATAGTCGAAGATCAGTGTGGCGGGCAGCCGCAGCCCGGTGGCCGCGTTCATCCGGTTACGGAACTCCACCGCCGTCAGCGAGTCGAAGCCGGCCTCGTTGAGGGGCCGGTCCTGCTCCACGGCGCTCGGGTCGGGGTAGCCGAGCACGGTCGCCACCTGGTCGAGCACCAGATCCATCACGATCTTGTGGTGCTCGCTCTCCGGCAGGCGGGCCAGGCGCTCGCGCAGCTGCGACGCGGCGGCCGGGTCGGAGCCGACCACTCTCCGCTTGGAGACGGGGACCAGCCCTCGCAGGATCGCGGGCAGCGCGCCGAACTGCGCCGCCATCCGCAGGTTGCGCAGCTCCAGCCGGATGGGGACCAGCGTCGCCCGGTCGGCGGCGCAGGCCGTGTCGAGCAGGGCGAGGCCGTCCTCGGTGGTCAGCGGGACGACTCCGGTACGGGCCAGCCTGGCCCGGTCGACGTCGCTGAGGGTGCCGGTCAGCCCGCTGTCCTGCTCCCACAGGCCCCAGGCCAGGGAGAGGGCGGGCAGGCCGAGCCTGCGCCGCCGTACGGCGAGGGCGTCGACGAACGCGTTGGCCGCCGCGTAGTTGCCCTGGCCGGGGCCGCCGAAGACGCCCGCGGCCGAGGAGAACAGCACGAACGCCGAGATCGGCAGGTCCTTGGTGAGCTCGTGCAGGTTCAGCACGGCGTCGGCCTTGGGGCGCAGCACGGCGTCGATCCGCTCGGGCGTCAGGGTGGCCAGCACGCCGTCGTCGAGCGTGCCCGCCGTGTGGACCACCCCGGTGAGCGGGTGCTCCGCGGGAACGGTGGCCAGGACGGCGGCGAGGGCCTCGCGGTCGGCGGCGTCGCAGGCTGCGACGGTCACGTCGGCGCCGAGTTCGGCGAGCTCGGCCACGAGCCGGGCCGCGCCCTCCGCGTCGGGGCCGCGGCGACTGGCCAGCAGCAGCCGCCGCACGCCGTGCCCGGTCACCAGGTGGCGGGCGACGAGGCCGCCCAGGGTGCCGGTGCCCCCGGTGATCAGCACGGTTCCGCCGGCCTCCCAGCCGGTGGCGCCGGTCTCGGCCCCGGTTTCGACTCCGGGCTCGGTCCCGGGCTCGGTCCCGGGTTCTGCTCCGGGTTCGGCGACCGGGTGGCGGGCGAGCCTCGGGACGAGGATCTCGCCCTCAACCAGGGCGGCCTGGGGCTCTCCCGAGGTCGCGGCGGCCAGGACGGCCCGCCACGACGCGTCCGTGCCGTCGACGTCCAGCAGGACGAAGCGGCCGGGGTTCTCCGACTGCGCCGAGCGGATCAGCCCCCACACGGCGGCGCCGGGCAGGTTGTCGCCCGCCACCACTCCCTCGGTGACGACGACCAGGGGGACGTCGGCGTACCTGTCCTGGTCGAGCCAGGACTGTGCCACCGCGAGGACCTCGGTGGTCGCCGCCCGCGCCCCGTCCGCCGGGTCGGCGCCGGTGACCGGGCTACAGGGCAGGAACGCCAGCCTCGGCAGCGGCCCGTCCGGGTCCGGCACGTCGACCTGGGCCCCGGACGCCTCCAGGACGGTGCCGAGCCGCGAGCCGTCGCCGCCGGCGATGACGTAGCGCGCCTCGCCGGGTTCACCGTGCTCGACCGCCGCCACGGGCTGCGCCGCGACCCAGTCGAGGGCGAAGAGCGCGTCGCGCAGCGGGTCGGTGCCCGCCTTGAGGTCCCCGGCGGCCAGTGCCCGTACGACGAGCGAGTCCACGCAGGCGACGGGCGTGCCCGCGGTGTCGGCGACCTCGACGCGGACGCAGTTCGTCCCGGCGGGCGAGAGCCGCACGCGCAGGGCGGCGGCGCCGGTGGCCGCCAGCCGCACGTTGGTCCAGGCGAACGGCAGCATCGGGCCGCCGGAGGCCCCGGAGGCATCAGCGTCGAAGAAGCCGCCCACGGCGAGCGGCTGGATCGCCGCGTCGAGGAGGGCGGGGTGCAGGCAGAACTCGCCGGCCGCGGTGCCCTCCGGCAGCGCGACCTCGGCGAAGATCTCCCGGTCCCTGCGCCACACCGCGGTCAGCCCGCGGAAGGCCGGGCCGTAGTCGACGCCGATCCCGGCCATCAGCTCGTACACGTCGCCCGCCTGCAGGGCCGTCGCGCCCGGCGGCGGCCAGGACGGCTCGGCGAAGGTGGCCGCGGCGGTGTCCTTGGCGAGGAAGCCGCTCGCGTGCCTGGCCCACGGTTCCTCGTCGGCGCGGGAGTGGACGGTCAGCGGGCGCCTGCCGTCCTGGTCGGGCGCGCCGACGGCGATCTGCACGTGGACGCCGCCGGTGGCGGGCAGGACCAGCGGCGCCTGCAGCGTCAGCTCCTCCAGCAGGTCGCAGCCGACCTCGTCACCCGCCCGTACGGCCAGCTCCACGAAGGCGGTTCCCGGCAGGAGCACCTGCCCGTTGACCGCGTGGTCGGCCAGCCACGGGTGTGTCTTCAGCGACAGCCTGCCGGTGAGCAGGACGCCCTCCGCGTCGGCCAGCGACACGGCCGCGGCGAGCAGCGGGTGCCCGGTGGTACCGAGGCCGAGCTGCGCGAGGTCGCCGCTGGTCTGGACGCTGCCCGGCCAGTAGTGCTGGTGCTGGAAGGCGTAGGTGGGCAGATCCACCCGGCGAGGCCCGGCCGGGGCGATGGCCCGCTCCCAGTCCACC
>NZ_JBPXMB010000057.1:0-19199 GCF_051918945.1 Streptosporangium sp. LJ11
CCCGGGACGCAGGACGCGCCCCAGGCCTGATCACCCACCGGAACACCCACGACGACACGATCACCGTCGCAGACGTCGTACGACCTCCTCAGCCCTCAGGGCGTAGGCGACGGCGGCGCGACCGCTCGCCTCCGGCGCCGGCGATGCCGGTGGGCCATCCCCGCGGGTCATCCGGTGCGGCGGGAGCGGGCCAGCACCAGCCCGCCGAGGGCCATGCCGATCAACCCCACCACCACGGCCACGACCCCTCCGACTATCCCGTAACCGGTGCCGGGGCCACCCTCGGCGGCGGCCACGACCATCCCGCCGACGACCGCGCCGACCAGCCCCGCCGCCAGGGCCACGAAGGCTCCCCTTCTCCCGGAGCCGGAGCCGATCCGACCGGTGGAGCGGGCCAGCGCCAGCCCGCCGACGACCACGCCGGCCAGCCCCACCCCCGCGCCCACCAGGGACCAGAGTCGCCCGGCGGTCATGGTGTAGGCACCGACGGGGTCCAGCTGGACCGAGGCGTGCGCGACCGCCGGTACGGCGAGCCGGAAACCTCCGATCAGGGTGGCTCCGGCCACGGCAAGCACACGTCGGACTGACATGAGGTGCTCCTTTTCTCCTACGACTGGCTGCTACGACTCGATATCGCCTGATCATGTCCGCCGGACCCGCCGCCGGTCGTCCGGCGGACGCGGACACTTCGCGCTGCCGCCGGTGCCGCAGCCTGCTGCCGCGGACGCCGCAGGGGCCGCGAGACTACCGCGGGCGCGGTAGCCTGCCGCTCATCCGCGCGCGGGAGTCGCCCGCGCGGACATCCGGCTAAGGTGCGCGCATGAGTACAGGACGGTCCGGTGTCCGGGCCGATGTCCAGGACTGGGCGATCGCCGTCGGCGTGGCGGCGACGCTGCTGGTCACCGGGTTGTCCGGGCGGCACTCCGCCACGGATCTCGCCCTGCTCGGCTACGCGCTGCTGGCGGCCGGCGGCCTGGTGCTGGCCGCGCGCCGCCGGGCCCCGGTTCCCGTCCTGGCCGTCACCGGGCTGTGCGCGGTGGGTTACCAGGCCGCCGGTTTCGACGTGCCCGCCGTCGCGTACCTGTTCGCGGTGTACGCCGCCGTACGGGCGGGACACCGCACCGTCACGGTGGTGGCGAGCGTGATCGTGCTGGCCGCGCTCCCCTTCGCGGCCCTGGTCTCGGGCTCGCACGACCTGGGCGAGGCGCTCGCGCAGGCCCGAGGCGCCCTCGAGCTGGCCTGGCTCGTCGCGGCCGGCGCCGCGGGTGAGGCGCTGCGGCAGGCCGAGCGGCGGGCGGACGAGGCCGAGCGCACCCGGGAGGAGACCGCGCGGCACCGCGCCGACGAGGAGCGGCTGCACATCGCGCGGGAGCTGCACGATTCGCTCACCCACCAGATCTCGATCATCAAGGTCCAGGCCGAGGTCGCCGTCCACGTGGCCCGCAGGCGTGGCGAGCAGGTGCCGGAGGCCCTGCTCGCGATCCAGGAGGCCGGACGTGAGGCGACCAGGGAGCTGCGCGCGACCCTGCAGGCGCTGCGCGACGACGACACGACCCCGCCGCGCGGGCTCGACCACATCCCGGAGCTGCTGGAAAGGGCCCGCACCATCGGCCTGGACGCGACGCTGACGGTCGAAGGGCAACGGCACGACGTGCCGGCCGCGGTGAGCCGGACCGTCTACCGGATCGTTCAGGAGTCGCTCACCAACATCTCCCGGCATGCCGCCGCCGCCACCGCGTCGGTCCGGATCGACTACCGTCCCGACACCCTCGCGATCCGCGTCGACGACGACGGCAGGGCCACGCCGGACACCGTCCCGGTGCCCGGCGTCGGGCTGCTCGGGATGCGCGAGCGCGTCACCGCCCTCGGCGGGCGCCTGCGGGCGGCACCGCGCGGCGAGGGCGGCTTCACCGTCCAGGCCGAACTTCCCGTGGACCGGACGTCATGATCCGTGTCCTGCTGGTCGACGACCAGCCGCTCATCCGCAGCGGATTCCGCGCGCTCCTCGACCTCGAGGACGACATCGAGGTGGTGGCCGAGGCCGGCGACGGGTTGGAGGGCCTGGCCCTGGCCAGGGAACACCTGCCCGACATCGCTCTCATCGACATCCAGATGCCGGTCGTCGACGGCATCGAGGCGACCCGGCGTATCGCCGCCGACCCGGCCCTGGCCGGGGTGCACGTCGTCATCCTGACCAACTACGGCCTCGACGAACACGTCTTCAACGCGCTGCGCGCCGGCGCGGCCGGATTCCTCGTCAAGGACATCGTGCCCGAGGACTTCCTGCACGCCGTACGCGTCGCCGCGCGCGGCGACGCCCTGCTCGCCCCGTCGATCACCCGCAGGCTCATCAACAGGTACGTCGCCCAGCCGCTCGACGGCGGCACCGGCACCGGCACCGGGCTGAAAGAACTGACCAACCGCGAGCGCGAGGCCGTCGCCCTGGTCGCGCGGGGCCTGTCCAACGACCAGATCGCGGACCGCATGGTGATCAGCCCGCTGACCGCGAAAACCCACGTCAACCGGGCCATGACCAAGCTCCACGCCCGCGACCGCGCCCAGCTCGTGGTCCTCGCCTACGAGTCCGGCCTGGTGGTCCCGCGCGGCTCCTGACGTCCTCCGACGCCGGGACCGGGCACCCGGCGTGCGAACGACACCAGGGCCGGGCACCCCGGCGTGCGGACGCGCGCGAACGCCGTGCCCGGGCCGTCAGGCGGCGTCCGGGCGCCTGCGCTCCCACCAGAGCGCGGCCCCGGTGACCACCGCGCCGACCCCCTCCCAGACGCCGACGCCGATGAACCGTGCGGGGGCGGCGCCGGTCACCACCAGGAGGGTGAAGACCGTGAACGTCAGCAGGCGGAACGGCACCGTCCACAGGAAGAAGGGCCGGTAGTCGGCAGCGGCGGCCAGGAGGTAGTAGACGCCCATGTTCACCGCGGCCATCGAGGAGGCGGCGAGGTACACCTTCGTGTAGTCGCCGGGGTCACGCGTCTGCGGCACCTCGAAGCCGAGGAGGGCGAGCATGGTGTCCGGCGACACCAGGCCGACGATGCCGAGTGCCACGGCGAGAAGGCGGAAGACGGCCATCGTCCAGCCGGAGAGGGAACGAGGGGGTCGCATGGCGGATCCTCCGGATACCAGGTCATCGATCGTGGGGGGTGGCCTTCCAGCGATCTTAGGATCACCACGGGTGCCGGCCGGAGCCGGTGATCGGATGAGAGGAATCCGGTCTCGCGGCCGGAACGGCGATGGACGCGCGGACCGGCTCTCAGCAGCGGCGGGTTCGCTCTCAGCGGCGGCGGGTCCGCGGCGGGCTCGGCCGCTCGGGGGGCAGGACCTCGACGGAGGTCTTGCGGAGGTGGTCGTAGACCAGCGAGGTGCGTACGTCGGCGATGTTGCGGTGCCTGGAGACGTGGTCGAGGACGAAGTCGCGCAGGTGGCCGGTGTCGCGTACGGCCACCTGGATGATGAAGTCGTCGCCGCCGGACACCACGAAGACCGCGAGGGTCTCGGGAAGCGCGGCGACGTGGTCGCGGAAGCCCTCGACCGCCTCCCTGATCTTCGGGTGCAGCCGGACGTTGATGAGCGCCTGGACCGGGCGGCCGATGGCGGCGAGGTTGACCTCGGCGTGGAAGCCCTCGATCACCTCCCTGCTCCGCAGGGAGCGCACCCGCTCCAGGCAGGTCGAGGGCGCGATGCCGAGCCGCTCGGCCAGCTCGCGGTTGGTCTGGCGGCCGTCGCGCTGGAGCTCGGCGAGGATGGCCGTGTCAAGTTCGTCCACGCACACATCTTCCCAGAGATTTCCGAACTTTCTTCGGAAGTCATGAGATCGAGTTGTGATTCCTGCACTTCGAATGCGAACGTCCTCTCAGAAATTCGGAGAGAGGGAGACGGATGACCATATCGGCCGACTGGATCGGCACCCTGGACCGCCGGACCGACCTGCCCACCCGGCGGCTTCCGGTGAAATGGGTGATCGTGATCGACCATGATCTACCCCGTGGCCTGCAGGCCAACGCCGCCGCCTGCCTGGCCGCGTCCGTGGGCAACGCGGTGCCCGCGATCCTGGGATCGGCGGGCACCGACGCCTCGGGCCACACCCACGCCGGGCTGCCCTGGACCGGGTGCACGGTGCTGGCCGCGCCCGCCGACGTCGTCCGCCGGATCAGGAACGAGGCTGCGGAGGAGGCGGAGCTGGTCGTCGCCGACATGGCGGCCATCGCGCAGCGGACCAACGTCTACGACGAGTATCTGGCCGGGCTGGCCCGCGCCGGCGGCGAGGATCTCTCGTACTACGCGGTGAGCCTGCTGGGCCCGCGCCAGGCCGTGGAGCGCCTCACGGGCAAGCTCCCGCTGCTGCGCTGACACGGCGCGGAGGCGGTCAGATGACGGGAAGCCTCGGCACGCTGCCGATCAGGCGGCGGGTGTAGGGGTGGCTCGGAGAGCCGAGCACGGTGGCGGTGTCACCCTGCTCCACGATCCGGCCGCGTTCGAGGACCGCCGTGTGGTCGCAGAGCATCGCGACCACGGCGAGGTCGTGGGAGACCATCACGACGGTCAGCCCGTGGCTCTCGCGCAGCTCGGCCAGCAGGTCGATGACGCGTACGCGCGTGGAGACGTCCAGCGCGCTGACGGGCTCGTCGGCGAGCAGGACCCGGGGCTCGCACACGATCGCGCGCGCGATGGCGACCCGCTGGCGCTGCCCACCGGAGAACTCGTGCGGGTAGCGGCGCGCGGCGTCGGCCGGCAGCCCGACGGCTTCGAGCGCGGCGGCGACGCGGAGGTCCGCGGCCGAGGCGTTCCACCGCGCCGCCGGCACCAGGCCGAGCGAGCGGAGCGGTTCGGCGACGATCCTGCCCACCCGCTGCCGCGGGTCGAGCGAGGAGTACGGGTCCTGGAACACGGTCTGCACGCTGCGGCGGAACGCGCGCATCCGCCCGCGGTCGCGCGGCGAGAGCGGCGTCCCGTCGAAGAGGATCCGCCCGGCGGTGGGCACGGCCAGGCCGAGCAGCAGGCGCAGCAGCGTCGTCTTGCCCGCCCCCGACTCCCCGACCAGGGCCGTGCTGCGCCCCGGCAGCACCTGGAAGGAGACGTCGGAGAGCACGGGGGCCGCCGCCCCGCGGTAGGCGAAGCCCACCTGGCGCGCCTCCAGGACGGGCTGGACCCCCCTGTCCCGGACGGTCCCGGCCGGTCCCGCGGTGTCCGGGACGGGCTCGCTCGTCGCGTCAGGAGCGGGTGGGACGGGCACAGTGGGCACTGCGGGCTCGGCGGGCTCGGCGGGCTGGTCCGGGGTGGGCCGGGTCAACGGTTCGTCCAATCCAGTGCGCTGTCGAGGTGCCGGGCGCCCGCCACCAGTGACCGGGTGTACGGGTGGTGCGGCGCGTCCACGATCTCCCTGACGGTTCCCGACTCGACGGCCTCGCCGTCCTTGAGGACGAGGACGCGGTCGGTGATCCCGGAGACGACCGCGAGGTCGTGGCCGATGAACAGCAGGGCCATGCCCCGGGCGGCGACCAGGCCACCGAGCAGGGCGAGCACCTCCGCCTGCACCGTCACGTCGAGGGCCATGGTCGGCTCGTCGGCGATGAGCAGCGCGGGCTCGCAGGCCAGGGCCATCGCGATGGCGACGCGCTGGCGCTGGCCGCCGGAGATCTGGTGCGGGTACGCCCGCGCGACCCGGTCGGGTTCGGCGATCCGGACCTCCTGGAGCGCGGCGGCCACGGCGGCGCGCAGGGCGGCGCCACGCAGTCCCCGCCTGCGCCTGATGGGCTCGGCGAGCTGGCGGCCGACCCTCATGAGCGGGTCGAGTGCCGTCAGCGGCTCCTGGAAGACGACCGACACCGCCCGGCCGCGCAGCCCCTTCAGGCGCCGCTCGGGTGCTCCGACGATCTCGGAGGGACCCGTTCCCCGCGGGTCCAGCACGACGCTGCCGGACGCGGTCATGCCGGACGGCAGCAGGCCCGTCACCGCGAGGGCGGTCAGCGACTTGCCGGACCCGGACTCGCCGATCAGGCCGAGCCGCTCGCCAGGGCCGATCGTGAAGGACAGGCCTTTGACGAGGTCGCGCCCGTCGGCGGAGCGCACGCGCAGTCCCGTGACGTCGAGCAGGGTCATCGCGTCCTCCGCCGGGTCGGGTCGGCCACGTCCCTGAGGCCGTCCGCGATCAGGTTCACCCCGATGACGAGCACGACCAGCAGGACGCCGGGGGCGACGGCGCCGAGCGGCGCGGTGAGCACGGTCGCCTGGGCCTCCTGCAGCATGCGCCCCCAGGAGGCGTTCGGCGGGGGCGGGCCGAGCCCCAGGTAGGACAGGGACGCCTCGGCCAGCACGGCGAGCCCGAGCTGGAGCGCGAGGTTGACCAGCAGCGTCGGCCAGATGTTCGGCAGGACGTGCTCGGTCACCACGCGCGGCCAGGAGGTTCCGGAGGTGCGCGAGGCCGTGACGAAGTCCTGGGCCAGCACCCGCTTGACGAGCACCCGGGTCAGCCTCGCCACGATCGCGGACATGCCCAGCCCGATCGCCAGGATCGCCGAGCCGAGCGACGCCGAGCGCACCGCGACGACGAGCATGGCCAGGAGCAGGGTGGGGAAGGCGATGAGGATGTCGAGCAGCACCGAGACCGTGTCGTCGAGCCACCGGGTGGCGAACCCGGCCGCGAGACCGGCGAGCAGGCCGAGGACGCCGCCGAGCAGGACCGACCCGGCCCCGACCGTCAGCGCGATCCGCGCGCCGATCATCAACTGGGTGAGCAGGTCCCGGCCCAGCTTGTCGGTGCCCAGCGGGTGGGCGGCCCCCGGGGGCATGAGCCGGTCTCCCGAGGTGTCGTCCGGGGCGTACGGGAGCCACAGGAGGGAGACGACGGCGACGGCGACGACCAGGCCGGCGAGCACGCATCCGATCACGAGCGTCGTGGATCGCCGCGACCGGGGACGCGCACCCGGTACGGGGGCCTTCGACGGGGAGGCCACGGCGTTCATCGCGGGCCTCCGGAGACGGTGCCGCGCAGCCGAGGGTCGATGAGCCGCTGAGCGAGGTCGGCGGCGAAACCGATCAGCAGGACCGCGAAGGTGCTGACGAACAGGATGCCCTGGATCACCGGGTAGTCGTGCTGGGCGATCCCCTTGACCAGCATGCCGCCGAGACCGGGGAGGGCGAACACGCTCTCGACGACGACGGCCCCGAGGAAGGTCGTGGCGAGCTCGATCCCGAGGATGGAGACGACGGGCACGGCCGCGTTGCGCAGGCCGTGCCGCCACATCGCCCCGGTGAAGGAGGAGCCGAGCGCCCGGAAGGTCCGCAGGTGGTCGCTGCCGAGCACGTCCAGGGTGGCGGAGCGGACGTAGCGGACGAGCGAGGCCGACATGACGAGGGCGATCGTGACGACGGGCAGCGCCAGCGAGGTGAGGGCCGCGACCGGGTCGGCCCAGTCGTCCCTCGGGAAGCCGCCGGCCGGGAACACCCTCAGCCGGAGCGAGAACACCGTGATCAGCAGCATCCCCACCCAGAAGGCCGGGACCGCGATGCCCAGCTGGGACAGCCCGCCGAGCAGGGACCCGTACCAGGTGCCCGCGCGGTGGGCGGCGACGAAGCCGACCGGTACGGCGACGGCGACGGCGAGCAGGAAGGACAGCAGGGTCAGCGGGACGGTGACGACCAGGCGGGAGGCGATCTCCGGGCCGACCGGGAGGGTGCTGACGAACGACTCGCCCAGGTCGAGGGTGGCGAGCCGGCCGAGCCAGGTGGCGAACTGCTCGGGCAGCGGGCGGTCGGAGCCGATCTGGTGGCGGGCGGCCTCGATCTGCTCGGGGGTGGCCCCGACCGACAGCAGCGCGTTGGCCGGATCGCCTGGCAGCAGGCGCAGCAGCAGGAACAGCACGACGCAGGCCAGCAGGAGCGAGACGACGAGGAACGCCGCCCGCCGCAGCAGGTAAGTGATCATAGGGAACCGGGCAGCGGATGAGTGGTCATGAGAGAGGACCCCGTGCCGGCGGGCACGTGCGCCGGAGCCCGGCCGGCCGCGCGGGGCGGCGGGCCGGGCCTGCGGGGTGCGGTGCCGGACATCAGCCCTTCTTGATGCCGTAGGCGTGGAACTGCGAGTTGAGGCCGTTGACCGGGTAGCCCGACAGCGACGACGAGGCCACCACGATCTGCGGGTAGAGGTAGAGCCAGTCGCTGGCGGCGTCCTCGGCGATCAGCCGGTTGGCCCGCTTGAGCAGCTCGGCCTGCTTCTCGGCGGTCTCGGCCCGCTCCGCCTCGTTGACCAGCCTGGTCACCTCGGGGTTGTCGTAGCCCCAGTAGAAGTCGGGGTCGCCGTACCAGACGACGTCGCGGTCGTTGACGTGCTCCTGCAGCGTGGCGGTGAAGTCGCGGTTCTTGAACACCTTGGTGTACCACTCGTCGGCGGTGATGACGTTGATCGTCACGTTGACGCCGATCTTGGCCAGCTCGCCCTTGACGAACGTGGCAGCGGTGGGGTGCGGGTCGTAGTTCGGGGTGTCCAGCGTGAAGTCGAAGCCGTTCGGGAAACCCGCCTCGGCGAGCTGCTTTTTGGCCAGTTCCACGTCGTAGGGATCGAGCGAGGTGAGGTCCTCGTACCACGGGTCGGTGGGCGGGACCATCGAGCCGATCGGCGTCCCGTAGCCGCCCCAGACGGAGTCGAGCAGCTTGCGGTCGTCGATGGCGGAGCCGACGGCCTTGCGGACGAGCTCGTCGTCGAACGGCTTGGCCCTGTCGTTGAAGGCCAGCAGGAGCTTGGTCGTCGACCGGCCGTCGTTGACCTTGTAGTTCGGGTTGTTCTTGAACTGCTCCAGCGCGTCCGGGCTCTGCTCGCCGGTCACGATGTCGACGGCGTCGGTCAGCAGCGCGTTGTTGAGCGCGGTCGCCGAGGTGAAGTAGTGGAACACCACGCCCTTGTTCGTCGGGGCGGTGCCCCAGTAGCCGTCGAACGGCGTCAGGCTCAGCGTGGAGCCGCGCTTCCACTCACCGAGCCGGTACGGGCCTGTGCCGTCCTCGGACGTGGCCAGGTCCTTCGCCGCGTCGTTGACGATCCAGACGTAGCTGAGGTTGTAGACGAACGAGATCGACCTGTCCTTCAGCTTCACGACGACCGTGCCGTCGTCGGGGGTCTCGATGCTCTTGACGACGGCGAAGGCGCTCTTGCGGGCCGACTGCGACTTCTTCGCGGTGACCTGCTCGATGCTGTGCTTCACGTCGGCGGAGGTGAGGGGATCGCCCGAGTGGAACGTGACGCCGTCGCGCAGGGTGAAGGTGTAGGTGAGACCGTCGGCGCTGACCTTCTGGCTCTCGGCGAGCAGGTTCTCGACCTTGCCCTCGTCGGTGAGCCTGAACAGGCCCTCGTAGACGTTGCCGTTGAACGCCTCGGTCACGCCCTGCCCGCCGCCGCCGGTGTTGTCGAGGTTCTGCGGCTCGTAGAGCGAGCCGACCTCGATCGTCGCGGCCGGGTCGAAGGCGGCCGCCGATCCCCCGGGCGCGGCGCTCCCCCCGGAGCCGGAGCCCGAACCGGAGTCCGGGCCGGTGCCCGAGCCGCAGCCGGCGAGGGCCAGCGCGGCCGCGATCACGGCTCCGATGAACGGCGTCGTCTTCCTTTTCACTGTCTCTCCTGATGGCCGTCCGCGCCACCGGGCCGCACGGGGGGCGCGGACATGATCGGCGATGCTCGCGGGGGCCGTTGCGGGCGTGGTTTCGGACGGTTCACTTCGTCGCGGTCGGCGAGGGCACGCCGGAGGGGTTTCCTGCGGTACGCCGCGGGCGACAGGCTGGGAACACGTCGTCAGCGGCTTCTCGTCTAACCCTACAGAAATAGTAGGCTTTATTCAATTTCGGACAAAAACCGTTTTACGGACACCCCTATAGGCCAAGCGGCCCGGGGAGCAGGTCAACGGCGCCAAGGTGAGGAAGCCGAGGCCCGCCCCCAGGAGACACGTATCCGGAAGGCACCGCTCCGACACTCCGGTCGCACTTAGTGATCTTTGATGCGTTGTCACCGGTAGCGGGCTCGCCGAGCACGTGCCTGGTGGCGTAGTCGCCACGCGGACCGGTCCTCGCCTTCACCCCGGGCGAGTGGAGCGCTTTCCTCACCGCAGTGAAGTCGGGCCACTTCGGCTGACCGGTAAGACCGCTCTCGACAGCTCGGTCCGGAGCATCTGGCCAGAACTCCGCCCTTGGTCGAGGATCGCACCCCTCGATCGTTTTCAGCGGTCGGGCATGCGTACGGCTTCCCAACAGCGGAAACCAGTACATCCGCAAACTCGCCTCAATGTAGTACATAAGTAGTACCATGGAACGCATGGAAGCCACAGCCCGCGAGTTCAACCAGCAGTCCGCCCGGATCCTCGCCGCCGCCGAGCGCGGAGAGACGGTCGCGGTCACCAAGAACGGTCGCCACATCGCCACCCTGGTGCCCGCCCACCAGGCCGAGCCGCCGTTCTCTTTCCCCACCGACCCCATGGGCGACGACGATCTCCCCCTGTTCGACGGACCCGCCGATCTGTCAGCGCAGACTGATGCACTCCTGGCCGAGGGCTTCGGCCGGTGAGCGTGCCCGTGGCCATCGCTGACACCTCCGCTCTGCTGGCGACCTTCAACCGTCAGGACGCGGAACATGATGCGTGCGTCAAAGCCCGCGCCCAGGTGGGCCACCTGGTCATCTCTCCGCTTGTCCTGGCCGAGCTCGACTACCTGATCACAAGCAGAATCGGCCAGCACGCCGCCTTCGCGGTCCTCGACCACATCATGGGCAGAATCGATGTGAAACGGTATGAGGTACCCGAGGTGTCACCGCACCTGCGCACCGCCGGCGCGCTCATGAACCGCTACCGGACGATGAACATCGGCCTGACCGACGCGATGAACGCGGCTCTGGCGGCCGAGTTCCGGACCGACGCCGTCTTCACCCTGGATCGTGAACACTTCCGTACGATCCGCCCGCTCACCGGCCACGAGTGCTTCCGGCTCCTGCCCGACGACATCTGACGGGACAGACGTCATCGATCAGGTCAGCCCGAAACACGGTTACCTGCGGCGAAGCTCGTACTCACCCGGTTTCTGTGTCGAGAAATTCAGCCCCCACGCGGCATACCTCGAGGTGGGTGCGGGGGCGCGCAGACCCGTGAGCCGGATCGCCAGCAGGTTCTCCCGGGTCGAGCCGCGACGACGAGCCCGGGCCATGCCGCTCGGGCTGCCGGCGGAGCTGCCGCGCAGGAATGACAGGCAGGGGCGGTGCTGGTGTCTGGGCGGCGATGGCTCGATGACCGCCGACGACTCGTCGCCGGCCTCCCAGGCTTCAGCCGCGCCAAGTGGCCCGCCCCTCCCGCTGTCGTCACGGCGAGAGATCATTTCGTTGAGCGCCGTAAGAGACGCCTCTCCGGGAGGCGCGGTTCACAGGGGCAGGACGCCGCCGGGCTTGAGGGCCTTCATGGCGATCTGCGAGGTGAGCTTGTCGAGACCGGGCAGGCGGCCGAGCCTCTCCAGGCAGAGCTGGCTGTAGGCGTCCATGTCGGGCACCGCCACCCGCAGCACGTAGTCGGGGCGGCCGAACATGCGCAGGCACTCCACCACGTCGTCGATCTCCATGACGGCGGCCTCGAAGGCGGTGACCGTCTCGGCGTCCTGGCCCTCCAGCTCGACGTAGGCGACGACCTGGAAGCCCCGCCCCACGGCCGTCGGGTCGATCACGGCGCGGTAGCCGGTGATCACTCCGGTCTCCTCCAGGTTGCGGACCCGGCGCAGGCACGGCGAGGGGGTCAGCCGCACCCGCTCGGCCAGCTCCAGGTTGCTCAGCCGCCCCTCCACCTGCAGGAGACCGAGAATTGCGCGATCCGTCACATCCATGACATCGGATGCTAACGAGACGGGCCAACCTTGGAAAGTTTGACATCGAGTTTTGTTCTACCTGGCATAACCTTGCGGCAACGCAGGAGCGCCGACGACGGGACCAAACATGACGATCTTCGCAGACGCCCGGGAGATCTCCCCCGACGACCGCTACCTGCTCGACGAGGGCCAGGTCTTCATGACCGGAACCCAGGCCCTGGTCAGGGTGATCATCGACCAGATGCGCGCCGACGGGGCGGCGGGTCTCCGTACCGGCACGATGGTGTCCGGCTACCCCGGCTCCCCGCTCGGCGGCTTCGACCAGGAGCTGGCCCGCTCCCGCCGCCACACCGAGCCGCTCGGCGTGGTGCACCGCCCCGGGCAGAACGAGGAACTCGGCGCCACCGCGGTCTGGGGCAGCCAGCTCGTGCCCGCGCTCCCCCGCCCGCGCACCTCCGGCGTGCTGGGCGTCTGGTACGGCAAGGCACCCGGCGTCGACCGCGCGGCCGACGCGTTCCGGCACGGCAACTTCGTCGGCGCCCACCCCGAGGGCGGCCTGATCGCGCTCTGCGGCGACGACCCGACCTGCAAGTCCTCCACCCTCCCCTCGGCGACCGAGGGCACACTCGCCACGCTGGGCATGCCGGTCGTCCATCCCGGCAGCGTCCAGGAGCTGCTCGACCTGGGACGCCACGCGATCGCGGCGTCCCGGGCCAGCGGCCTGTGGGTCGCGGTGAAGGCCGTCTCCAACGTCGTGGACGGCACCGGCACCGTGGACGTCGGGCATGACCGGGTCGTCCCGGTCATGCCCGTCGTCGAGTACCAGGGCAGGCCGTACCGGCACGTGCCCGACGCCACCCTGCTCACCCCGTGGTCGCTGGAGATGGAGCGCACGCTCGTCGGCCCGCGCCTCGACCTGGCCCGCGCCTACGCCCGCGAGAACGGGCTCAACCGCGTCACCGCCGACCCCCGCGACGCCTGGCTGGGCGTCGTCGCCTCAGGGACCGCCTACTACGACGTCCGCGAGGGCTTCCGCAAGCTCGGTGTCACGCCGGAGCAGGCCGGTGTCCGCCTCCTGAAGATCGGCATGCTCTGGCCGCTGGACCCGGAGATCGTCCGGACCTTCGCCCGGGGGCTGTCGGAGATCCTCGTCGTGGAGGAGAAGGCCCCGCTGCTGGAGACCTCGGTCAAGGACATCCTGTACGGGACCGCCGACGCCCCCCGCGTGCTGGGCAAGCTCGACGAGAACGGCGCGCGGCTCATCCCCCGGCACGGCGCCGTCGACGCCGACCTGGCCGCCAAGGCCATCGCCTTCCGGCTGCGCCGCCGGGGCCTGACCGACCTCGGCGAGCAGGTGGCGAAGGGGCTCTCCGTCATCTCGCGCCCGGCGCCGCTGACGCTGCTCACCCCCAAGCGCACCCCCTTCTTCTGCTCGGGCTGCCCGCACAACCGTTCCACCGCCGTCCCCGACGGCGCACCCGTCGGCGCCGGGATCGGCTGCCACACCATGGTGGTGCTCAACCGCGAGGGCAAGGGCACGCTCACCGGCCTGACCCAGATGGGCGGCGAGGGCGCGCAGTGGATCGGCCAGGCGCCGTTCACCGACACCCCGCACATCTTCCAGAACCTGGGCGACGGCACCTTCCACCACAGCGGCTCGCTCGCGGTCAGGGCCGCGGTCGGCGCGGGCGTCAACATCACCTACAAGCTGCTCTACAACAGCGCGGTCGCGATGACGGGCGGGCAGACGATCACCCCGGCCCTGTCGGTGCCCGACCTGACCCGCTGGCTGGAGACCGAGGGGGTGCGCAGGATCGTCGTCACCACCGACGAGCCCGAGCGCTACCGGGGTGTCAGGCTGGCGGGCATCGCCGAGGTGCGCGACCGGACGGCGCTGGAGGACGCCCAGCGCGAGCTGGCCGCGGTCCCCGGCGTGACGGTGCTCATCCACGACCAGCAGTGCGCGGCCGAGAAGCGGCGGCTGCGCAAGAAGGGCGACCTGCCCGACCCCGCCAGGCGGGTGGCGATCAACCAGCGGGTCTGCGAGGGCTGCGGCGACTGCGGTCAGAAGTCCGAGTGCCTGTCCGTGCTGCCGGTGGAGACCGAGTTCGGCCGCAAGACCGAGATCCACCAGTCGTCCTGCAACAAGGACTACTCGTGCGTGGAGGGCGACTGCCCGTCCTTCCTGACCGTCCTGCCCGCGAAGGGGAAGGCCGCCGCGAAGAGGCGCGCCGCGGTGCCCGCGCCGCCGGAGATGCCCCTGCCCGAGGCGCGCACCGGGGAGACCTCGATCAGGCTGGTCGGCATCGGCGGCACCGGCGTGGTGTCGGTCGCGCAGATCCTCGGCACCGCCGCGATGCTCGACGGCAGGCGGTCGCGGGGGCTCGACCAGACCGGCCTGGCCCAGAAGGGCGGCACGGTCGTCTCCGACATCCTCATCTTCGACGGTGACGGCGACCGCTCGGCGCGGGGCGGCGCGGCCAGCGTGGACGCCTACCTGGCGCTGGACCTGATCGGCGCCACCGATCCCGCCCACCTGGCCGCCGCCGACCGCGACCGTACCGTGGCGGTGGTCTCCACCAGCCTGGTGCCGACCGGTTCGATGGTGCTCGACCCGTCCACCCACCTGACCGACACGGGCTCGCCGATCGGCGCGCTGGAGTCGCGGACCCGGCGCGAGCTGAACGTCTACCTCGACGCCGAGGAGATGGCCCAGGCGCTGTTCGGCGACCACATGCCGGCCAACACGATCATCGTCGGGGCCGCCTGGCAGCGCGGGCTCATCCCGCTCGGCCTGGAGTCGATCGAGCGGGCCATCCGCGCGGGCGGCGGCCGGGCCGCCGAGCGGACCGTCGCCGCCTTCCACTGGGGCCGCGCGGTGGTCGCCGCCCCCGAGGCCGTGGCGGCGGCGACCCGCCCCGCCGCCCCGGTCGCGCCACCGCCCGGCCCGGAGACGGTACGCCTGGTCGACGCGGTCGCCGAGCCCGGCACCGAGCTGCACCGGATCCTCACGGTCCGGGTGCCCGACCTCGTCGCGTACCAGAACGCGCGCTACGCCGCCCGGTACGCCGACGCGGTCCGCGCGGTCCTCGCCAGGGAGCGGGAGGTCTCCCCCGGGAGCACCGCCGTCACCGAGGCCTACGCCCGGCAGTTGCACCGGCTGATGGCCTACAAGGACGAGTACGAGGTGGCGCGCCTGCACCTCGACCCGGCCGAGCGGGCGCGGATCGCCGCCGAGTTCGGCCCCGGCGCGCGGGTCTCCTACAACCTGCACCCGCCGTTCCTGCGCGCCCTGGGCATGAGGCGCAAGCTCCGCCTCGGCGCCTGGTTCGACCCGGCCTTCCGCCTGCTGTACGGCATGCGCGCGCTGCGCGGCACCCGGCTGGACCCGTTCGGCCTGGGCGGGGTGCGCGGGACCGAGCGCGAACTCGCCGCCGAGTACACCCGCGACGTGCACAGCGCGCTGGACCACCTGCGCCCGGAGACCGGGGAGCGGGTCCGCGAGCTGGCCGAGCTGCCCGAGGTGGTCCGCGGCTACGAGCACGTGAAGCTGCGCAACGTGGCCGCCTACCGCGCCTCCGCCAGGGCCGTCCTCGACGAGCTGAGCGGCGAATAGGGCCCGCGCCCCCGGTGCCGGAACGGCGAGGCCCCGCCGGGGGCACGGGAGCGGCGTACGGAGGCGCGCGCGGAGCCGGACCCGGGCGAACGCGCGGAGCCCCGGAGCGTCCACCGGCGACCCGCGACCCCGGCGGGGGCCCGGCCGCCGGTGCCCGCGGGGTCAGCCGGCACGATTGTGGTCGGCCAGGACCTCGTCGATGACGCGGCGGTGATCCGCGGCCCGCCGCCCGTCCCCGTCGATGTCCTGGACGAGGCTGATCAGAGCCTTCCACAGCGCCCAGCCACGAGCCCGCGCCCATATGGCGGGATCCTGGCCGGCGGCGTCGCGGAAGGCCTCCCGGCTCTCGCCGGAGAACATCGTCCACGCGATCACCAGGTCACAGGCGGGATCACCGACGCCCGAGGTCCCGAAGTCGATGACGGCGGCCAGCTTGCCGTCCCTGACCAGCAGGTTGCCGCTCGCGATGTCGCCGTGGAACCACACCGGCGGCCCGGACCAGGTCGCCTCGAGGGCGGCGTCCCACACGGCCGACGCCCGGGTGGTGTCGACGCGGCCGTCCAGCGCGGCGAGGGAGCGACGTGTCTCGTCGTCGTAGTGAGCCGGTGACGCGCCCCGGTGAAAGCTGTGCGCGCCCGCCGGCGGCCCGCCGGTCGCGTCCACGCGCTGCAGGGCGAGAAGGAAACCGGCGACCGAGACCGCGAACCCGGGCAGGTCGTCGATGCGGTCGAGACTCGCGGTCTCACCGTCCAGCCAGCCGCGGATCGACCAGCTGAACGGGTATCCCTCGCCCGGAACCCCCTTCGCCAGCGGCGTGGGAACGGCGACCGGCAGCGACGGGGCGAGGACCGGCAGCCATCGATGCTCCTTGTCGACCGCCGGGACATAGCCGGCGGCGGTGGGAAGACGCGCCGTCATCTCGTCACCGAGACGGTAGGTGCGGTTGTCCCACCCGTCGACCTCGACCGGGGTCACCGGAAGGGCGCTCCACCGCGGGAACTGGGTCGCGACCAGTCGCCTCACCAGCGCCGCGTCGATGCCGGCGCGCCCGTCGCCGTACAGGATCTCGGCCATCCCGAGAGTGTGTCGGCCGTTCCCCGCGCCGGGCAAACGGTTTTCCGCGTCCCTCGGAGGTGGACGCCGTCACGTACCCGGGGGGCGGGCGGGTTCCCCCTCGCGGCGGAGTTCCCTCGCGCGGCCGAGGAGGTCCGGCTCGCCGATGGGGTTCTCGTGGGTGCCCGCCGACGTGCAGGCGTGGGCTCCGGCGACGGCGCCGAGGGGGATGGAGTCGTCGAGGGAACGCCCGGAGAGCAGCCCGTACAGGACCCCCGAGACGAACGCGTCCCCCGCGCCGTTGCTGTCGACCACCGGCCCCGGCGGGGGCGCGGCGGGGAAGCGGCGGAAGCCGTCCGCGTCCAGGACGCGGCAGCCCTCTGCGCCCTCCGTGCAGACCACGGCCCTCGCCCGGCCGCGCGCCAGGATGTCGCGCATGACCTCGTCACGGCGCGGGCCGAGCGCGGTGGCCGACAGGAAGACCAGGTCGGAGGAGTAGGCGAAGTCCCGGTGGTGGTCGTTCTCGCCGTCCCAGTCGTGCAGGTCGGTGGAGACGGACGCGCCGCCCGGGACGGTCCCCGCGGCCGGTTCGGAACCGGTGCCCCGCTCGGGCCCGGTACGCGGGCCGGACCCGGTACGCAGGTCGGGGTAGACGTGCCGGGAGAAGTCGGTGATCGACACGTGGACGTGCCGGGCCGCGCGGACCGCGTCCAGGTAGAGCTCCCTGGGCAGCCGCTCGCCCGGCGCGGCGCGCGGGTCGAACAGCGAGGTGCGCCGCCCGTCCGGGCCGACGAGCAGGATGCTGCGCCGGGTCCCCTGCGGTGCGAGCGCCCAGCCGGTGTCCACCCCCTTCTCCGCGAAGTGGGCCCGGACGAACCGGCCCTGCGGGTCGTCGCCGATCAGGTCGACCAGCTTGACCCTCAGCCCGAGCGCGTGGCAGCCGAGGGCGACACCGCTGCCGGTGTTGCCGATCCGGTCGATCACCGGCGGGACCGCGTAGGTGTCGGCGTACGGCAGGGGGAGCGCGGGCACGTAGGCGGTGGTGTCGACTCCGGTGCCGCCGATGACGACGACATCGTGACCAGTGTTCATCGGGCCATGCTCCCACCGGCTCCCACCGGCTCCCACCGGCTCCCACCGGCTCCCACCGGCTCCCACCCGGCCGGACGCGTGCCCCTAGCGGCTGACCAGGGGGCCGGAGCCGGTCGAGCGGCGGACGACGAGCTCGGGCTGGAACATCAGCTCGACGTGTTTGGCGCGGACCCCGTTGATCTCCTCCAGGAGGGTCGCCACCGCCGCCGAGGCCATCGCGCCGATGGGCTTGCGCACGGTGGTCAGCGGCGGGTCGGTGAACGCGATCAGCGGCGAGTCGTCGAACCCCACCACCGACACCTGCCCCGGTACGGAGAGCCCCCGGTCGCGGCAGGCCCGGATCGCGCCCAGCGCCATCAGGTCGGACGCGCACACGATGCCCGTGCAGCCGCGCTCCAGCAGCTGCGCCGCGGCGGCCTGGCCGCCCTCCACCGAGAACAGCGAGTGCGAGATCAGCCCGTCGGCGTCCGTGACGCCGAGCAGCTGGGACATGGCCTGCCGGTAGCCCTCGATCTTCCTGATCACCGGCACGAACCGGCGCGGCCCCACCGCCAGGCCGATGCGCTCGTGCCCGAGGTCGGCCAGGTGCTGCACGGCCAGCCGCGCCGCGGCGCGGTCGTCCGGGGAGACGAAGGGCGCCTCGACGCGCTCGCTGTAGCCGTCGAGCAGGACGATCGGCAGCCCGCGCTCGATCAGGCGCGTGTAACGGTCCATCTTGGCCGTGGTGTCGGCGTGCAGTCCGGAGACGAAGACGATGCCGCTCACCCCGCGGTCCATCAGGAGTTCGGTGAACTCGTCCTCCGGGGCTCCCCCGGGCAGCTGGGTGCAGAGCACCGGGGTGTAGCCGTGCTGGGTGAGCGCCTTCTCGATGGCCTGGGCGAAGGCCGGGAAGATCGGGTTGTCCAGCTCCGGGGTGACCAGGCCGACCAGCCCGTTGCTGCGCTGGCGCAGCCGCTGCGGGCGCTCGTAGCCCATCAGGTCCAGCGCCGTCAGCACCGCCTGCCGGGTCGACTGCGACACGCTGGGCTTGCCGTTGAGCACCCGGCTGACCGTGGCCTCGCTCACCCCGGCCTGGGCGGCGATGTCGGCCAGCCGGATCGTCGTCCCGTCGGAGCGGAAGCGTGAGGGCTGCGCGAGCTCACCATCCATCAGATCCTCCCGAAGGGACCGTCGCCTTTGGGCGACGGGGGAGTCGGGAGCGGGAGGGCCGTCAAGGGCCGAGCGTGGCCTGGCCGGTCAGGTCTGCGCATGTGGGATCTCCGATCGTCGCGCGTTGGATGGACGGTGCTGTCATATTGATGGCGTGACTCGTCAGGTGCGCACCTCTACCGGCGCGGCGTACGACCTCGGCTACCACGTGGTGTGGTGCCCGAAGTACCGCCCGGTTCTTGGCGGGCGGGTCAAGGACCGCCTTGAGGAGTTGATTTGCGCCAAGGCCGACGAGCACGACCGGCAGATCGTGGCGTTGGAGGTGATGCCCGAATCGAGACCCGATACGAGCACCCCCACCGGTGGGGGTGCTCGTGCGGAGGTCGTTTAAGTTCCTGCTGCGTGCGACCGTCCACCAGCAGGTCGCGCTCACCGCGTACCTGGATGACCACCGCGC
>NZ_JBPXMB010000058.1:0-17332 GCF_051918945.1 Streptosporangium sp. LJ11
GCGGCGTAGAAGTCCTGCGCCGCCCGCTGAGCGGAAGGCGCGGCCGCGGACGCGCACCCCGCCACACACACCAGCAGTGCCGCCCCGGCCGCCACGACCGTTGACACGCCGTGGAATCTCATCCATCGCTCCTGCCCCACCAACCGTAACTATCACCCCCCTACCCCACCGGCGTGTGCGACACCTCATGAGATGCCCGGTCGGGGTCATCCGCCCGGTGGGCCTGTCTCGGCATCTCACATGACGACGTCTTCGCCTGCGCCGCCGTTTCCGCCCTCGTCCGTGATGACCCGCGTGAATCCTGTACGGGCTCCGTCCACCGTGCGGCACCGGCAACGGCGTACCGCGATCACCAGCCGTGTTTCCCCTCGGACGAGCCGGGTACCCGGCCCCGTGAACGTCCCGGCACCCCGCACCGTGAAAAACGGCATTCACCACTTCGAAAGGCCGTCTGTCGATCGGCCCCTCTCCACCGCTTCGCGGACGTGGAACGTCGACCGGACGTGGAACGTCGACTGGAAAGGAACCGAGCTCATGAGCAGTCCCACACCCCGGCCACTGGCACTCGTCACCGGAGCTTCCAGCGGCATCGGGTACGAGCTGGCCAGGCAGTTCGCGCACAACGGCTTCGACCTCGTCGTCACCGCCGAGGACGAGGGCATCGAGGAGGCCGCCGACTCGATACGGGAACCGGGCGCGCAGGTCACCGCCGTTCGCGCCGATCTCACCGAGTTCGCCGGGGTCGAGGAGCTGTACGCTCGCGCCACCGCCTCGGGCCGGCCCCTGGAGGCGGTGGCGATCAACGCGGGCGTCGGGGTGGGCGGCGACTTCGCCCGCCACACGGATCTGGCCGCAGAACTGAAGCTCATCGACCTCAACGTCACCTCCTCGGTGCACCTGGCCAAACGCGTGCTGGCGGACATGGTCGGCCGGGGGCGGGGCCGCGTGCTGTTCACCTCCTCCGTCGCGGCCACCATGCCCGGCCCCTTCGAGGCGGTCTACGCCGCTTCGAAGGCGTTCCTGTTCTCCTTCTCGGAGGCTCTGCGCGAGGAGCTCAAGGACACCGGCGTCACCGTCACCGCCCTGCTGCCCGGCCCCACCGACACCGACTTCTTCCGTCGCGCCGGCATGCTGGACACCAGGGTGGGAGCCGGGAGGAAGGACGACCCCGCCCAGGTGGCCGAGCAGGGGTTCAAGGCACTGATGGCGGGTGACGACCACGTGGTGGCCGGTTCGGTCAAGAACAGGGTGCAGAGCGTCACCGCCAAGGTCACGCCCGAGACCGCCAAGGCGCGCATGCACCGCACCCTGGCCGAGCCCGGCAGCGCCCACGAAGACCGCGACGACACCTGACGACACCTGGAGAAATCATGCGCCGTTCCCGTGTCGGCAGCGTCGTGATCGACCGCGACGACTTCGCGGCCGGGGTCGCCTTCTGGTCGGCCGCCCTCGACGCGCGCCCGGAGAGCGGCGACGGCCGGTGGGCCTCCATCGCCCAAGCCGCGTCGCACGCTCACCGGCACCGGCGCCCGTGGCCGACGACCGTGTTTTCTCGCGGGGAGAGCGGGCAGGCGCAGGACTATGCCTGAACTCGACGACACGCTGTCCTTGCTGCTCGAAGGCTATGGCTGGTTGCCGAACCTGCGGCGCCGCACCCCCGGCGGGGTGGTCCGTACCCGGCTGATGGGCCGGCGCGTGGTGGGCCTGTGCGGGCCGGAGGCCGCGCGGTTCTTCTACGACGAGGACCACCTCCGGCGCGATACCGCGCTGCCGGAGATGGTCAAGAGCACCCTGACCGGGCACGGCGCCGTGCACACCCTCGACGGCGCCGACCACCGCCTACGCAAGGCGATGTTCACGACGCTGATGACCGACCAGGGCATCGCGGCCCTGACCGGCCACACCATGACCGCCTGGGACGAGGCGGTGGCCTCGTGGGCCGACGGGCGCCGTGTCGTGCTCTTCGACGAGGTCGCCAAGGTGTTGACCCGCGGCGTCTGCCGGTGGACCGGCGTCCCGCTGGACGGCACCGACGTGGAAGACGCGGCCGGCGACCTCCTCGCCATGGTCGACGGTTTCGCCACCGCCGGGCCACGGCACTGGCGGGCCCGCGTGGCCAGAGGGCACCGCGAGGCGTGGCTGGCCGCCCTGGTGCGGGACGTGCGCCGCGGCGCCCTCTCGGTACCGGCGGGCTCAGCGGCCGACGTGGTCGCCCACCACCGCGACCCCGGCGGCGAACTGCTCGATCCCCGCGTGGCGGCGGTGGAACTGCTCAACGTCATCCGCCCGACCGTGGCGGTGTCCTGGTTCGTGACGTTCGCGGCTCATGCCTTGCACCGCTGGCCCGAGCACCGCGCCCTCCTGCGCGATGATGACGGTGACGGCGAGGGGTCCTTCGCCGAGATGTTCGCCCAGGAGGTCCGCCGCTTCTACCCGTTCGCCCCCTTCGTCGGCGGCAGGGCCGTCAGGGACCTGTCCTGGCAAGGGGAGCCGATCGGCGCAGGTTCGCTGGTGTTGCTCGACATCTACGGCCAGAACCACGACCCGCTGCTGTGGAAGAAGCCCTACACCTTCGACCCGCAGCGGTTCGACGGCCGACGGATCGGCGCCTTCGACCTCATCCCCCAGGGCGGCGGCGACCCGCGCACCGGCCACCGCTGCCCCGGCGAGCCCATCACCGTCGCCCTCCTGCAGGCCCTGGCCGTCCGCTTGGCCCGGCTGGACTACCACGTCCCCGAACAGGACCTCGGCATCTCCCTGCGTCGAATCCCAGCCCGCCCGGCGAGCGGGTTCGTCCTCTCCCTCACCCGCCCTGCCGAGAACTGACCACACCGGTCCCGGCCATCACAGCGCGACGCGGATCCCGCAGCCGGTCGGTGTCCGGCCGCGCGGAGGGTTACGACGAATGGACAAGTGAAGGATCGTCATGGGCGGAGCGTGGCCTCCTCCGCTCCGCCGACGCCGACAACGTTGCGGGGCTTATCGCTCCCTGCGTCGCGGAAGGATAAGTTTCGACCAATAATGTTGGACTTTCGTCGTTCCTCGGCGAAAGTCCAACGAAGTCGGCCGTAACATCTGGACAGTCTGCGCGTAACATTTTAAGATCGCAGCAGAATGACCGAATGAGCCGCAAAAATGGCGAAAGTTCAGGAGGTGCAGCGATTTGCGATTGCAGCACCGCACTCTTCGTCCCCCGCGTGGCGAGAGGTCGCTGCCCGAGGCCGGGATAGGTCGCCGACTCGAATCACCGCGCGGGCGCGCGGCCGTCGAGCCGGAGCCGGAGCGGCCGGGAGCGAACCACCTCACCCACAGGGCTCGGCACCGTACGGCGACGGCGGCCGAGGCGGTCTCGCAGGCCGTACCGATCGCCGGGTTTCCACGGCCCCGGCTCACTCCGTATTCGTACCACCGCACCTGATCACGCGGTTCCACCGACCGCGGCCCCGCTCCGCGATCGGTGATCGGCCGGCCCCCACACCCCCCACCCCCCTCGAATGCCTGGAGGTCGTCATGCGACTGCCGATCCGTACCACCGCGACCTGCTGACGGCAGGCGCGGCGCCAGGTCGGCGCCGCGCCGCCGGCACAAGGGAGATAGCCGGGCCGGCGAGGGCGTACGCCGACCGCCCCGTCGGCCCGGTCCCGCTCGTCACCCGCCGGTGGAGGCCGGTATGCGCCGACAGCACCGGCGCTCACCGTTCACCTGCTCCCCCCGGCCGGCGAGCGGGACGATCCCCGCGTCCCGTCGTCATGGCCCACCGCGACGGCCGGCGACGGCCCCCTTCGTGATGCCCTCCAACGTGTCCGCCCGCGGTCGCTTGACGGTTCGCCACAGCTCCGCGGCGCTCGAAGCCTCAAAGACGAGGTGACTCACAACCCCTGACAAGGACCTGTTGACTGTTTTACCCATAGCAGTCACAGTTTGTCCGAGCGACGTCGCCGAGGGATTCCCCCGCCTCTCCGCGTCGTTGGCGTGATCGGCGCACGCCTGTATGGATTCGTACTACAGGAAGCGAGCACCACCGATCATGTTAAGAAAACTCGTCGCATGCGTCGCCGTACTGGCGACCGCCCTCAGCCTGGGTCCTCCACCGGCACAGGCCGCACCGAGCACCGCCTCGAAGGCAGCGGCGCCCGCGGCGCCCGCGGCACTCGCGGCGCCCGGCTACACCCAGGTGACGCTGGCCAAGGGCGCGGCGGAGACCGGCGAGCCGATGGGCCTCACCGTCCTGCCCAACCGGGGCGTGCTGCACACGTCGCGCGACGGCACGATCCGCTACACCGACGTGCTGGGCAACACCAAGGTGGCTCTCACCATCCCCGTGTACACGCACGACGAGGAAGGCCTGCAGAGCATCAAGGCCGACCCGAACTTCGCGTCGAACCGGTGGGTGTACGTCTACTACGCGCCGCCGCTGTCCACTCCGGGCGGTGACGCGCCGGCCTCGGGCACGGCGGCCCAGTTCGCCCCGTTCAACGGGGTGAACCGGCTGGCCCGGTACACGGTCAACGCGGACCACACCCTCAACGCGGCCTCCGCGGTCACCATCCTCGACGTCCCCACCAGTCGCGGCATGTGCTGCCACGTCGGCGGCGACATCGACTTCGACGCGGCCGGCAACCTCTACCTCTCCACCGGTGACGACACGAACCCGTTCGACTCCAGCGGCTACACGCCGATCGACGAGCGGACCGACCGCAACCCGGCCTACGACGCGCAGCGCACCTCCGGCAACAGCAACGACCTGCGCGGCAAGGTGCTGCGGATCAAGCCGAGTGCGGGCGGCGGCTACACCGTCCCGGCGGGCAACATGTTCGCGCCCGGCACCGCGAACACCCGGCCCGAGATCTACGCGATGGGGTTCCGCAACCCGTTCCGGATGAACGTGGACAAGGCCACCGGCATCGTCTACCTGGGTGACTACGGGCCGGACGCGGGCAGCGCCAGCGCCACCCGGGGCCCGGCGGCGTCGGTCTCGTTCGAGCGCATCACCCAGCCCGGCTTCTACGGCTGGCCGTACTGCTCGCAGTTCAACGTGCCGTACATCGACTTCACGTTCCCGTCCGGTCCCTCGGGCGCCGCGTTCAACTGCGCCGGCGGGCCGGTGAACAACTCGCGCAACAACACCGGCATCACCCAGCTCCCGGCCTCGCGCGCGGCCTGGCTGCCGTACGGGGTCGGCCAGGACCGGTCGGAGCTGTGCTGCGGAAGCTGGTCGCCGATGAACGCCCCGGTCTACAACTACGACGCCGGGCTCGTCTCGGACGTGAAGTTCCCCGCGTCGATGAACGGCAAGGTGTTCATCGGTGAGTTCGGCCGGCGGTGGATCAAGACGGTCACCCTGAACGCCAGTGGCGGGGTGGGCTCGATCGAGCCCTTCCCCACCTGGACCGGCACCCAGGTGATGGACATGGAGTTCGGGCCGGACGGCGCGCTGTACGTGCTCGACTACGGCACCGGATGGTTCGGCGGCGACGCCAACTCGGCCGTGTACAGGATCGAGTACAACTCGGGCACCGGCCAGGCGCCGATCGCGGCGATCGGCGCCAACCCGAAGGCCGGCAACGCGCCGCTCACCGTGCAGTTCAGCTCGGCCGGGAGCACCGACCCGGACGGCGACCCGATCACGTACGCGTGGGACTTCACGACGAACGGCAGCACCGACTCGACCGCGGCGAACCCGTCGTTCACCTACACGGCCAACGGCACGTACACGGCGACGTTGACGGTGAGCGACAACACCGGTCGCAGCGCCACGGCGAGCACCACGATCAGCGTCGGGCAACCGACGGTCACCCTCAACCTGCCGCTCAACGGGCGGGTGTTCAGCTTCGGCGACGCGGTCCCGTTCCAGATCAGCGTCACCGACCCGAACTCCCCGACCGTCGACTGCAGCCGGGTGAAGATCAACTACATCCTCGGTCACGACAGCCACGGCCACCAGATGACCAGCGCGACCGGTTGCTCGGGCACCATCCAGACCCCCGTGGACGGTGAGCACGACGCCAACGCGAACATCTTCGGCGTCTTCGACGCGGAGTACACCCCGGTCGGCTCGACCACGGCCGTCCACGCGCCGCAGGCCGTCCTGCAGCCGCGGACCCGCCAGGCCGAGCACTACAGCGCTCAGCAGGGCGTCCAGATCGTGGCCAAGCCGTCGGCCAACGGCGGCAACGCGGTCGGGCACATCGAGAACGGGGACTGGATCTCGTTCACGCCGTACAACCTGACCGGGGTCACGTCGTTCACGGCCCGGGTCGCGTCGGCCGGCACCGGCGGCACGCTCACCCTGCGGGCCGGTTCGGCGACCGGGACGGTGGTCGGCACGGCAACGGTCGCGCCGACCGGCGGCTGGGAGACGTGGGTCAACGTCACCGGCACCGTGACGCCGCCGTCCGGGACGACGAACCTGTTCCTGGTCTTCACCGGTGGCGCGGGCTCGCTGTTCGACGTCGACTCCTTCACGTTCACCAGCGGCACCCCGCCGACGTCGACGAACCTCGCGCTGAACAAGCCGGCGACGGCCTCCAGCGTGGAGGCGGCCACCTACCCGGCCTCGGCCGCGGTGGACGCGTCGGCGACGACCCGGTGGTCCAGCGCGTTCTCCGACCCGCAGTGGATCCAGGTCGACCTGGGCGCCACGTACACGATCAACCGGGTGCGCCTGGTGTGGGAGGCGGCCTACGCGTCGGCGTACCAGATCCAGACCTCGCCCAACGGCACGACCTGGACCAACGCCAGGTCGGTGACCGGCGGCAACGGCGGCGAGGACAACAACACCGGCCTGAGCGCCTCCACCCGGTACGTGCGCATCCACGGCACCACCCGGGGCTCGGCGTACGGGTACTCCCTGTTCAGCTTCGAGGTCTACGGAAGCTGAACGCCACGGCGGACCTGATCCGCCCTGCCGGGTAACGCCGCCGCGGGGCGTCCGAACGTCGGACGCCCCGCGGTGTCACTTATCTTCGGGCTCCACGGCGAAGGGCACTTGTCCCGAGGCTCCCGGGGGTTTCATATGAGGTCCTGGTCACTCACCGAAGTGGCCGGATCTTTCTTGCGCTCCGGTGCCCGGTGGTGTCGTCGAGCTGGACGAAGGCCCGTTGGACTCGGTCCGGCGCGAGGTCCTGGGGGAGACGGGTGTCCACGTCGAGCCGATCCGCCTGACCGGCGTCTACAAGAACATGACGCTCGGGGTCGTCTCCCCGGTCTGTCTCTGCCACCCGGTGGAGGGGGAGGCCAGATCAACTGAGGAGGCGACGAAGACCACATGGCTCACGCTCGACGAGGTCTCAACCCGCATGTCGGAAGCATTTCCGATCCGTCTGCTGGACGCGCTCCGAATCGCCGGTCCCGCTGTCCGTACGCATGATGGCGAATACCTGCTTGGACCTGATTCGGTATGAGCCACCAGATGTCCGCAGAAGCGGAATGGACTCACACACTTGTTCCAGATTGCCCCCACGTACGATCTACAGGGCAGGTGGTCGTCCATCACGGTGACGGGGGAACAGTGAGCTGTCGAGACTGCGGGACCTGCACTAAGCCGGCCGTTCCCCGCGTGGGGCAGAAGTGGATGGTCGGGCTCCTGTACTTGTGCACCGTCGGTATCGCTTTCGTGGTGAAGCGCGGGTTCATGCGTCACTGTCCCGACTGCAGGCATCTGCTCAGCAATCATCTGCGCCGGGCGGACGGATCGTTCCGCGACTAGACCGTGTGTCATAAGTGGCGTTCGATACGACGGACCCAGGTGTCGATCATGCTGATGATTACGGTGGTTTCGTACCGCACGGCAAGTTTGTCGTAGCGGGTCGCCACGCTGCGGTGTTGTTTGAGCAAGTTGATGCCGCACTCGACGGCGTGTCGTAGCCGGTAGGCGACCTTGTCGAAGGCTGGTGGTCGCCCACCCCGTGAGCCACGGGCGCGGCGGTGGGCGACCTGGTCGGCCTTGATCGGGATGACGCAGCGGATCGACCGTTGGCTCAGGTAGGCACGGTTGGCCTTGCTGCTGTACGCCTTGTCAGCTAAAACCCGGTCTGGGCGGCTGCGCGGCCGACCACCACCAACGCGCGGGACCCGGATCCGGCCGAGCACTGTGATGAATTGCGGGCAGTCTCCGCGTTGTCCGGCAGTGAGCACCATCGACAGCACCTTGCGCCCTTGCTCGCAGGCCAGGTGCAGCTTGGTCGTCCAACCGCCCCGAGACCGGCCCAACGCGTGATCCTCCGGCTCCGCGCCACCAGCACCACCCGGCGGCTCAACTTGCAGGTGCGACTGTCGCCTGGCGCCAGCGGCGTGCTGATGCGCCCGAGCGATCGTGGAATCCACACTTATGTCCCAGTCGATCAGACCCGACGTGTCAGCATGACCCTGCAACCCGGCCAGGATCCGAGTCCAGATACCCTCGCGCTGCCACCGCCGGAACAGCCCGTACACCGTGCGCCAGTGTCCGTAACAGGCTGGCACGTCCCGCCACGGCGAACCAACCCGAATTCGCCACCGAATTCCATCGATCAGCTGTCGTCTACTCCACTTCGGTGGTCGGCCAGGCTTCTTCCTCTTGGGCAGCAGCGGTTCCAGTACCGCCCACTGCGCGTCGGTCACATCGAACCGCCTCGTCACCGCCACGCTGAATGGCACGTCGAGCCGTACTGCAGGCGCGGTTAGTGCACGATCTTGTTCGATGGGTACCACTCCTCGCCAGCGGGCTCACCCGCGAGATTCCAGCTCCACGACACGGTCGGCGTGATGCGCAGGTAGGTGCCGGGGCCGACCAGGCCGACCCGCTCGAAGGGCTGCTCGGCGTCGCCGTACACGCGGATGCCCCGGGCGATGAACGGTTCGAGCGACACGAGGTCGTCGACCACCAGCGCCACCTTGTGGTTTCCGGAGGCGATGTTGCGGAACTTGCGGGTGTCGCGCACGGTACCGGCACCGCCGACCCACAGGAAAGTCCCGTCGAACTCGACGGCCACGGGTACGACATCGGGCTGTCCGCCCTCGCCGAGGGTGGCCAGCCGTCCGAGCGGCTGCGAGCGCAGGTACGTGATCTCTTCGTCGGTGAAAGCCATTACGGCAAACTACACCGTTCAGTTTAGTCTTGCGCAATGGGTGAGAACCGCTCCGACCGTAAGCACCGTGCCATCCTCGACGCCGCGACGGAGGTGTTCCTGCGCAACGGCTACCTGGGCACCACCGTGGAGGAGGTGGCCGCGGTCGCCGGGGTGTCGAAGCCGACCGTCTACAAGCACTTCACTGACAAGCGGCGGCTGTTCCTCGAGATCGTCGCCGCCACCGTCGACGAGGCCGGCCAGGTCGTCCAGGACGCGGTGTCCGGCCTCGCCGACACCCAAGATGTCGAGGCGGACCTGCGCGAGCTGGCCCGGCGGCAGCTCGCGCTCGTGCTGCGCCCGCGCGTCGTCCAGCTCCGCCGGCTGGTGATCGGCGAGACCTCTCGCTTTCCCGAGCTTGGCCGCACCTTCTACGAACGCGGTCCCGGACGAACGATCGCGGCGCTGGCTAAGGCGTTCGCCGACCTCGACGCCCGGGGGGCGCTGCTGGCAGCCGACCCGGTCACCGCCGCGACCCAGTTCAACTGGCTCGTCATGTCCGCACCGGTCAACCAGGCCATGCTGCTCGGTGATGACCGCGCTCCCACCGCCTTGGAGCTGGACCACCATGTCGAGGGCGCGGTACGGGTCTTCCTCGCCGCGTACGGCCCGGCGGCACGCCCACGGGAATTACCTGGCTCGGCTGAAGACGTTCACCGCGTCGGATCCGGGATCGTCCGCACGGAACACCAGCGGTAGTCGCCGTAGCCGTCGAGCCGGACGAGAGACGGCCGCCCGTCCAGAGGCGCCTGTCCGCCGATCCGGAACCTGCCGTGTCCACTGTCATCACGTCAGGCGGGCAACTATCCCCAGCCACTTATGACACACGGCCTAGGGATGTGGTGCCGGCTTCCGAGAACAGTGGTGGCCCCGCCCCCACTCCCCAGTGGAGCGGGACCACCGTTTCCGACCGGATCCCGGCGGGCTGCCGGGTGAGCGCGTATCCGGTCGGAAGACCAGGGGTGGGACGACCGAGGTGTCCCAGCACCGGGGCGCGTCCGGGGCACACTCGCGTCAGGTGCCCGGGTCGAACGGCGTGGTCCTCGACGGCGCGGCGGTGTCGGGCCGCCGCGCCGTGAGGGGTGGGCCGAGGTCAGCTCGCGCTGCAGGAGACCGTCGGCCAGGTCGAGTTGCCGTTGCGCTGGATCGTCACGCCCCAGTTGTTGCCGTTGCCGTTGGGCCTGGCGGTCAGCACCTGGGCGCTGGGGTAGCTCGCGCTGATGTTCCAGGTGGAGAGGACCTTGGCGGGGGACGGGACGTTCATCGTCACGGTCCAGTTGCTCGAACCGCTCACCGCGACGTTGAGGTTGTAGCGGTCGCTCCACTGCTCGCCCGCGGAGAGCGACGCGGTGCAGCCACCACCACCGCCACCACCGCCGCCACCACCGCCGCCGCCGCCGGAGGAGCCGCCGATCGTGATGTTGGAGTTTCCGCTGCTCTGGTAGCCCTCCGTCGCGAGGATCATGTAGTCGTGGCTGCCCAGGCTCATTCCGTTACGGGCCCACGCGTCGAAGTGGTTGCCGGAGGTTATGGTGCCGCCGGTCTTCTTCGACTGCCGGACGCTCCAGTACTGGTTGAAGGTCCTGGTGCCCTCGATGGAGGGGGCGTTGTATCGCGTCGTCTGGTAGATGTCGTACGTGCCGCCGTCGCTGGTGACCGTGCCCTTGTACGTCCCCGTGGGCCGGTAGGTGCCCCAGTTGTCGACGATGTAGTACTCCACCAGCGGATTTCTCGTCCACCCGTAGAGGGTGAGATAGGCGTTGCCGGACGGGTTGAAGCTGCCCGAGTAGTTCACGCTTCTGCGTCCGCCGGTGCTCCAGCCCTTGCCCGCGACGAAGTTCCCGGTGTTCCTCCATGAGGTGCTGTAGTTGCCGCCGGACCCCAGCTCCATGGAGACCGTGCCCTGGCTGTCGGTCCAGAAGGAATAGAAGTAGCCGTTGTTGGTGCCGGTCTGGTTGGTGGTGATGGCCGCGTAGGCGGGGCCGGGCAGCACCGCCACGGCCATGGCCAGCGCCACGGCGCAGACACGGGCGACGAGCGACCTGGCGCGGCCACGCCCTCGGCTCTTCGAGGGGGCGGGGGCATCGTTCATATGCGTGCTTCCTCCTGGTGAAGGCCGATAAAGGCCGTTGGGGGCAGGCAGCGTGATACGACCCGCGGGGCGGGCGGTGGCCGAGGTGGCGTCCACCGCGCGTTGGGGTCGTACAACGCGGCAGGGCTGGGCCGGTCGTGCGGTCGACGACCGGAGGACCAGGCCGCGCGGCGGGTGACCCGGATCGGCAGCGGTTAGGGCCTGTCGATGGTGAGAGTGTGGGTTTGACGCGCCAGGCTGTCAACAACTTTCAGAAATATATCGGAAATATGATCTTGCTTGCGATTCCCGGAAAGGGCATTTCGCCTGGCTGTCGGCCCTGGCTGGTCAATCGAGGGCGAGGACGGCCAATGAAAGCTTCTTCGTCGCGACCAAAGGCCAGCCGATGTTACCGAAATATTTCGATGCTTTCTTGACAGGTTTCGTGACAATACACAGAATGACTCACCAGGCAGGCCCGCTCGTCCCACCCGGGTGACCTTGCGGCAGAACCGCAGCTCAACACGGTCCTGCGCATTCCGTACGCGTTACGCCGCAGCCGTACATGCGTCCGTCCTTACCGATCGGTGTTCCAGTGGAGGAACAGAGTGATCGACAACGCAACCATCACCCGCGGAAGCCGGGTACGCCGCTCACGCATCCGGAGTTCACTCGTGATGGGTCTTCTCACCGTCCTCGGCGCGGCGTTCGCCGTGACCTCCTCACCCGCGGCCCAGGCCGCCGACTGCAGCGCCGGATACGTCGGGCTCACCTACGACGACGGCCCCAACCCCGGCAACACCGCCAACCTGCTGAACGCGCTGCGGCAGAACGGCCTGCGGGCCACCATGTTCAACACCGGGCAGAACGCCCAGAACAACCAGGCCCTGGTCCGCGCCCAGCGAGACGCCGGCATGTGGATCGGCAACCACAGCTACACCCACCCCCACCTGACCACCATGAACAGCTCCCAGATCCAGTCGGAGCTCCAGCGGACCCAGCAGGCCGTCCAGCAGGCCACCGGCACCGCGCCCAGGCTCTTCCGGCCTCCGTACGGGGAGACCAACGCCACCGTGAGGTCGGTCGCCCAGCAGCTCGGCCTCACCGAGATCATCTGGGACGTCGACTCCCAGGACTGGAACGGCGCCAGTACCGCCCAGATCGTGCAGGCCGCCGGACGGCTGCAGAACGGCCAGATCATCCTGATGCACGACCAGTACGCGACGACGCTCAACGCGATCCCGCAGATCGCCGCGAACCTGAGAAGCCGCAACCTGTGCGCCGGCATGATCTCGCCCTCCACCGGCAGAGCCGTGGCACCCGACGGCGGCACCCCGACCGCCTCGCCGACACCGACGCCGACGAACCCGCCGGGCGGCGACTGCACGGCCGCCATCACCGCCGGCCAGCAGTGGAGCGACCGGTTCAACCTGTCGGTCAACGTCTCGGGAAGCAACAGCTGGATCGTCACGGTGACCCTGCGCAACGCCCAGCGGATCAGCTCCACCTGGAACGGCAGCCCGACCTGGGACGGCAGCGGCAAGATCATGACGATGCGCCCCAACGGCAGTGGCAACACCTTCGGCTTCACCGTGATGCACGGCGGCGACTGGACCTGGCCGGCGGTCTCCTGCCGGGTGGGCTGACCCTCGCTCTCGGCCGGCCGTCGGCACGGCGACGGTGGTGTCGCCGTGCCACGAACCGCGGGCGCCGCCGCTCCCCCTTACGCGGGGGGAGCGGCGGCGCGCCGTCGTCGGGTCAGGAGACCCCGCATGTCAGTACCGGTGTGGCGGCGGTCCCGTTGGCGGTGAATCCGAACGTGGTGGTGGCGTTGGCGGCGAGGCCGCCGTTCCAGGTCTCGTTCCGGACGGTGACGGCCGCTCCCGAGCCGGACCGTACGCCTCCCCACAGCTGGGTGACGGACTGTGAGCCGGGCCAGGTCCAGCTCACCGTCCAGCCGTTGATCGCGCTGGAGCCGGCCCGCACGGTGACGTTGGACTGGAAGCCACCGCCCCAGTCGTTCACCGTCTGGATCGTCGCCGTGCACCCGCCGGGGACGGGAGTCGGCGTCGGCGTGGGAGTGGGGGTCGGCGTCGGGGTGGGAGTCGGCGTGGGCGTGGGAGTGGGGGTCGGCGTCGGGGTGGGAGTCGGCGTGGGCGTGGGGGTCGGAGTCGGTGTCGGCGTGGGGGTCGGCGTCGGCGTGGGCGTGGGAGTCGGCGTGGGCCCGCCGATCACGACGGTCGTGAGGGAGCGCGGCTTGAGGGTGACGGCGCCGCCCGTGACCGCGGCGCTCGTGAGCGAGTTGGAGTTGTCGGTGACGTAGGCGGTGGTGCCGCCCTGCAGGCCGTCCCAGGTGACGGCCGAGTTGCCGGTGTTCAGCACCCCGACGACCTTCGATCCGTCGGAGTTGAGGAACGCCGACACCTTCAGCGACGAGTTGCTCGTCGACGTGCCGAGCCGGACCGCGCCCGGCCGGATGAACCGGCTGTAGGCCGCCATCGCCCACAGCCGCTTGGACACGCGATAGGTCCGCGCCGCCGGGTCGATCTGGATCAGCGCCCGGGTGGCTCCCGAAGAGCCCCCCAGCCAGTAGAGGTAGCCGCTGACGTTGCCGACGGTGAGAGCCTGATGGATGTTCTGGGCGATGGTGAAGCCGTCCTGGCCGCTCCCGTCGTCCCAGTTCTCGTTCCAGGTGCTCCCGTCGGGGCCCCATTCCGACATCCAGGTGCGCTTGTTCCCGGGTTGCGGGCTCGTTATCTGGCTTGCGTAGGTATGAGCCGTGTAGGTGGACACCCAGCGGCGGGCCTCAGGGTCCGCCTCGATGGCGTTGGTGTACGGCTTGCCCTGGTCCCAGCCGAAGGAGTCGCAACATGCGATCTTGACGTCGGTCGCGATCGGGCCGAGGACCTTGACGAAGGCGGCGGCCTGAGCCGGGGTGAAGCGCATGGACTCGTAGGTCGCCGTGTAGTCGGGTTCGTTGGTGAACCCCAAGTCCGTGATCTTGATACCTTCCTGCGCGTAGAACTTCGTGTACTGCGCCAGGTACCGGGCGTAGGCCGCGCGCCACTCGGGCTTGAGGGTGCCGCCGTTGTTCTCGCTCCCGTTGTCCTTCATGTATCCGGGGGCGCTCCAGGCGTTGGCGTAGAAACGCTCCAGGCCGTACGACTGCGCGACCTTGGCCACCCACACCTGGGCGCCGTCGTCCCCGTCCCACACGTATCTCGGCGGCGCGTCAGGTCCACCCGGGTTCTGCGGCTGGATGGAGACCATCTTGTCGTACGGACTGCCGACCGGCGAGGCGCCGATGCCCAGGCGCAGGATGCTGAGCCCCGCGCCGGTCTCGCGGTCGAACCACAGGCGGAAGACGTCGTTCTGCTGCGCCGTCGACAGGTTACGCAGCAACTCCCCCCGGCGGAACGCCGTGGAGACGCCGAAGCCGTCCATCTCCTGATAACGCACACTGTCTGAAACGGTGATGACAGGCGCGGCTGCGACCTGCCCGGCCACGGCCTGCCCGGCCACGGCCACCAGTGACGTGCCGAGAAGGGCGATTGCCATGACGATCCGTACCACGGACCCTCCCGAGATCGTGCCATCCGGATGCTGATAGCAGGTGAAGCTGGTCTGACTGAGGCGGCTCGATGGTTTCCGCGGCCGTGCATCCCGCTGCGTACTTGGCTCACCGACGGGAGTTCCCCTTCCGGCCGCCACCGCCCCGAGCGTGATCGCCGCGACGGCCGCCGCAGACCCGAGAAGGGCGGTCATCGTATGTTTGCGCTAACAATTGGGTGAAAGCGGTGCGTCCGCTCGGCACCCAAGTGTGGAAAAGGCATGGAAAGGTGTCAAGGACATGGCTAGAAAGTTTCGGGCGTCTCGCTTCTACGTGGATGCGACGACCTGCGGACATCACGTCCCCGCCATGTGAGATATCAGCCTCTCCACCAGCGAAAACCCGACTTGCGAGGTCGGGCTCTTTCAGCGGGGCCACCCGGCCGGCGGAAGAACGGCGGCTCTGAACGTTTCATTTCCCACGATGCCCTCGATGCCCTCGATGCCCTCGATGCCCTGGCTCCGGCCCGTCGAGGTACGGCCCCGAGCCGGGTCCGACGACAGGGGCGCGCCCGCGACGACGCCTGGGAGCACGCCTGGTCATGATGCCACCGGCCGTCCAGGACCGGGCGGTTGTGATGCCGTCGGCACTCTCGCGACCGGGCATCCAACCGCCCGCCGAGTGATTTTGAAATATTTCGAGGTTCCAACATTGGCCTTTCCTCTTGCAGAAAGGTTTAATACGATTATTTTCGCTGCTATACCGAAAGTTTCGGGGGTCGATTCCAAGGGAGTTCGATGAAGCGTTTCCTGACCTTCGGTGCCACCACGCTCATGCTGGCCGGCACGCTGAACGCCGTTCCCGTTTTGGCGGAAGAGCGTCGCCCCACGGTCGCCGAGCAGAGCCTGCGCGCGCTCGCCGCCCGCCACGGTCTCGCCATCGGCACCGCGATCGACGTGGACGTGCTGCACGACGCGGCCGATCCGCAGTACCGCGCGCTCGCCGCCTCGCAGTTCTCCTCCGTCACCGCCGAGAACGCCATGAAGTGGGAGTCGCTCGAACCCACCCGGGGCACGTACAACTGGGGCCCGGCCGACGAGCTGATCGACTTCGCCCGCGAGAACAAGCAGCAGGTCCGCGGGCACGTGCTGGTCTGGCAGAACCAGTTGCCGGCCTGGCTCACCCAGGGCGTCGAGGACGGGACGATCAGCAAGACGCAGCTCCGTGACATCCTGCGCAATCACATCACCACCGTCGTCAAGCGCTTCAAGGGCAAGATCTCTCAGTGGGACGTCGTCAACGAGGCGGCCAGCGACCCGTGGGACACCCCGTCGTCGATCCACCTGAAGGGCTTCTGGGCGCAGCACCTCGGCCCCGGCTACATCGCCGACGCCTTCCGCTGGGCCCGTGCCGCCGACCCGAACGCCCTGTTGTTCTACAACGACTACAACATCGAGGCGTTCGGCGACCGCGGGTCCTCCGACAAGACCTGGTACGTCTACAACATGGTCAGGCAGCTGCGCGCGAGCGGCGTCCCCATCGACGGCGTGGGCAGCCAGGGACACCTTGGCACCCAGTACGGCAACTTCGACGCCTTCCAGGCGCTCGAAGTGCTCGACGCCTTCTCCGACCTCGGGCTCGCCACGGCGTTCACCGAGGTGGACGTGCGCAGCCAGATGACCGACGGGGTGCGTGCGGGCGACTCCAACGAGATCAATCCCCGCCTCCAGGCGTCGGCGTCGAACTACAGCGTGCTCCTGCAGGCGTGCCTGGCCAACCGGCGCTGCCTGTCCTACACCGTCTGGGGTTTCACCGACCGGCACTCCTGGGTGCCCGGCTGGTTCTCCGACCCCCCGGAGGGCATGGCCACCCTGTACGACGAGTCCTACCGGCCCAAGCGCGCCTACAACGCCGTCAAGGCGGACCTGGCCTTCTCCGGGCCGCCCCACGTCCTGCCGAGGATTCCGCAGAAGCCCCGGCGATGAGCGGCGGCGGGGTGTCCGCCGACTCGGACGCCCCGCCGCTCCCCTCCCCGAAGGACCATCCCCCGAAGTGGAAAAACCGGCTCACCCCCACGGAGGTGTGGGGGTGAGCCGGAGAGATGACGTGGCGCACGGGCCGGGCCGTGGAAACCACGGCCCGGTCCGAATCGGATCAGGGACTGGTGCAGGTGGCCGTGGGGGTGGCCGCGGTGCCGTTGGCGGTGAAACCGAAGGTGGTCGACTGACCCGCCGCGATGGAGCCGTTGTACGCGGCGTTGCGGACGCTCACGCTGGAGCCGGACACGGTGTGCTGGCCGCTCCACAGGCTGCTGATGCTCTGCCCGCCGGGCCAGGTCCACCGTACGGTCCAGCCGTTGACCGGCGCGTTGCCCGCGCTGACCGTCACCGTCGACTGGAAGCCGCCCGGCCAGTTGTTGGTCGTCGTGATCGTCGCCGCGCACGCCCCGGGACCCGGAGTCGGGGTGATGGTCGGTGTGGGGGTCGGGGTCGGGGTGATGGTCGGTGTGGGAGTCGGGGTGGGGGTCGGGTTGGGGTCGGCGGCGTTGAGGGCGTTCAGGACCGAGGTGTAGGCCGGCTTCTTGTTGCCCGAGGTGTCGAACAG
>NZ_JBPXMB010000059.1:0-15925 GCF_051918945.1 Streptosporangium sp. LJ11
CCCGGGACGCAGGACGCGCCCCAGGCCTGATCACCCACCGGAACACCCACGACGACACGATCACCGTCGCAGACGTCATCGGTCGCCACTCGCGTGCCCGGCCTCCTCGACGAAACGGTGTCAGGTGTCCCGTGAAGCCGCACGGGGCGCCTCAGGGAGATGGAGGGCACACCCATCCGGGGCAGCGGTGGCCCGCGTTCTTGGCGCTGGTGGCTGTGGTGATGAGGTGCTCAAGCCGGTCACGGGTGTCCACCAGGCTGCCGATCCGCTCTTCGATGCGGTCCCGTTCGGCCGACAGCCGGTCGAGCAGTTCGGGTGTCACCTCGCCGGTCTCGATGCACGGCAGCAGTTCCACGATCGTCTTGCTCGGCAGCCCCGCGGCGTACAACTGCTGGATCAGCTGGACGCGGCCGAGCGCGCTGCGCGGGTAGTGCCGCTGCCCGCTGGGGGTGCGCACCGAGGCCAGCAGATCGTGTTCTTCGTAGTAGCGCAGGGCCCGCACGCTCACGCCCGCCTTGGCGGCCAGTTCGCCGATACGCATGGACACCCTCCTCGCGACCTCGGTCATAACACTTGCCTCTGACGTCAGCGTCAGGTTTTAGCGTAGCCCGTGAACGACCTGAACAAGAACGGCTCAGGCCCACCAGGAGGCAACCATGAAGATCGCCGATTCCGTCGCGCTCGTCACCGGCGCCAACCGTGGCATCGGCCGGCACTTCGCGCGGCAGCTGCTGCAGCGGGGTGCGGCGAAGGTCTACGCGACCGCGCGCACACCCGAGCTCGTCGACATTCCCGGCGTGCAGGTGCTCCGGCTCGACATCACCGACCCGGCGTCGGTCGCCGCCGTGGCGGCCGCCGCGGGCGACGTCACATTGTTGATCAACAATGCCGGCATCGCCACCTATCAGAACCTCGTCACCGGAGAGCTGGAGAAGGTCCGGTTGGAGATGGAGACGCACTACTTCGGCACGCTCAACGTGGTCCGGGCGTTCGCCCCCGTGCTGGCCCGCAACGGCGGCGGGTCGATCTTGAATGTCATGTCGCTGTTGTCGTGGATGTCTTACGAGGGGGCCAACGCCTACAGTGCGGCGAAGGCGGCCCAGTGGAGCCTGACCAACGGCATCCGCCTGGAACTCGCACGTCAGGGGACCATGGTCACGGGCCTGCATCTGGGCAGCACCGACACCGACATGATGGCGGGCTTCGAGGTGGAGAAGAACGACCCCGCCGACGTCGTGCGCACCGCGCTGGACGGGCTCGAGGCCGGCAGGATCGAGATCCTTGCCGATGAGAACACCGTCCAGGTCAAGGCGGCCCTGTCCGCGGATCCGAGCGTGCTGTACCCGCAGACCGTCATGGGGGTCGATGCCGGCGGAAGTCGTTGATCGAGTGGTCCGTATCGGGAACCGCGGCCTGGATCGTGGTCACCGGCCGCCACGCGGCGGGGAAGTCCCCCGCGTGTTCGTCGTCAGCCTCTCCCCTGCGGACCGCCCGACGCTGCCCGCCGCCGAACGGTAGCCCCGGCGCGGCTCAGCAGCTCATAGGCGTATGCGGGGGAAGTTTCGGCATCGCTGCCGTGACCACTGGTACCGGCCCCCGGCACGAAACGCTAGCCCGTCGGCCGCGAGCGAGGCTCGCGTTCGGCGGGTGAGGAGGCGGACTTCGCGTCACGGCGGTTGGCGTACACACTCGTGATCGTGATGGTGATCAGAACGGCGACGATGACCCCCAGCGAGACCGGGGTGGGAATCTCCGGGACCCACGTCCAGGTGCCGTGCGCCCAGTGCAGGACGAGCTTGATCCCGATGAAGGCCAGGATGACGCTGAGCCCGTGGTTCAGGTGCCGCAGTTTCGTCAGGACGCCCAGGAGCACGAAGTAGAGCGCCCGCAGGCCCAGCAGGGCGAAGGCGTTGGTGGCGAAGACGAGGAAGGGATCCTCGGTCACGCCGTACACCGCGGGCACCGAGTCGACGGCGAAGACGATGTCGGTGGCGAAGACGGCCACGATGGCCAGCGCCAGCGGGGTCAGAGCGCGGCGGCCGTTCTCGCGGACAACCAGGTGAGAGCCGCGGTAGTCGTCGGTGACCGGCATGAAGCGCCGCAGCAGCCGGATCGAGCGCATGGAGGAGATGTCGACCTTCTGCTCCTGCCCGCTCAGCGCGTCCCTGAGGATCCTCCAGGCGGTGACGATCAATATCCCGCCGAACAGCAGGAACGCCCAGGTGCCGCTCCGCAGGACGGCCGCCCCCAGCGCTATGAAGATCGCGCGCAGCACCAGGGCTCCGATGATGCCGTACAGCAGGACGCGCTGGGCCAGCACGGCGGGGACCGCGAAGGCCGACAGCAGCAGCATGAACACGAACAGGTTGTCGACCGACAGGGACTTCTCCACCACGTAGCCGGTGAAGAACTCCACCGCCACAACGGACCCGAAGGCCCTCCATACGTAGACGCCGAACAGCAAGGGCAGTGTCAGGTAGAAAACCGACCAGCCCACCGCCTCGCGCATCCGCACCTCGTGCGGGCGGCGGGTCAGCACGAAGTCCACGCCCAGCAGGACCATCAGAGCGGCCACGGTGATCGTCCACAGTCTCGGCGAACCGATCGTCTCAAGATCGGTTACCGACAGGATCGCCTCGGCGGACATGCAACCTCCTCGAACGCGCTCGGCTGTTCGAGGTCTCCTTCACCTATGCCTGCGGGCGGCCGCCCGGGGACGTCGCGAAACGTCCGTGCTGACCGGATCGGCTCTTGGAAGTACTCCCCTCGTCCCTCCAGGTTAGGTGGATCCCCGAGGGGCGCTCTACCTCAGGGGTGCGTTTGACTATGGGCCTGAGCTGCACCGATAGTGGAATTGATACGGAGGGGAGTACCCACCGTCCGACACCCCGATCGTCATCACGGTCCCCGAGCACAGGGAGACCCGGCGGGGTGGCCCTCGTGCGATACGGGGGTGTGGGAAGACCTTCGTCCTCGTCGCCACATGATCACAGCGAGGTCGAGGGAGGACTTGATGTCGACCGCCGCGCTTCTCGAAATTCTACTGGGTGTGCTGTTGACGATCTCCGCGATCGCCACCGTCGCCGTTCTGTGGCCGGGCAGGCCCGGGCCCCGGCTGCCGCTCCCTCCCGAACCGCCTCCTCCGCGCCGCCCACCGGTGACCGGCATGAGGCGCCGGGACGTGACAGGTCGAAGGCGCCGCACACCGCCTCCGGGCAGAAGGCCGAGGGCGAGGGTGAGACCCGCCGGACCCGACCGGCGGGCTGTTTCCGGGGCGACGGCGTTGGGCGCCGGCGTTGGCGAGGAGCCGGGCCGAGCCCCCTGAGCAGGCTTCGCCACACCGGTCTCGTCCCGGACGGGGCCCCGGTGAGGTTCAGCCGGTCTCGTCCCGGTCAGGGTCCCGGTGAGTCTCAGCCGGTCTCGGCTCGCAGCTCAGCGGTGATCGCGCGCTCCCTGAGCTGGGCGGACTCGGCGCGCAGGGCCTCCATCTGCTCGCGCAGATCCGTCAGGCGCATCTGTTCCATGGCCAGCCGCATGCGCGCCTCGTCGCGTTCGGCGAGTGCCTCGGCGGCTGTGGCCGCCGCGCGCTCCCCCGCCTCGGCGATCTTCTCGGCGGTTCGTTCCTCGGCTTTGGCCATCCGGCGCGCCGTCCGCCTTTCCAGCTCGGCCGCCTGCTTGTCCACTCGTTCCGCCCGCGTACGCGCCTCGGCCGCTTCGGCCAGAGCCTGAGCACGCGCGGTCGCCTCGGTGTCGGCGCGCGCCAGTGCCCGGTCCCGCTCCGCCTCGGCCGCGTCGGCGCGCGCCGACGCGGCCGAGGCGACACGCTCGGCCTGGCCTCTGGCCTCCTGAGCCTTCCTGGCCTCCTCCAGCGCCCGGTCCCGCTCGGCACGCGCCTGACCGGCCTGCTCCTGATCGTGGAGGGCGCGCGCCTCGGCCCGGCGCGCCTCGGTCTCGGCGGCCTCCACCCGTTCGGCCATCTCCCGCAGCGCCGCGTCCCGGGCGGCCTCGGCCCGCTGGGCCCTGCGGGTGGCCTCCTGCTCGGCCTGTCTGGCCCGGCGTTCGGTGCTGGCCGCCTCGTGCAACGCGGCCAGCGCCTGCTCCCTGGCGGTCTCCGCGTCGGCCAGCGCGGTGTCGCGTTCGGCGTTGGCCTCCTCCACGCGGCGTGACATCGCATCCCGCTCGCGCCGGGCGTGCTCGGAGGCCTCCCGCGCCAGGCGTACCTGCTCGAAGGCCTGTTCACGCTCGGTGCGCGCGATCGCCACCCGGGTGTGAGCCTCGGCCTGCACCGCGCTCACCTTGGCCTCGACCCCCGCCGGGCTCAGCTCCTCCGACAGCACCTGCGCCAGCGGGGCGATCGCCGCGATCATCCCCTTCTCCATGCGCTCGTAGAACTCCTCGGCCCTGGCCAGCGCCCCCTCAAGGCCCGGCGTCGCCCGCCGCATCTCGCGTTCGCGCTTGGCCACCGCCTGGCAGTTCCCCTGCGCGCAGTATGCCCTCGGCCGCCCCCGCCCGGGCCGCTGCTCGATCGGCGTCCCGCAGTGTTTGCACGGCGTCACCGCGCCCGGCTCCTGCATGCCGGAAGCCTACTGACACCTTCGATTTTCCAGAAATTAGAAAATAATAAATACGATTCATTGCGTTGCGGCCCGGCCGGGGCAACCACCGATCGACCAGCGGTGTCCTGTCTCGCTGTTGTCCTGTCTCACTCAATCTGAGGCAGTCTCATCCAAACTGAGGTATTCGGCGGTTCGTCTCACCCATCTGAGGCATGATCATCAACCAGCCACCCCCAAGCTGAAAGCTCGCCTCGTTGGCTGAACATCCAGGTCAGAGGCGGTTTCTGTGTCCTAACTGGTCATGTTGTCGGCAGGAATCGGAGCCTCTTCCTCCAGAGATGCCTCCTCTGAGGCCGGTCGAGAGCCTCAAGGCCCGAACAGCGCTACGCAACGTTGCGCGGCGTCTTGGCCCTTTGACACGCTGTTGGTCGACCTGGAACAACAAGCGACACACCTGTCCCGGACAGGCTTCGTACACGTTCGTCCATTGGTGATCACGGTCCCGAGACCGCACAAGCACGAATGAAGCCGTGATCCTCCCCCTCGTGCCTCTCCCAGAGACCGCCAGGTCGCGGTGATGCTCGTGAGCAGGACGGTGACTTCTTCCGGAGCGGCGACCATCCCTCGTGACCGATGACGCATTCGTGGACTGGTCAGTCCAGGCCGCAGCGCGTTCGGCGTACGGGATGAAGACACCCATCCAGCTCACGCTTCGATAAACGTCGCCGGGACCTGGTCGGTCAGACGGAGAGGTTCGGTGTGGGTGAGCCACCAGCAGGGGGTGAGCACAAGGCCATCCAAGCGAAATTTTATCGATCATGAGGTGGATCTTCATTTCGCTCGCCGCGATCGAGCCGATCATGCCTGTTCAGAGCGTCGACTGCCTCAAGTAGATGAGAAAAACCATGGAATGCCTCAAGTTGAATGAGACAGTTTCATCGCAACCAGGAGGCAATGCTAGCCAACGTGTTCGAAAAAGCGAGTGAAGATTGGGTTTGTTGATATGCCTCAGATTGAATGAGACAGGACAGGGAGTCCCGGGCGCGGTGGCCTATGTTCAAGGCGGCCGGGAGCAGGTCGAAGGCCTCCTCCCTGTCCTCTCGCTTGTCGCCGCCCTGGCCGGGCTTGCCTTCGTTGCTTACTGCGTTTACCGAATCACCTTCGGTGAACGACGGGAAACCCAGCGTGCCGAACACGCCCGGCAGGCCCTGCAACGGGCGGAGACCTCCCTCGGCGAGGCCGACCGGCTGGCCCTGCCAGCGCTGTGGGACGTGACCCACAAGCGGCTGGACTACTACCACCAGATCGCCACCACCCAGGCCCGGCAAAGCTTCCGCAACGCCCAGATCGCCATGACCGTGGGTTTCGTGCTGCTGGTCGTCTTCGCCGTGCTGGCCCTTGGAGCCACCACCCCCACGGCCAGCATCGTCACCGGCGCCCTGGGCGCGGCCGCGGCCGCGTTCGCCGCCTACATCGGCCGCACCTTCGTCCGCTCCCAGGAAAGCGCGGCCGGCCACCTGCGCGCCTACTTCGACCAGCCACTGGAGTTCTCCCGCTACCTGGCCGCCGAGCGCCTGCTGGAGGCGATGGAGACCCTCGAGCCCGAGCAGCGCGCCGCCATCGCCGGTGACCTGCTGCGCGCCATCGTCACCCCCGGCCAGCCCGCCCTCGGACCCTCCGCCGCCGATAGCGCCAAGGACCCCGCGTGAGCACCGACCTCACCCCTGCCACCGCCGCCCTTCTCGTCCCCGTCGCCGCGCCCGGTATCGTGCTGCGCGGCACGCCGCCGGCTCGCGACGAGTACGAACTGGCCAACCGGATGCGCGTCACCGGACTGGAGCCGCGCGCGCTGCCCGCCACGGCGGCGTGGCTGTCCAGCGAGAAGCGCAGCTCCCCGGCCACCCGGCGCGGTTACTCCCAAGACCTGTCGTGGTGGCTGGCCTATCTCGAGGTCCGCGGCCTGGACGAGATGGACGTCGCGCCGCTGGAGGCCGACCTGTACGGCGCCGCGCTACGTGAGGCGGCCCTTGCTCCGGCGACCCGCGAGCGGCGTATCTCCGCGGCCTCCTCCTGGTATCGCTACCTGATGCGCGCAGGCGTCGCCGCCCGCAACCCCTTCACCGACATGGAACGCGCCCAACCCCCCGCGCGCTTCAAGACCCGCGGCCTTTCCAAGGCCGAGCTGGACCGGATGCTCGCCCACGCCCACGCCCACGCCCAGGCCGAGGCGATCGCCGCGGCGCACGAGCTGGGCCGGGCCGCCCCCTCCCAGGTCCGCGACAGCGCGCGAGCCTACGCGATGCTCTGCCTGTTCGTGGTCACCGCCTGCCGAGTCGGCGGCATCATCGACGCCCAGCTGTCCTCCCTCGGCTACGACGCCGGCCACCGGATCATCGACCTACCGGCCAAAGGCCCCCAAGGCACGACGCTGCGCGCGGCGATCCCGCCGTATGCCCACGCCGCCCTGGAGCGCTCTCCGGCCTACCGGCTCGGCCAAGCCTTCGCCCAGGGCGAAACCCACGCGCAGCAGACGATCGCAGGCTTTTGCCCGTGAGCCCGTCCTTGGTATCGGTGGGCCCGCCCGCCACGCCGACGTGCTCCAGATCGGGCGCGCAGATGACGGCAAGGACGGCCAGCACTCAGCCGGACTGACTTCGAGCTCTTCACAGGCCGGTCACGCTTGCCGGGTGAGGAGATCACGGGTACGCGCCGGGCAATAGGGGTGCCGTTAACGAACGTGTCGCCAGCCCCAAATGAGCATGAAGCCGCAGGTCAACGGCGTGCCGTGGAGACCATGACGGCTCGGGGCACTCGTTCTTTCCCCAGGAGGAGGACCGCCTGGTCTGGGTGATCGACTTGGTTGACGGCTGGTGACACGTTCGTTAACGGCACCCCAAATCCGGCACGACACCGCCCCGGCGAACGCCCTCCGTCGTCGTCGTACGGAGCCACGAGGACCGCATTCCGGATGGGGGTTGTGCGGGCTCGCGACAGCTCCGGCGGCGCGGCCGATGACCGTGGCGGGCATGGGCCACAGGCTGCCGCCGGAGACGCACGAGGAGCCGGCCGCCGCCGTGCACGCGCACACGGCCGGGTGGCGCCCGGCGCGGACGGCGCCGTCCGCGCCGGATCGGCCCGCCGGGAGAACCTGGCGCCCCGTCTCTGACCGCGACCTTGACTGGGGCGTAAGTTTTCTGTTTTCCCTATGTACGGCGGCCCCCGGGCGATGCACGATCAACATCCGGCACACCCCCTGGCAAAGGTAGGTCCCTTGTCCAAACGCCATGCCCTCCGCATCGCCCTCGTCATCGCCGCGGTCCTCGGCTGGACCGTGGTCCCCGCCGGTACAGCGACCTCCGACTCCGTCGCGCCGCCCGGCTCCATGTCGGGGCTAGGCGACTCGATCACCCGCGGGTTCAACGCCTGCGGCTGGTTCGCCGACTGCACCAGCCGGTCGTGGTCGACGGGGTCGAGCACCTCGGTCGACAGCCACCGCAACCGGATCAGGACGCAGAACCCCGATCTCACCGCCTACAACGACGCCCGGTCGGGCGCGAAGATCGCCGACCTCGCCGGGCAGGCGAGGACCGCGGCCTCCCGGGGGGTCGACTACGTGACGATCCTGATGGGCGCCAACGACGCGTGCGCCTCCTCGGAGTCGTCGATGACCTCGGTCGCCGACTTCGAGAGCCGCTTCCGGGCGGCGATGCAGGAGCTGGCGGCCGGGATCCCGCAGGCGTCGGTGTTCGTCGCCAGCATCCCCGACATCAAGCGCCTGTGGGCCGTCGGCAAGGACAGCTCCTCGGCGCGCACGGCCTGGGCCGCCTTCGGCATCTGCCAGTCGATGCTGGCCGCTCCCCGTTCGACCTCCGCCGAGGACGAGGCGCGCCGTGACCGGGTCAGGCAGCGGGTCGTCGACTTCAACGGCGTGCTCGCCCGGATCTGCGCGGAGTACGGCACGTGCAGGTACGACGGCGGCGCCGTCTTCTCCTACCCCTTCACGCTCGGGCAGCTCAGCACCTGGGACTACTTCCATCCCAGCACCAGCGGGCAGCGGGCCCTCGCCGAGGTGACCTACCAGGTCCTCCAGGCCGCCCCGGTGGCGGTGCCCGACGCGTGAGCCGTCATGAGGTACGGGCGGGGCGGTCCGGCTCCCCGGGCCCCCCGGCCCGTTCCAGCAGGGCGCGGACCTCCTCGGCCTCCGGGACACCGAGCTCCCGGTAGAGGCCGAGGGCCAGCCGCCCGTGCTCACCGGCCCGCTCGGGGCACCCGAGCGCGAGGTGGGCGCGTGCCAGCCCGTCGTGGGCACGCGCCCGCTCCGGCCGGTTGCGCGTCCGGCCGGTGAGCGCGAGCGCGGCCGTGTGCTCCTCGACCGCCCGGGCGGGGTCGTCGGCCGCCTCGGCCAGCCCGTTGAGCGCGGCCGCCTCGTCGGCGGTGTTGCCGAGCTCGCCCTGACGCCGCAGGACGACGCCGAGTTGGTCGAGGGTCATCGCCTCCCCCGCCGGGTTGCCGACCTTGCGGTGCAGCGCCAGTGCCAGGTCGAGGTAGCGCCGGGCCTCCTGCGGACGGCCCGCCCGGTCGAGGACGAGGGCGAGGATGCCGAGCACGTGGGCCTCGCCCCAGGTGTCGGCGCCGATCCGGGTGAGGTCGAGTGCCCGCTTGAGGTACGGCTCGGCCCGCTCGTCCCGCCGCCGCAGCGCCACGTTGCCCAGCGTGAGCAGCGCCAGGGCCCGTTCGCCGGCCTCCTCGCACATGTCGAGGGCCTGGTGGGCGTGCTCCTCCGCCCGCTCGTACTCGCCGAGCCGCCAGTGGGTCCACGCCAGGTCGGCGAGGGCGCGCGCCTGGACCGCGCGGTCGCCGAGCGCGCGGCTGCGCTGGAGCGCCAGGGAGTGCAGGGTGAGCGCGTCGTCGTGGTGGGCCCGCCGGTCGAGGAAGGGGCGTATCGTCAGAGCCAGGAGGCCGAGGCAGATCTCGGGGCCGTGGACGGCGGTCGCGATGATGTTGGAGCGTTCGGCGTCGAGCCAGGCGCTCGCCTCCGCGGCGTCGCGGATGGGCGCGACCGGGGTGGCCGGCTGGGGGACGCCCTCGCGCCGGCCGACGCTGTCGGGGAAGAGCCGGTCCATCGCCGCGCGGGAGCGGTGCAGGTAGTAGGCGAGCAGCCGCATGACGGCGCCGTCGTCCTCGGCGATCGAGCGGGCGTGCTCGCGGAGCAGGTCGTGGAAGGTGTAGCGGCCGGGTTCGAGCTGCAGGAGCATGTGGGCGTCGAGGAGTCCTTCGAGGAGCTCCTCGGCCTCCTCCTCCCCGATCCCCGCCAGCGCGGCCGCGCCGCAGGGGTCGATGTCGCGGCCGGGCACCAGCCCGAGCAGGCGGAACATGCGCCGCTCGGCCTCGCCGAGGTGCTCGTAGGAGAGGGTGAAGGCCGCCGACACCCCGTCCAGGAGCCGGCGGTGGTCGCGCAGCCTGCCGGCGAGGTAGGACACGGTCCAGCGGGGGCAGTGCTGGAGGCGGGCGGCCGAGATGCGGATGGCGAGCGGGAGGTGCCCGCACAGCCGCAGCACCTCGCGTACGGCGCCGGGCTCGCGGCGGGCGCGCTCGCCCACGATCCGCTCGAACAGCCCGGCGGCGTCCTCCTCCCCCAGCAGGTCGACCGAGAGGGCGTGGGCGCCCTCCAGGTCGACGAGCCGCCGCCTGCTGGTGACCAGGACGAGGGTGTCGGAGCGCCCCGGCAGCAGGGCGCCCCGCTCGGCCGCGTTGACCGGGATGCGGTCGGCGGGCACCCCGAGCTGGCGCAGGAGTGCCTCCAACGCGGCGGCGGGGTCGACCGGCTCGCGGTCCGCGGTATGGGCCAGCAGGTCGATGAAGAGCCGTCCGTCCGGATGGCGGGCGGCGAGCCGGTGGGCCGCGTGGACGGCGAGGGCGGTCTTGCCGACCCCGGCCATGCCGTCGATCGTGACGACCGCCGGGCCGCGGTACTCGCCCGCGAGCCGCTCCAGCTCGGCGGCCCGGCCGGAGAAGTCGGGGATGTCGTAGGGCAGGAAGGTGGAGCGCCGCGGCGGGCCGGCGGGCACCGGCTCCACGCCGTCGGAGCGCAGGGCCGGATCGTCGGCCAGGACCGCCCGTTCCAGCTCGGTGAAGGCGCGCCTGGGGTCGAGGCCCTGCTCGTCGGCGAGGGCCCTGCGGTGGGAACGCGCCGCCGCCAGGGCGTCGGCCTGGCGTCCCGCCCGGTGCAGGGCCAGGACGAGGTGGCCGGCGAGCCTCTCGCGCAGCGGGTCGGCGCTCACCTGGGCGGCGAGCTCGTCGAGCAGCTCGCCGTGCCGCCCGGCGGCGAGCTCGGCCTCCACCAGGCGCTCGTACGCCGACAGCCGCCGGTCCCGCCACAGCTCCCGGACGCCGTCGACGTAGTGGGCGTGCACGTCCTCCAGCGCCTCGCCGCTCCACAGGTCCAGGGCTTTTCGCAGCTCACCGGCGGCCACCAGCTCGGTGAACTCCCGCGCGTCGAGCTGCCCGGCCTCGGGCTGCGCGACGTAGCCGCCAGCCCGCGTCTCGAGGAGCCGTTCGGCGCCCGCGCCGCGCAGCGCCTTGCGGATCGCGGTGATCGAGGCACGGCCACTGGGGCTTCTATTCGGCCGACCGCGACCCGGCCACCTATTGGGAGGTCCCGGCGTTCGTGAACTCGGTGTCGGTCAACTACGCCTTCGAGGGCGGCCGCCGCACGACGGACAAGGTGGTGGTACAGCTCCCGGCCGGCGAGCCGGCCCGGACGCTGACGATGTCGGTCCAGGCGGCCTACGTGGGCACGGTGGACAACGTCACGGTGAGCCCGGCGCAGAGCTACAGCTTCAACCCGGCCACCGGCAACAAGGTCACGATCACCTTCCCGCCGGTCCACGGGTGCTGCCTGTCGCTGAGCTTCCCGAGCGGCCCCTGGTCGCCGACCATCAAGATCGCCGAGGTGTAGGCGTTCTCCGCGGCCGGCAAGAACGCGGCCCTCGGCCGGCCGGTGCAGGGCAGCGCGCAGCCGGGGTACGGCACGGCGAACACGGTGGACGGCAACGCCGCCACCTACTGGGAGAGCGCCAACAACGCCTTCCCGCAGTCCCTAACCGTGGACCTCGGCGCGACCTGCCGGATCTACCAGGTGGAGATGGCACTGCCGCCGTCGTGGGGTGCCCGCACCCAGACGCTGTCCATCGAGGGCAGCACCGACGGCGTCACCTACCGGCCGATCGCCGGATCGCGGGCGTACGCCTTCAACCCGGCCTCCGGGAACGCCGTGTCGACGAGCTTCAACATGGTCGCCGTACGGTACGTCCGGCTGGTGTTCACAGCCAACACCGCGTGGCCCGCCGGCCAGCTCTCGGAGCTACGGGTCCTCGCCTCCTGACCCTCCTGATCCACTGTCGTTCTCGCCGGGTGCCCTCCATGTCGTGGGGGGCACCCGGCCTCGTTTCATGCGGAATACGGCGGATCCCCTTGAGTCCTGCATACTGAATATGCATACTTAGTATCTATGTCGATCAGGCACGGGCTGCTCGCCCTGCTCAGCAGGGGGCCTCGGCACGGCTATCAGCTGCGGGTGGAGTTCGAGGGGTCGACCGGGGCGACCTGGCCGCTCAACATCGGCCAGGTCTACACGACGCTGTCCCGCCTGGAGCGCGACGGGCTGGTCGAGCCGGGCGAGTCGGACGAGCAGGGCCGGGTCGTCTACACGATCACCGCGGCCGGCCTGGCGGAGATGGCGCGATGGTTCGGCACCCCGGTCGTCCAGTCCGACCGGCCGCGGGACGAGCTGGTCATCAAGCTGGCCATGGCCGTCGCGGCGAAGGAGGTGGACGTCGCCGAGGTCATCCGCAGGCAGCGGACTGCGACCATGCGCGCCCTCCAGCAGCTGACCAAGGCCAAACGAGCGGCCACGGAGCGAACCGCCACCGAAGGCGCGGCCCAGCGGCTCGTGCTCGATTCCATGATCTTCCAGGCCGAGGCCGAGCAACGGTGGCTGGACCACTGCGAGGCCGTTCTCAAGGAGGAAAGATGACGGTCGTACGACTGGCCGAGGTGACCAGGGTCCACGGCGAGGGAGCGACGGCCGTCCACGCCCTGAGGGGCGTGAGTCTCGAGGTCGGCGCGGGAGAGCTGGTCGCGGTCATGGGCCCGTCCGGGTCGGGCAAGTCGACCCTGCTCAACCTCGCGGGCGGGCTCGACCGGCCCACGTCGGGGACGGTGCACCTCGGAGAGCAGGACCTGGCCGCCGTACGCGACCTGGCGGCACTGCGCCGCCGCGGGGTCGGCTACGTCTTCCAGGACCTCAACCTGATCACCTCGCTGACGGCGGCGGAGAACGTGATGCTGCCGCGCGAGCTCGACGGCGTGCGGTCACGCCTCGCCAGGCAGGAGGCCGTGGCCGTGCTGGCGGAGATCGACGTGGCACACCTGGCCGACCGCTTCCCCGACGAGCTGTCCGGTGGCCAGCGCCAGCGGGTCGCGATCGCCCGCGCCCTGGTGGGCGAGCGGCGCCTGCTGCTCGCCGACGAACCGACCGGCGCGCTCGACACGCGCGCTGGCGACGAGATCCTGCAGATACTGCGCGCCCGCTGTGACGCGGGTGCGGCGGTCCTGCTCGTCACCCACGAGCCGCGCTACGCCGCCTGGGCCGACCGGGTGGTGTTCCTCCGCGACGGGACGATCGCCGATTCCACGGACGTGTCACTGGAGAGCGCCCGGTGAGCGCCGTCCGCGTCGCGCTGCGCGTCGCCCGACGGAGCGCGTGGCGTTCCCGGGGACGCAGCGCGCTCATCATGGTGATGATCGGCCTGCCCGTCCTGGTGATCACAGCGCTCCTCACCCTCGCCGAGACGATGCAGGTCACGCCGCGGGAAGGACTGGTGGCCACGCTCGGCACCGCCGACGTCCACCTCTCGCAGGCACCCGAGGGTACGGTGCTCCAGCAGGATCCGACCGGGGGGAACTGGAGCACGGGCGACGACGGGGCGACCGCGCCCAGGCCCGGTGCCGCCGAGGTGGCGGCACTGCTCGGACCGGGCACCCGGCTGCTCCCCTTCAACACCGGCATGCTCCGGCTGGGCACCGAGCCGGTCGACGCGCTGGAGACCGACCTGCGCGACCCCCTCACCAGGGGGATGCTGACGCTGAGCGAGGGCAGGCTCCCCTCCGCCCGCGAGGTCGCGGTGACCCCCGCGCTCGGCCTGCGGCCCGGCGACCTCCTGCGGCCGTCCGGCGCGGCGCCGCTGACGGTGGTGGGCGTGGTCGAGCACCCGCACCAGCCCTCGCTCCGCAAGGTCGTGGGCCCGGACCTCCCCCTGGCGCCGGACGAGTTGTGGTCCCCGCGCGAGTACGGCGACGGCTGGCTCGCCGACACCGCGAAGCCGGTGTCCTGGACCGACGTGCCCGCGCTGAACGCGGCCGGCCTGTTCGTCACCTCCCGCACCATGATCACGGACTCGTCGTGGTCCCCGGTTCGCGACCCGGCCGCGACGGTCCAGTACACGGTCGGGATCGGCGCCATGGTGATCATGGTGGTGCTGGTGACCGTCCTGCTGGCCGGGCCCGCCTTCGCGGTCGGGCTCCGCAGGCGGCGCAGGGAACTGGCCGAGATCGCCGCGCAGGGCGGCTCGGCCAGGCAGCTGCGCACGATCGTGCTGGCCGACGGGCTGGTCCTCGGCGCCCCGGCCACCCTCGTCGCGACGGCGCTGGGCATCGCGGCCGGGGTGCTGGGCGCCCCAGTCCTGGCACGCTGGGGCGGGCAGGCCGGCCCGCCGGGAGTGCCGTGGCCGCCGGTCCTGTGCGTCGCCGCGTTGGGCCTGCTCACCGGGCTCGTGGCGGCGCTGGTGCCCGCCGTACAGGCCGCCCGGCAGAACACCGCGACCGTGCTGGCCGGGCGCGCGCCCACGGCACCCGATCGGCGGGGCTGGCCCCTGCTCGGAGCCACGCTGGTACTGGCCGGACTGGGCGCGACCGTGGTGGCGCGGCGCCAGCCGGGCTCGGTGTGGGTGCTCTCCTCCGCGGTGCTGGTCCTGCTCGGGCTAGTGGCGCTGACGCCGTGGCTGGTCCGCCAGACGGGACGGCCGGCCGCGCGGCTGCGGCTCCCGCTGCGGGTGGCCGTCCGCGACGCGGTCCGCCACCGGTCCCGGACGGCGAGCGCCGTGGCGGCCGTCATGGCGGTCACCGCCACGGTCGTGGCGGTGGGCATCGGCACCCACAGCGAGTACATGGACCGGCGCAACGCCTACACCTCGGCACGCCCGGCCGGCATGCTGGCGATCTGGGCCGGCACCGTCAACGACGCGACCTGGAAAAAACTCCGCGCCGAGGCGGCCCGCCAACTGCCCGGCGTGCCGCTGGCCACCGGCTACCAGGCGAGGAACGCCGACAACCGCCGCTACGCGCTGCGGTACACGGTGCGCTGGAACGGGATACACACGCGTCGCACGGCGGCCATCGGCGACCAGGCCCTGCTCAGGCTCCTGCAGGGGCGCCACGACCCGCGGGCGGCCGCGGCGCTGGCGAGCGGCAAGGCCGTGGTGTTCGACGCCGCCGCGCTGCGGAACGGCAGGCTGGCCCTGCGGGCGAGCTCCACCTCCGGCCCCCCGCGCAGGCTGGAGGTGCCCGCCGTACTGGCCACCCCCGCCGACGAGCACCAGGGCGGCGCCCTGCTGCCGCGCGCCCTGGTCGAACAGGCCGGTTTCTCGACGACGGAGAGCCAGCTCTACGCCATGCACCGCCTGCCGGCCGGTTCAAGGCTGTGGCGTGACCTCCACAAGGTGACCCCCCGCGTCACGGTCGCCTCCGAGGAGGGCTACCGCAACACCCCCGACCCCGGGCTGTGGGGCTGGCTTGTCGGCGCCCTCGTCCTCGTCGTCGGCGGCACGCTGGCCGCCACCCGCCTGGCCGCCGCCGACACCCGGCCGGAGCGGGCGACGATGGCGGCCATCGGCGCCCCGCCCGGGACCTTGCGGATGGTCGTGGCCGGCCAGGCCCTCTACATCTCCGGGCTCGGCGCGCTGGTGGGACTGGTCGCGGGGGCGGTGACGGGCGTGGCGCTGAGCCGGCCGATGACGACGCACGGCGCCGGCGATCCCGCCACGATCGCCGTGCCGTGGCCGTTCGTGGTCGCCGTGGTGGTGGGGCTGCCCGTCCTGGCGACCGCGGCGGCGCTGATCACCCGGACCCGGCCGCCCCTCGCCCGCCGTCCCCTGTGACCTTCGTCAGGCCCAGGGGTCGAAGGGGATGCCGCCGGGCTTGGAGCGCGAGAGGAGGTCCCCGAACCTGCCGTCATTGATCTTTATGGTCGCGGAGCCGAAGTTCGCGTTCATCAGCCTGTCGCGCAGCCAAGTACTGGGCCAGCCGTTCCA
>NZ_JBPXMB010000060.1:0-15032 GCF_051918945.1 Streptosporangium sp. LJ11
ACGGCACGCCCGCCACTACGCCCGCCTCCTCGACCGGCACGCCACCGCGCTCCAGGACGGCTCGGACGCCGAGGTCGTCCGCGTGCTCGGCGCCGAGATGGACAACATCCGCCTGGCCTGGCGGGTGTCCGGGCAGCCGCGTTTCCTGGACCACTACTGGACGTTGTGCCTGCGGTTGCGCCTGTACGAGGAGTCGACGGCGATCGTCCGCGAGCACCTCGACCGCCCTCCGGATGACCCGCGCCTGCGGGCCCGCCTGCTCCGGATGGCCGCGGTGAGCTCCCACCAGCTCGCCGGGGAACGCGCCGCCACCCGCCTGGCCCGCGCCGCCCTCGACACGCTCGGCGAGCCACTCCCCACCACCTCCACCGGCCTCGCGACCGCTCTCCTGACCGCCGCCACCCGCCAGGCCGCCCACCGCCTCCTGCCGGCCACGGCCGCCCGCCGTCTCCTCCCCGCACCCCGCGCGGACGGGGGCGAGGCCGCGCAGGCGCTGACCTTGCTCGCCCGGCTCGCCTACCACCGGCAGGACCTCCCCGTGATGCTGGTGACCTCGCTGCGCCAGCTCAACGCCGCCGACCGCGGCACCGACCTCGCCCTGCGCGCCGAGTCCTGCGCGAACTTCGCCGCCATCGCCCGCCTCGCCGGTCGCCACCGGATCGCCACCTGCTACGGCAGCCTCGCCGACCAGGCACTTTCCGGCATCGACCACCCGGACGAGGCCGTGCACCGGGCCCGGCTGGCCCGCGGGATCGACCTGCTCCACGCGGGCCGTTTCGAGGACGCCAGGCGGTCGTTCACGGAGGGACGGTCGCGGACGATCGACCCGCGGGTGGCCGAGAACTGCGCCGGCATGCTCGCCGAGACCGCACTGTGGCAGGGCGAGTTCGCCGCGGCGGCCACCGGGTACGCGGAGACGGAGGAGCTGGCGGTCGCGCGGGTGGGCGGGGACGACATCGGCCGCCACTGGTGCCTGACCGGCCGGGCGGAAGCGCTGTTGCGCCTGGACGGGGTGCCGGTGGAGCGGATCCGGGAGCTGCTGGCGGCCGCCCGCGCCTCGCACGAGCGGCGGCGTACGCACGCGAAGGAGATCGGCCTGCGCGACAGCCCGGCGAGCCGCACGATCCAGGAGCTGCGCCTGCTCACCATCGCGGCCCGCCTGGATCCGGCGCGGGCGCCCGCGGCGCTGGCCGAGGCGCTGACGCTGGCCGAGCGGCTGCCGACGGTGCAGCCCGGCATGCTGGAGTGCTGGACCGGCCTCGCCGAGCTGCTCGGGAACGCGGGGCGGGACCGGACCGTGGCTCCCCTCCTGCTCGGGCACCTCTCCCGGTACGCCGCCCGCAACCCCGGCGCCGCCGCCCGGATCGGCTGGGCCCTCGCGCTGGTCCTGGCCGCCCTGGGCGGGCGAAGGCGTGCCAGGCGGGCGGCCGAGCAGGCGGTGGCGACCGCCGAACGCCTGGCCGCGCCGTACGACCGCCGCAGAGCCGAGTCCCTGGCCCGCGCCCTTGGATGAAGGTTTCACCGTCCTCAAGGACGGATGGTGCGCACGCGGCCGTCGTCTTCACGCTGCCGGGTGCCGGCGCCCCGGGGTCAGCCGACCGTGATGACGAGCTTTCCCGGCGCGTTGCCCGCCGCCAGGTCACCCACCGCGGCGGAGGCCTCCGCCAGGGAGTACGTGCGCCCGACGGCCGGTCGTACGGTCCCGGCCTCGATGAGGTCGCGCAGCGCGTCCAGGTCGGCGGTGCGGGTCAGCGCGATCTGCGCGTCCAGGCGCTGGCGCGTGAACGGGGTGATCAGCCGGGCGGCGAGCAGCCGGCTGATCCCGCCGAACCACCGGCCGCCGCCCTCGCCGCCGACGATGGCGAGCCGGCCGCGCTCGGTGAGCAGCCCGCGCAGCAGGGGCAGCGGCCGGATGCCCGCGATGTCGATGATCAGATCGTAGGTCCCGGTGAGCGGCTCGCGCGTGTAGTCGATGACGGCCTGGGCGCCCAGCGACCGGACGAGGCCGGCCTTGGCCGTGCTGCACACGGCGGTGACGTGGGCGCCGCCGGCGACCGCGAGTTGCGTCGCGAAGCTGCCCACTCCGCCACCGGCGCCGATGACCAGCACCTTCTCGCCGGCGGTGACCTGGCCGACGGCCCGTAACGCGGTCACCCCTGAGACGGGTACGGCCGCCGCTTCGGTGAAGCTCAGGTTGGCGGGCTTGCGGGCGAGCTTGCCCGGGCGGGCGAGAGCGAACTGCGCGTACGCGCCGGTCGCCTGGCCGTACACCTCGTCGCCGGGGCGAAACGCGGTCACGTCGGCGCCGACGGACTCCACGACGCCGGCCACGTCCATGCCCGGCACGCGGTTGCGGGGCCGGCGCAGGCCGAAGCCGAGGCGGCCGACGAGCGGAAGCCCGGTCATGACGTGCCACACGCCGTAGTCGACACCGGCCGCGTGCACCCGGATCAGCACATCGCCGGCGCCGGGCGCCGGGATCGGGACCTCGCCGAGGCTCAGCGTGTGCGGCGGGCCGTACTCGTCCTGGACGATCGCTTTCATGAGGGGTCTCCTTCGGTGTCGGGGTACTGGAAGACGTCGTCGAGTCCGACCCGGAACACCCGGGCGATGCGGAACGCCATCTCCAGCGAGGGGGAATAGCGGCCCTGCTCGATCGCGATGATGGTCTGGCGGGTGACGCCGACCCGGTCGGCCAGCTCGGCCTGGGTCATCTCGTCGTGCGCGAACCGCAGGGCCCGGATCGCGTTGGTGACCCGCGTCGGCTTCACCACGTCTGGAAGCCGCCCTTGCGGTACGCCATGATCTTGGCGAACGAGCTGAGCACCGAGGACAGCACGAACGCCAGGTAGACGGCGTTGGCGATCCAGAAGTGGCGCAGCTCGGCGATGGCCATGACCAGTACGGCGAGCGCGCCGATGACGAGGATCGACTGCCCGATGCGCTCACTGACCTGGTTGATCTCACGGTCGCGCTCGTCGGTGCGGTCGGCGCCGTGGCCGCCCGCGACGGCCATCGCGATGTGGGCCACCATCGCGGCGACGATGGCGCCGCCGATGGTCCACAGCAGAGTTCCCGCGTAGGCGACGTCGGCGAGCGGGCCGTCGCCGGCCCGGCTCAGGACGATCGCCACGTAGATCGTGTACGCGCCGATGGAGACCACGATCATCACCCAGGCGCGCTTTTCCTCGAAGGCCATGGCTGCCCCTCATGTAAAACAAAGCTGACATCAACCAATGTAAAGCGCCCCGGACACCGTGTCAAAGTTTATTTACATTTACGATCGGCTGCGGGCCGGTCCTGAACGCCCGGACGCGCTCGCCGTCGGTGTGGACGCCGGGCGGGTTCTCGTACGTGACGAAGGTGAGGCCGACCAGGGCCTGTTCAGTTGCCGCGCAGCGTCTGTGACGGCGCCCGGCCGTACCGCGCGCGGTAGAGGGCGGCGAAGCGCCCCTGGTGCGGGAAGCCCCACTGGGCCGCCACGGTCGTCACGGTGCACCTGGCCGGGTCGCCGGCCGCCAGCTCGTCGTGCACCCTGCCCAGGCGCACGTCCCTGAGGTAGGTCATCGGGGTCAGGCCGAGATGGCGGCGGAAGCCCTCCTGGAGCGAGCGGCCGCTGACCGCCACGGCGCGCGCGACGTCGTCGGTCGTGAGCGGCAGGTGGGCGTGGTCGTCGATGTACCGCATCGCCCGGCGCACCACCTTGGGCAGGGCGGGCGGCCGGGGGGCGTTCAGCCGCTCCAGGTAGTTGGACGGCTGCCCGGTGAGCAGGGAGGAGAGCATGGCGTTCTCCAGGTGGGCGATCGCCAGCGGCTGCGCGGCGAGCCCGTCGCCGTGCTCGGCCTCCCTGACGATCAGGTCGGCCATCGCCTTCCAGGCCCGCGCCCAGCCGGCGGTCATGTCCATGCCCAGGTCGAAGACGACCGGACGGTCGAGCCGCTCCCCGAGCATCCGCTCCAGGGCGTCCTCGACGACCGGCCGGTCGAATTTGACGATCAGCTGGGGGCAGCCCGCTCCCCAGCGCATGTCGAGGTACTCCGACGGCGACGGCAGGGACGCCAGGTCCGGCGTCGACACGATCTCCTGGCCGCCGCACCGGATCAGGCTGCGCCCGGCCAGCGGGATCTGCACCAGGAAGAAGGACTCAAGCTCCCCGGGCTCGATGCGGACGTCCGCCCCGTAGTCCAGGTAGTTCACCCGCACGGTGCCCAGCTGGACCGAGTTGAGCCGCGCGGCCAGCCGGGAGGCGTCACCGGTGAGCTCCAGCCGGTGGGGGCAGAACACCCGGCCCACCAGCTCGCGGGTCTCGTCGAGGTCCGCGGTGTCGAAGACCGGCCTGTTGCCTAACGGGAGCGGCCCTCGCGTCTCGCCCATCGACACTCCAACCCTCTGTGCCCGTACGTGTCCGCATGTGCCGTCGCATGCGTACGGCGACGCGAGGTCGCGCGGCCGATCCCCACATGGTCTACCGGCCGGACCCGGCCGACTATGGAGAAATACGCAAAAGACCTCGGGGGACCGTGTCCGATAGTGGACAGCCCTCGCGGGCGAGGCGCGAGGGCAGGCTCACGGGCGCGCCGGGCCCGCGTGAGTCACCGCCGGGAGGGCTCCATCGGGTGGTGGCGCGTGGCCCTGCTTTCGGGTGACGGCGCGTGGCCCGGCTTTGCCGTGGCTTTCACCCGCCGGTCCTACCGTGTGCTGGTGACGTCTTTTCACCGGTACCTCGCGGAGGAGGTCGCGGTCGACCACGCGGAAGGGCTCGTCCCCCGGCGCGAGGCGCTGCACCGCCTCACCCTTCTCGGGCTGGCGGCACCCGCCGCCGGCGCGCTGCTCGCGGCCTGGGAAACCGGCGGGGGGGACGCGACCGCGCCGGCCGTCACGGGACCCGGTGCCGCTACCGGATCCGGTACGGCGACGGCGTCCGCCATGCCACCGGACGGCGCCTCACCCCCGGGACCCCCGCCCCTGCCGACCGAGGAGATCATCTTTTCCGGCGCCGAGAGCGGCGTCACCCTCAGGGGCACCTGGGCGGCGCCCGCGCAGCCGCGGGGCGCGGTGCTGGTCATCCACGAGAACCGCGGGCTCACCGATCACATCCGGTCGGTCGCCGGGCGCCTGGCGGCCGACGGCTACTGCGCGCTCGCCGTCGACCTGCTCTCCCGCGAGGGCGGGACCGCCTCCTTCGAGGACCCGGCGCAGGCCACCGCGGCGCTGGGCGCCATCTCCCCCGAGCGCCTCGCCTCGGACATGAGGGCCGCCCTCGGTGAGCTGGAGCGCGGCGCCCCCGGCAAGAGGCTCGGCGTCACCGGTTTCTGCTTCGGCGGCGCGATGACCTGGCTGCTGCTCGGCTCGGACGAGCCGCGCCTGTCGGCGGCCGTCCCGTTCTACGGCCCGCTTCCCGACGACGCCGACCTCTCCGGGTCGAGGGCCGCCGTCCTCGCGATCTACGCCGAGCGGGACGACCGGGTCAACGCCAGCCGCGACGAGGCCAAGACCGCCCTGGAGAGGGCGGGCCTGGAACACGAGATCGTGACGTTTCCCGGCGTCGACCACGCCTTCTTCAACGACACCGGCCCGCGGTACGACGCCGGTGCCGCCGCCGAGGCGTACCGGCGCGTCCTGGACTGGTTCGGCCGTCACCTGGCCTGAGCGCCCCACAGCCGACGTGCCCACGCGGTCCCCGTGTCCACGCGCCCCCGCCCGCCTCGGCGGAGCGGGACGGGACGTCGGGAAGAGGCCGCAGGCGGCGCGCCGGGGCTCAGCTCACGTCGAGGCCCGCTCGGTGGAGATCCCCCCGGGCAGGCCGGTCACCACGACCTCTCCCTCCCGGTCGACGGCCGCGCTCACCTCTGCTCCGGCGACCCGCAGGCCGCGGGCGGAGACCGCGCCCAGGGGGGCGCCGGCGAGCGGGCGCAGCAGCAGCCGGCCCTCGGGCACGTCGGGATAGAGGCCGAGTGCCGCGTGCACGACGGTCACCGCGGCGGCGGCGGACCAGGCCTGCGGGCGGCAGGCGGCGGGGTAGGGCACGGGGCGTCCGAGCGCCGAGCGGTCGTCGCCGCCGAACAGCTCCGGCAGCCGGTAGCCGAACGTCTCGCCCGCCGCGAGCAGCCCCTCGGCCAGGGTCGCCGCGTGCGCGGCGAATCCGGCGCGGGCCAGCCCGGCGACCACGATCGCCGTGTCGTGCGCCCAGATCGACCCGCAGTGGTAGGACAGCGGGCTGAAGCCGCCCGCGTTCGCCGACATCGTCCGCAGGCCGAAGCCCCCGGCCATCTCCGGGGAGACGAGGAGGTCGGCGATCTGAGCCTCCTCGGGCCCGGTGAGCAGGCCGGTGCCGAGGAGGTGCCCGATGTTGCTGGTCAGCGCGTCGACCGGGCGCTTGTCCCGGTCCAGGGCCAGGGCGGGGAACCTCCCCATCGGCCCGTCCACCCAGAAGCGGGCCCGGAAGCGCTCGGCCAGCGCCGCGGCGTGCTCGCGCCAGCGGGCCGCGCCGGGACGGCCGAACGCCTCCAGCAGGTCGGCGCCCTGCCGGGCCGCCTGGTGGGCGTAACCCTGCACCTCGACCAGGGCGATCGGCGGCTGGGCCTGGCGGCCGTCGTGGAAGCGCAGCGCGTCGCCGGAGTCCTTCCAGCCCTGGTTGGCCAGGCCCCGGCCGCTGGTGTCGACGTACTCGACGAAACCGTCCCCGTCGGGGTCGGCGGGCCCGCCGAGCCAGCCGAGGGCGGCCTGCAGGTGGGGCAGCAGCGCGGCGATCTCCTCGGCGGGGGCGCCCCAGCGCCAGGCGTCGTGCAGCAGGCCGATCCACAGCGGCGTGGCGTCGATCGTGCCGTAGTAGGCGGCGGGCAGGTACAGGCCGTTGCCCTCGACCGCGAAATCGTGCCGGCGCAGCTCGTGCATGATCTTCCCGGGGGCCTCGCCGGAGCCGGGGTCGACCTTGGTTCCCTGCCTGCGGGCCAGCACCCGCAGGGTGCCCGTCGCCAGCTCCGTGCCGAGCGGCAGCAGCATGCGGGCGGCCCAGATGCTGTCGCGGCCGAAGAGGGTGAGGAACCAGGGCACTCCCGCGCCGAGGAAGGCGTCGCCGGGGGCCGTGGGCTCGGCCAGCCGCAGCGAGCGCAGGTCGTCCATGGACTGCTCGAAGAGCCTGCTCAGCCGGTGGTCGGTGGCGACGACCCGGGGTTCCCCCTCCCCCACCGCCCACTCGGCGGGGCGTCCGGGCGCGGTCACCACGGCCTGGGGGTCGTGCACCTCGACCCGCCAGGACAGGGTGACCCGGCCGCGGGGCGCCAGCTCGACCGGCCAGCGCAGGAAACCCGTGCGCGCGTACCCGGTGGACTCAGCGGACTCGGCCCGCGCGCCCGTACCGGTCACCGTGACCCGCACGCCGCCGGAGTGCCAGGAGATCTCACCGGGCGCGGTGCGCTCCGGCGCGGCCTCCGCGGTGTCGCCGCCGGACTTGACCACCTCGATGGGAGCGAAGTCGCAGCCCAGCTCCAGGCTCACGACGGCGGTCACGGGAACGGTCGCGCTGGAGACGATCTCGACACGTTCTTCCACGCCACCCGGTACGACCTGCCGGAACCGCTCGATCCGTACAGTGGGATCGGGAACGGGATCACCCAGCCATCGGGCCAGCGTGACGAACGTGGTGGCGCCCGGCCCCCGCGGCGCGTGGCCGACGGCCTCGGGCTCCCGGCCGTCGATCGTCAGGGTGGCCTGCGACAGGGCGCGGGAGTCCGCGTGGAACACACCCTGGACACCGGCCGGGCGGATCTGCCCGTCGGCGCCGCTCAGTGCGACGGTCGGCGCCAGCACGGTGCTGACGAGGTCGTGCAGCAGGGGCTGGAGGCGGTAGGCCGCGGTGGAACCGGCCGCCGTGACCGCCTGGGTGGTGGGGGACGAGGCGTCGTCGAGCACGGCTTACTCCCTGAGATCGTGTCGAGCCGGTGACGTCTTGACAGACGACGGCCGGGGGGTGCACATTGCGAAACACTTTCTTTACTTGAACGATCCAACCATTACGCTTCGTTTACTTGAACGATCCAATCATGCCTCATACCCCTTTGAACGTTCAAACCCCCAGAAAGGTACATATGGCTACAAAGGTGACGATCACTGACGTCGCTCGCCGTGCCGGGGTGTCACGTCAGACGGTGTCGAACGTGCTCAACAGCCCCGAGCTGGTCCGCGAGGAGACTCGCGACCGGGTGCGGGAGGCCATCGAGACGCTCGGCTACCGGGCCAGCCAGGCCGCGCGGCAGATGCGGACCGGCCGTTCGCGACTGATCGCCACGCGCATCGAGCCCGACCGCGACGGGATCAACGGCTCGGTGCTGGACCGGTTCCTGCACGGGCTCACCGCCTCGGCGGCCCGTGCCGGATACCGGATCCTGCTGTACGCGGCGGGCGACGAGCGGTCGGAGATCGACACCTTCGACGAGCTGGTCGGGAGCCACGAGCCGGACGCCTTCGTGCTCACCAGCACCTACCACGGCGACGGCCGCCCCGCGTGGCTGCGCGAGCGGCGGCTGCCGTTCGTCACGTTCGGGCGGCCATGGGGAAACACGGGAAACACGGGAAACACGGGGAACGCGGGAGACACCGGGAGCCCGGATGGCACCTCCGTCGATCCGGGGTACCCCTGGGTCGACGTGGACGGCGCGGCGGGCACCGCGGCGGCCACCCGCCACCTGCTCGACGCGGGTCACCGGCGGATCGGGTTCCTCGGCTGGCCGCCGGGCTCCGGCGTGGGCGACGACCGCAGGTCCGGCTGGGCCAGGACCCTCGCCGCCGCCGGGGTCGACCCGGCGGGCCTGGACCAGGCCACGGACGACGGGGTGGCCGACGGCGAGAAGGCGGCCCGCGACCTGCTGCGCGCCGAGCAGCCGATCACCGCGCTGGTCTGTGCCAGCGACTCGCTCGCCCTCGGCGCGCTGCACGCCGTCCGTTCCTTGACGGCCTCGGGACAGCTGACCGCCTCCGGGCGCCTGACGGCCGAGGGACGTCTCACGGTCGGGGGGCAGGCCGGCGGCGAGGAGGGGCTCCCGGTCCGCGTGATCGGTTTCGACGACACGCCGGTGGCGAAGGCGGTGGGACTCAGCAGCGTCAGCCAGCCGCTGGCCGAGGCCGCGGCCGGCTGCGTCGGCCTGCTCACCCGGCTGTTCGACCCGCCCTCCCCCGGTGGATCCGGTGACCCCGGTGGATCCGGTGACCCCGGTGGATCCGGTGGATCCGGCGACCCGTATGACCCCGAGGCCGGTGGGCCTCGCACGCACGTACTGCTCCAGCCGTCCCTGGTCCTGCGGCAGTCGTCATGACCGCATGATCACCTGACTCTCTTTCCGGCCACCCCCCAGAAGATTGGAAGACCACGATGAAACAGCGGACCAAGCAGCACAGCCTCCGTACCGCGGCGCTCGCCGCGCTCGCCGCGGGCACCCTGGTGGCCTCGGCCGCCTGCGGCAGCGGTTTCGACGACTCCGCCGGCCGGAGCGCCGCCCCGCAGAGCAGCGGGCCCGCCAAGCTGCAGGTGCTCATCGGCTCCTCGGGCGACGCGGAGACGAACGCGCTGCGCGCCGCCGCCCAGACGTGGTCGGCGTCCTCGGGCAGCACCGCGACGATCACCCCCGCCCAGGACCTGACCCAGCAGCTCGGCCAGGCGTTCGCCGGGAGCAACCCGCCGGACGTGTTCTACGTCGACGCCGCGCGCTTCGCCGACTACGCGAGCGTCGGGGCGCTGGAGCCGTACGCGGACAAGATCTCCGACTCCGCCGACTTCTACCCCGGCCTGCGCGAGACGTTCACCCACAACGGCACCTTCTACTGCGCGCCCAAGGACTTCTCCACCCTGGCGCTGATCGTCAACGACGACCTGTGGAAGAAGGCCGGGCTCACCGACGCCGACGTGCCGACCACCTGGGAGCAGCTCACCTCGGTCTCCAGGACACTCAAGGAGAAGGTGCCGGACGTCACCCCGCTGGTCATCGGCGACACCCGCGACCGGGTCGGCGCGTTCATGGTGGAGGCCGGCGGCTGGATCGTGAGCCCCGACGGCAAGAAGGCGACCGCCGACAGCCCGGAGAACGCGGCGGGCCTGAGCTACGTGCAGGGCCTGCTGAAGGACAAGCTCGCCCGGTTCCCCAAGCAGGTGGACGCGGGCTGGGGCGGCGAGGCGTTCGGCAAGGCCAAGGCCGCGATGACCATCGAGGGCAACTGGATCAAGGGCGCGATGAAGGCCGACTACCCGGACGTCGAGTACAGCGCCCACGAGCTGCCGGCCGGTCCCAAGGGCAAGGGCACCCTGTCCTTCACCACCTGCTGGGGCGTCGCCGCCAAGAGCAGGTACAAGGAGCAGGCGATCGCCTTCGTCGAGGCGATGACCAAGGCCGACCAGCAGATGGCCTTCGCCAAGGCGTTCGGCGTGATGCCCTCGCGCCAGTCGGCCAAGGACGCCTTCACCCAGGCCTTCCCCGAGGACGCGCCGTTCGTCGACAGCGCCGAGTACGCCCAGGGGCCGGTCAACGCCCCCAAGATGGACAGCGTGCTGGCCGACTTCGACACCGCGATCCAGCAGCTGCCCGCCGGTGACCCCAAGAAGATCCTGGCGAACCTGCAGAAGAACACCCAGGCCGCGCTCGGCAACTGAGTCAGCCCGGTGCGCGGCCCCGGACCGGACGGGTCCGGGGCCGCGCACCGGACGTGAGGGAGACTGACGTGGCCGAGACAACGACCGCACCGCGGCGACCCGCGCGCCGCCTTGGCGACAGGGCCAGGGAGAACATCGCGGGCTGGCTCTTCGTGGCGCCGGTGGTGGTGATCCTCACCCTTTTCATGCTGCTGCCGATCCTGATGGCGCTGTGGGTGAGCCTCACCGACTGGAACGGGCAGGGCAGCCCGTTCCGGGCGCAGGTGCCGTTCGTCGGCGTGGACAACTACACCGAGCTGTTCACCCAGGACAACCTGAGCCGCCTGAACTTCATGACGAGCCTTCGCAACAACTTCTACTACGTGCTGATCGTGGTGCCGGCCCAGACGGTCCTGGCACTCGGCCTGGCGTTGGTCGTCAACCGCCGGCTGCTGAAGGGCAAGACCTTCTTCCGCACCGCCTTCTTCTTCCCCTCGGTGACCAGCTCGGTGGCGATCAGCGTCCTGTTCCTGTTCATCTTCAGCAACTCCGGCGCGGTCAACCAGCTGCTCGCGTTCGTCGGCGTCGACGGTCCCCCGTGGTTCTCCGACGCGCGGGGCGTGCTGCACCTGCTGCTGGGCTCCGTCGGCCTGGTCGATCCGGAGGCGCCCCCCGCGGCGCTGACCGGCGGCGGCCCGTTCGGGCTGTCGTGGTGGGACTGGCTGTCGGGCCCCAGCGTGGCGATGTGCACGATCATCATCCTGGTCGTGTGGACCACCTCGGGCACGTTCATGCTGATGTTCCTCGCCGCGCTCCAGGACATCCCGGTGACCCTGGAGGAGGCGAGCATGCTGGACGGCGCCACCCCCCGCCAGCGCCTGCGCCACGTGACACTGCCGTTGCTCAAGCCGACCCTGTTCCTCGTCCTCACCCTCGGCCTGATCGCCACCTGGCAGGTCTTCGACCAGGTGTACGTGATGAGCCAGGGCAAACCCGCGAAGACCACCCTGACCCCGGCCTTCCTGTCGTACCAGACGGCCTTCAAGGAGCTGGACTACGGCTCCGGCGCCGCCATCTCGTTCGTCCTGTTCGTGCTCATCGTGGTGCTGGCGGCGTTCCAGCGGTGGGTCATGCGCGACAGGGACGCCAAGGGCGGCGGCACCGCGAGGCGCCGCGCGCCGCGCCAGAGGAGGGCATGATGTCCGCGGTCAAGACCCGTTCCGCCCCCGCCCGTCCGGAGGGGGCGGGCGGGGAGATCCGCTCGCTGGTCTCCACCTTCGGCGGGTACGCCGTCCTGGTCTTCTTCTCGCTGGTCTTCCTCTACCCGTTCGTCATTCAGGTCGCCAACGCGTTCAAGACCGAGCCCGACGCCGCGGCCGACCCGCTCTCGCCGATCCCCGACCCGGTGACGATGGCGGGCTTCGAGCGCGTGTTCGTCGACACCGGCATGCCGCTGTGGCTGGGTAACTCGGTACTGGTGACCGTCGTCATCACCGTCGGCCGCGTGTTCCTCGACTCCCTGGCCGGGTACGCGCTCGCCCGGCTGCGCTTCCGGGGGCGCAAGGCACTGTTCACCTCCATCGTCGCGATCATGGCGGTCCCCGGGGTGGTGCTGTTCATCCCGAAGTTCCTGGTGCTGAACCAGCTCGGCATCTACGACAGCTACACCGCGCTGATCCTGCCGATCGTCGCGGACGCGGCCGGGGTGTTCATCATGAAGCAGTTCTTCGAGTCGATCCCGGTGAGCGTGGAGGAGGCGGCGCGGATCGACGGGGCGGGCCGGTTCCGCGTCTTCTGGTCGGTGGTGCTGCCGATGGGACGCCCCGCCGTCATCACCCTGACGATCATCTCCTTCCAGAGCAGCTGGAACGAGTTCCCGCACACCCTGGTGGCCGTCCAGGACCCCAGCCTCTTCACCCTGCCGCGCGGGCTGGCCGACCTGGTCAGCGGCTCCCTCGGGCTCGGCAGCCAGTATCCGCTCAAGCTCGGCGCGGCGGTGCTCGCGACCATCCCGGTCGCGATCATCTTCGTGATCTTCCAGCGCTACTTCATCCGCGGCGCCAACGAGGGCGCGGACAAGGGATGACAAAACGCGAGGAGTAGCGGGCCCGTACCGGGTATGTCTGGGTAATGCTCATCTTCGGTCTGCGTACGGTGGCCCATCGGCTCGGGGTCGTGCCCCTCACCTGCCGCAACTGCGGCAACACGGCGGCGCAGGTGCTGTCGCGACGGGTCACCAAGTTCAGCCTGTTCTTCATCCCGCTGTTCCCGGTACGGACGAGATACGGAATGCAGTGCACCTTCTGCGCGGCCTCGTACACGATCTCCAAGGACGAGGCGACCCGGCTGGCGGTCCACTGAGACCCCCGCCCACCTGCGCACATAACGGGCTATCAGACTAAAGGGGGAATTTGTCTGAAACAAACAAAGAAGTGTTAATTATTTACACTTGTCGTGTTTCTGCTTTACGGTGCCGAATCAGCCGGTGTCCGGATGGGACCCGGACCCCGATTCCCGAGGAGGCTCCGTGCAGAACGCACGGCCGCGCTCGCACCGCCGGTCAGCCGCGATCCTGTCCGCCGTTCTCGCCGCACTGCTGCTCGTGCCCGCTCAGGCGGCGGGCGCCCGGTCGGCGGGCCCCCTGGCGGACGCCTTCGCTCGCGCCTCCGCCGCGTACGACGTGCCGCGCGACCTGCTCGTGGCGCTCGCGTACGCGGAGACGCACCTCGACGGGCACGACGGCGAGCCGAGCGCGAGCGGCGGGTACGGGGTCATGCACCTGGTCAGCAACCCCGCCGTGCGCGCCCTGGAACGCGCGGCCCAGCTGACCGGCCGGCCGGCGGCGACGCTGAAGACCGACGACGCGGCCAACATCCTCGGCGGCGCCGCGGTGCTGCGCTCCCACGCCGACGCGCTCGGCCTCGACGCGACCGCCAGGAAGGACGCCGGGCGGTGGTACCCGGCCGTGGCCAGGTACGGCAACGCCTCCAGCTCCGAGACGGCCAGGCTGTACGCCGACACCGTCTACGACCTCCTCGGCAAGGGCGTCCGGGCCACCGCCGCGGACGGCGAGGTCGTCACCGTCACGCCCGTAGAACTGCAGGCCGACCGCGGCGTCTACGAGGGCGTGCGGGAACTGGCCGCCAAGGCCCCGAGCCCGGACTACCCGGCCGCGAGCTGGGTGGCCGCCCACGCCGGCAACCGGACCACCGCGAGCAGGCCGGGAAGCTCCAAGATCGACCGGATCGTCGTCCACGTGACCCAGGGGGCGTACGCGGGCACGCTCTCCTGGTTCCAGAACCCCGGTGCGAAGGTCTCCGCGCACTACGTCGTCCGCTCCTCCGACGGCGACGTCACCCAGATGGTCCGCGACAAGGACGTCGCCTGGCACGCCGGGAACCGGTCCTACAACACCAGGTCGATCGGGATCGAGCACGAGGGGTTCGTCAACAAGGCCTCCTGGTTCACCGACGCGATGTACCGCGCCTCGGCGGCCCTGACCCGCGCCCTCTGCGACAAGTACGGCATCCCCAAGAACCGCTCGCACATCATCGGGCACAACCAGGTCCCCGGCGCCACGCACACCGACCCGGGCTCCCACTGGGACTGGGCCAAGTACATGCGGTACGTCACCGGGAGCACCGCTCCCTGGTCGGCGACCGCCGACAACTCCACCTCCGGCGCGTTCACCGCGAGCGCGAACTGGACCGCCTCCGCCCAGGCGGCCGGGCGACACGGCCCCGACCACCGCCAGGCCAGGCCGGTGACCTCCAGCGACGTCGCCTGGTACCGGTTCGCCGTCCCCGCCGCGGCCACCTACCAGGTCGAGGTCTGGTACCCGGCCGCCCCCGGCCACAACAGCTCAGCCCCGTACATCGTCGCCACCTCCGCCGGGAGCAGGACGATCTACGTCGACCAGCGCGCCGGCGGCGGCGCCTGGCGAAGCATCGGGACGTTCCCCCTGAAGGCCGGGACGTACAACGCCGTCGGCGTCAGCCGCTGGACCTCCGGCACGGGACTCGTCGTCGCCGACGCCGTCCGCCTCACCCGGCTCTGACGCCTCCCTCCCGCGGCACCCGGCCAGGCGTTGATCAATTGATGTCGTGGTGCATCTGATCAGTCGGTGGCGTCGATCGAGGCGTTCAAGGCCCAGGACTCCCAAAGCTCCGGCAAGGAGCACGGTAAGGAATCGTTGAGATCACCCGGTAGGCGCTCGGTGCGGGGAGGCAGGGCCCTTGGCCGCAGGGCTCGAGTTGTGGGCACCGGCCGGTTGTCGGGAACCTCCGGCGGCTGCAAGCAGGCCCGAGGTGTGACACGGAGATCACATAGGCGCCTATCGTAATTGAGCGATCACCGTAGGTAGTGTCCGTTGTGAAGTCGATCTACGAGGACATCCCTCACCACAGAGTGGAGT
>NZ_JBPXMB010000061.1:0-14716 GCF_051918945.1 Streptosporangium sp. LJ11
GCCGACGACTCCAGCAGCTCAACCCCCATCCCCAGCCACTGCGACCCCTGACCGGGAAAGACGAACACCGTCTTACCCGTGGTTCCCGCCGCTCCCTCGACGGCGCCCGACACCGTGCCGGAGGCGAACCGCTCCAGGGTCGCCGTCAGCTCGGCCCGGTCCCCCACCACCACGGCCCGGCGCTCGAAGGCCGACCGCGACACCGCCAGCGAGTGCGCCACGTCGGCCAGACCCAGCTCGCCGCGCTCGGCCGTCCACGCCGCCAGCCGCCCGGCCTGTGCCCGGAGCGCCTCGCTCGTCTTCGCCGACAGCACCCACGGCGCCACCGGCACCTCGGCGGGCGCCTCGGCCTCGACCGCCTCCTGGGCGGGGGCCTCCTCGATGATCACGTGCGCGTTGGTGCCGCTCATGCCGAACGAGGACACGCCCGCCCTGCGCGGTTCCGCGCCGGCCGGCCAGGGACGGGCCTCCTTCAGGAGCTCCACGTCGCCCGCCGTCCAGTCGATCTGCTCGGAGGGCTCCTCGGCGTGCAGGGTGGCGGGCATGACGCCGTTGCGCAGGGCCATCACCATCTTGATGACCCCGGCGGCGCCCGCGGCGGCCTGGGCGTGGCCGATGTTCGACTTCACCGAGCCGAGCCACAGCGGCCGGTCCTCGGGCCGGTCCTGGCCGTACGTGGCCAGGATGGCCTGCGCCTCGATCGGGTCGCCGAGCGCGGTACCCGTGCCGTGCGCCTCGACGACGTCGACCTGGACGGGCGCGAGCCTGGCGTCGGCCAGCGCTTGGCGGATCACCCGCTGCTGCGAGGGACCGTTCGGCGCGGTCAGCCCGTTGCTCGCGCCGTCCTGGTTGATCGCCGACCCGCGGATCACCGCCAGGACCGGGTGGCCGTTGCGGCGCGCGTCCGACAGCCGCTCGACCAGGAGCACGCCGGCGCCCTCGGCGAGCGCCATGCCGTCGGCGGCGTTGGAGAACGCCTTGGAACGCCCGTCCCTGGCCAGCGCGCGCACCCGGCTGAAGCCGACGAACGTGCCGGGGGTCGCCAGCACGGTCACCGCTCCGGCCAGCGCCATCGTGCAGTCACCGTTGCGCAGCGCGCGCACCGCGAGATGGAGCGCGACCAGGGACGACGAGCAGGCGGTGTCGATGGTGACGGCCGGGCCCTCCAGTCCCAGGGTGTAGGAGATGCGGCCGGAGACCACGCTGGTGGCGACGCCGGTCATCATGTAGCCCTGCAGCTCCGGCGGCGCCTGCGTCATCATCGTGAGGAACTCGGGGCTGTTGGCGCCCACGAACACGCCGGTCCTGCTGCCGTGCAGGGTGGCCGGGTCGATGCCGGCCCGCTCGATCGCCTCCCACGAGGTCTCCAGCAGCAGCCGCTGCTGCGGGTCCATCGCGACGGCCTCACGCGGGCTGATCCCGAAGAAGCCGGGGTCGAACTCGGTGATGTCGTGCACGAACCCGCCCTCGGCGACGTACGAGGTGCCGAACGCGTCGGGGTCGGGGTTGTAGAGCGTCTCCAGGTCCCAGCCGCGCCCCTCGGGGAAGTTCGAGATGGCGTCGGTCCTGTCGGCCACGACCCGCCACAGGTCCTCCGGGCTCTCGACCTCTCCCGGGTAGCGGCATCCGATGCCGACGATGGCGATGGGCTCGTGGTCCTTCTCCTCGGCCGCGTGCAGGCGCTTCTTGCTGTCGTGAAGCTCGGTCGTCACTCGCTTCAGGTACTCGACGAGCTGTGCTTCTGTTGCCATCTGCCTTCCTCTCTCGCTACTACGCCTGCTCAGGAGATGCCGAGCTCGTTGTCGATGAAGTTGAGAATCTCGTCCGCCGTCGCGTCGGCCAGCCGGCCCGCCACGTCCTCCTCCGCCGGTCCGGAGTCCGGCCGTCTCTCCTTCCAGGAGAAGAGCAGCTGCTCCAGCCGGGCCGTGATGTCCTCGGAGGTCGCGCACTCGGCCGCGACGACGGCCAGCCTGGCCTCGATCCGGTCGAGTTCGGCCAGGATCTGCTGGTCCGCGCTGTGCGCCGGTGGCGCGATCTCCTCCAGCAGGTGCCCGGCCAGCGCGGCGGGGTTGGGGTAGTCGAAGACCAGCGAGGCGGGGAGCCGCAGCCCGGTGGCGGTCTTGAGGCGGTTGCGCAGCTCCACCGCGGTCAGCGAGTCGAAGCCGATCTCCTTGAACGCCCGGCCGGGCTCCACCACCTCGGACCCGGCGAAGCCGAGCACCGCGGCCACGTGGCTCCGCACCAGGTCCAGCAGCATCGGCGTCCGGTCGGCCTCGGGAAGGGCCGCCAGCCGGTCGGTGAGGGACTCGGCCTCCTGCGACTCGGCCGCCACGACGCGGCGGGCCGTGGTCCGCACCAGGCCGCGCAGCAGCGGGTGCCCGAAGCCGGCCGCCGCGCCCGCGCGCAGCGTGGCGAGATCGAGCCGCATGGGCACGAGTGCCGCCTGGTCCGCGCCCATGGCCAGGTCGAACAGGTCGAGGCCCTGGTCCAGGTCGAGCGCGCCCATCCCGGACCTGTTCAGCCTGCCGATGTCGGCCTCGTCCAGGTGGCCGGTCATCCCGCTGCCGCTCCGCGGCGACCACAGGCCCCAGGCCAGCGACGTCGCCGCCTGCCCGCGTGCCCGGCGGTGCTGGGCGAGCGCGTCCAGGAAGGCGTTGGCCGCCGCGTAGTTGCCCTGGCCGGGGCTGCCGAACACGCCGGCCGCGCCCGAGTACAGCACGAACCGTGCCAGGTCGAGCCCGGCGGTGAGCTCGTGCAGGTTGACGGCCGCGGTGACCTTCGGCCGCAGCACGGCCTCGACGCGCTCCGGGGTGAGCGAGGAGATCATCCCGTCGTCCAGCACGCCCGCCGTGCTGAGGACGCCGGTCAGCGGGTGCTCGGCGGGGATCTCCGCGAGCAGCGCCGCCAGGGCGTCCCGGTCGGCCGCGTCGCACGCGACGATCCGTACGGTGGCGCCCAGCCCGGTCAGCTCCTCCTCCAGCGCGGCGGCGCCCGCGGCCTCGGGGCCGCGGCGGCCGGCCAGGACCAGGTGCCGCACGCCGTGCTCGGTGACCAGCCGCCTGGCCGCGAGCGCGCCGAGCGCGCCGGTGCCGCCGACGACGAGCACGGTGCCCTCGCCGTCGAGCTCGGCCGGCATCGTCAGCACGACCTTGCCGATGTGGCGGGCCTGGGCGACGTGCCGGAACGCGTCACCGGCCCGGCGGACGTCCCAGTCGCGGATCGGCGGCAGCCGGAGCGCGCCCTCCGCGAACAGCGCGACGACCGTGGCGAGGATCTCGCCGGTGCGCGCCGTGTCGAGCCGGGTGAGGTCGAAGTCCTGGTAACGCGCGGGGAGCATCGCGGCCGGGTCCCGCACGTCCGTCTTGCCCATCTCGATGAACCGCCCGCCGGGGCGCAGCAGCCCGAGCGAGGCGTCGACGAACTCCCCGGCGAGGGAGTTGAGCACCACGTCCACCCCGGAGCCGAAGGCCCGCGCGAACTCCAGCGTCCGCGAGGAGGCGATCCGCTCGCGGGGCACGCCCAGCGCGTGCACCGCGTCCCACTTGCCCTCGCTGGCGGTGCCGTAGACCTCGGCCCCCAGGTGGTGGGCGAGCTGCACGGCGGCCGTCCCGACGCCGCCGGCGGCGGCGTGCACCAGCAGCGACTCGCCGGCGCGGAGGCCGGCCAGGTCCACGAGCGCGTGGTAGGCGGTGACGAAGGCGATCGGCACGGACGCCGCCTCGGTGAACGTCCACCCGTCGGGGATGCGGACGAGCAGCCGGTGGTCGGCGACGGCCAGCCGGGCGAAACCGTCGACGATGCCCATCACCCGGTCGCCCGCCGCGAGCGTGGTGACGTCGTCGGCGACCTCGGTGACGACGCCCGCGCCCTCCCCGCCCATGGGGGCGTCGCCGGGGTACATGTCCAGGGCGATCAGCACGTCGCGGAAGTTCAGCCCCATCGCCCGGGTGGCGATCCTGACCTCGCCGGGGGCCAGGGGCGGGTTGTCCGCCGGCAGCAGCGTCAGGTTGTCGACCGTGCCGCGGCCGTTCACGTCCAGCCGCCAGTTGCCGGTCCCGGCGGGCGGGACCAGCGCGGTGCCGCGCCCGGATCCGGCGCGGGCCAGCCTGGGCGTGTACGCCGTCCCCTCGCGGAGCGCGAGCTGGTTCTCCCCGCCGGCCAGTACGGCCGGCAGCGCCCGGTAGGAGTCCGGGTGGCCGTCCAGGTCGAGCAGGATCAGCCGGTCCGGGTTCTCCGACTGCGCCGACCTGGCCAGCCCCCAGACGGCGGCGTTGCGCAGGTCCGCGACCTCGTCGTGGCCGGTCGCGGCGACGGCGCCGTGGGTGATGAGGACCAGCCGCGAGGACGGGAAGCGCTCCTCGGCCAGCCAGGTCCGCAGCAGGTCGAGCACCTCGCAGGTACGGTCGGCGACGGCCGCGGCCAGCGCGCCCGCGGGGCCGCCGTCCAGCGACACGCACACCAGGTCGGGCACCTGCTCCGTCGCGAGGAGCGCGGCCAGGCTGTCGTGCCGCGCGGCGTCGATCCCGGCGCGGGACAGGCCGGTCGCGTCGCCGACGACGGCCCACCGCTGCCCGGCCGGCGCCTCTCCGGCCGGGGTGGGCGCCCAGTCGAGGGCGTAGAGCGAGTCGCGTGCCGTACCGGCGGCCGGGACGGTGCCCGCGGCGGGCAGCGGGCGCAGCAGCAGGGCCGCCACGTCGGCGACCGGGGCGCCCGCCTGGTCGGTGACGGTGAGCGCCACGCGGCCGGCCTCCCGGATCGACAGCCGGGCGCGGATCGAGGTGGCCCCGGTGGCGTGCAGCCGCACGCCGGTCCAGGCGAACGGCATCTGCGGCCCGGCCTGCGCGCCGGTCGCGTGCAGCGCGATCGAGTGCAGCGCCGCGTCGAGGAGCGCGGGGTGGAGGCCGAACCCGCCGGTGTCGGTGCCCTCCGGCAGGGCAACCTCGGCGAAGACCTCCTCGCCACGCTGCCAGACGGCGTGCAGTCCCTGGAAGGTGGGGCCGTAGCCGAGACCGGCCTCGGCCAGCCAGCCGTACATGCCGGACACGTCGATGGCCTCGGCGCCCTCGGGCGGCCAGGCGGCGGTGTCCTGGACCGGTCGCTGCGCGGCGCCGGTCGCGAGGACGCCGACGGCGTGGCAGGTCCACGGGTCGTCGGACAGCCCGCGGTCGGGCCGCGCGTGGACGGCGAGCGTGCGCCGTCCCTCGTCGTCGGGCGCGCCGACGGCGAGCTGCAGCTGGACCGCGCCCCGCTCCGGCAGGGTGAGCGGCGCCTGGATGGTGAGCTCGTCGACGAGGTCGCAGCCGACCTCGTCACCGGCGCGCAGCGCGAGCTCGACGAAGGAGGTTCCCGGCAGGATCGCCTGCCCGTTGACCGCGTGGTCGGCGAGCCACGGGTGCGTCCTCAGCGAGAGCCTGCCGGTGAGCAGGACGCCCTCCGCGCCGGCCAGTGACACGGCCGCGCCGAGCATGGGGTGGCCCGCCGCGCCCAGGCCCGCGGCGCCGACGTCACCGGCGGTGGCGGTGCGCTCCTCGAGCCAGAAGTGCTGGTGCTGGAAGGCGTAGGTGGGCAGGTCGACGACGCTCGGCCGGGCGGGGGCGATGGCCCGCTCCCAGTCGACGTCGCCGCCGCGCACCCACAGCTCGGCCGCGCTGGACCACATCCGGCGCTGGCCGCCCTCGTTGCGCCGCAGGGTGCCGATGGCCGTGACGTCGTGGTCGGCCGCGTCGGCCGTCTCCTGGACGGCCATGGTCAGCACGGGGTGGGCGCTGCACTCCACGAACACGCCGTGTCCCTGCTCCATCAGCGCGCGCACCGACGGCTCCAGCTGGACCGGTCGGCGCAGGTTGGTGTACCAGTACCCGGCGTCGAGCTCGGCGCCTTCGATCCAGCCGGCGGTCACGGTGGAGAAGAACGGCGTGTGGCCGGTACGCGGCGCGACCGGCGCCAGCAGCGTGGCGAGCTCGTCCTCGATCGCGGTGACATGCGCCGAGTGCGAGGCGTAGTCCACCTCGATCCGCTTGGCCCGCACCCCGGCCGCCTCGCAGTCGGCGAGCAGCTCCTCCAGCGCGTCCACGTCACCGGAGACCACCGTGGAGGCCGGGCCGTTGATCGCGGCGATCGACACCCGGTCGTCCCAGCGGTCCAGCCGCTCGGCCGCCTCGGCCGACGGCAGCGCGACGGAGACCATCCCGCCCCGGCCGGCCAGCGCCACGATCGCCCGGCTGCGCAACGCCACCACCCGGGCGCCGTCCTCCAGCGACAACACGCCGGCGACCACCGCGGCGGCGATCTCTCCCTGGGAGTGGCCCACCACCGCCGTCGGCTCGACCCCGAGTGACTGCCACAGCTGGGCGAGCGAGACCATCATCGCCCACAGCACCGGCTGGACCACGTCCACCCGGTCGAAGCCCGGCTGGCCTTCCTCGGCCCGCAGCACCCCGGTCAGCGACCAGTCCACGAACTCCGACAGCGCCGCCTCGCACTCCGCCATCCGCGCCGCGAACACCGCGGAGGAGTCCAGCAGCTCGACACCCATCCCCGGCCACTGCGACCCCTGGCCCGGGAAGACGAACACCGTCTTGCCGCCCGAGCCTGGTGTGCCCTCGACCACCCCGGTGACGGCGGCGCCGTCCGCGAGCCCGTGCAGCCCGGCGAGCAGTTCGTCGCGGTCCGTGCCCACGACCACCGCGCGGTGGTCGAACGCGGACCTGGAGACGGCCAGCGAGTGGGCCACGTCCTCCGGGCGCGCCTCGGATCCGGCGACCGCCCGCGCCAGCCGTCCGGCCTGGTCGCGCAGGGCCTGGGCGTTCCGCCCCGACAGCACCCACGGCACCGCGGGAAGCGCGGGCAGCTCAGAGGGCGCCTGCGCCTCGTCCTTCTGGGCGGGGGCCTCCTCCAGCACCACGTGCGCGTTCGTGCCGCTGATGCCGAACGACGAGACGGCGGCGCGGCGCTCGCGCCCGCTGTCCGGCCAGGTGACGGCCTCGGTCAGCAGTTCCACGCTGCCGGCCGACCAGTCCACGTGCGGGCTCGGCTCGTCCACGTGCAGCGTCTTCGGCAGCACGCCGTGCCGCAGGGCCATCACCATCTTGATGACCCCGGCCACGCCGGCCGCCGACTGGGTGTGGCCGATGTTCGACTTCACCGAGCCGAGCCACAGCGGCCGGTCCTCGGGCCGGTCCTGACCGTACGTGGCGAGCAGCGCCTGCGCCTCGATCGGGTCGCCGAGGGTGGTGCCCGTGCCGTGCGCCTCGACCGCGTCCACGTCCGCCGGCGACAGGCCCGCGTTGGCCAGCGCCTGGCGGATCACCCGCTGCTGCGAGGGACCGTTCGGCGCGGTCAGGCCGTTGCTCGCGCCGTCCTGGTTGATCGCCGACCCGCGGATCACCGCCAGGACCGGGTGGCCGTTGCGGCGCGCGTCCGACAGCCGCTCGACCAGGAGCATGCCGACGCCCTCCGACAGTCCGAAGCCGTCCGCCGAGCCGGCGAAGGACTTGCACCGGCCGTCCCTGGCGAGCGCGCCCTGCAGGCTGAAGCCGATGAAGCCGAGCGGGGTGCACATCACCGTGACACCACCCGCCAGGGCCAGGTCGCAGTCGCCGTTGCGCAGCGCCTGCACCGCCAGGTGCAGCGCCACCAGCGACGACGAGCACGCCGTGTCGACCGTGACCGCGGGCCCCTCGAGCCCCATCGCGTACGCGACGCGACCGGAGGCGATGCTGCTCAGCGTGCCGGTGACCAGGTGCCCGATGGACTCCAGCGGCACCTGGTCGGAGTGGCGGCCGTACTCCTCGTAGGCCGCGCCCACGAACACGCCGGTCCGGCTGCCGCGCAGCGAGCCGGGGTCGATGCGGCCGTGCTCGATCGCCTCCCAGGAGGCTTCGAGCAGCAGCCGCTGCTGCGGGTCCATCGCGAGGGCCTCACGCGGCGAGATCCCGAAGAACTCGGGGTCGAACTCGCCCGCGCCGAGCACGAAACCGCCGTCCTGCGTGTACGAGGCGAAGACCGCCTCCGGGTCCGGGTCGTAGATCCCCTCGACGTCCCAGCCCCGGTTGTCGGGCAGCCGGGAGATGGCGTCCTCGCCCTCGGCGACCAGCCGCCAGAGGTCGTCGGGGCCGTTCACCCCGCCCGGGGTGCGGCAGCTCATCCCGACGATCACGATCGGGTCGTCGGACACGTCGCCGCGATCCCTCCCGGCGGTCGCGACGTCCTCCTGCACGCCCAGGATCTCGGTCCTGGCCAGCTCCGCGAGCGCCTTCACGTTCGGGTAGTCGAAGACCACGGTGGCCGGCAGGCGGATGCCCAAGGCGAGGTTGAGCTTGCCGCGCAGCTCGACGGCCGTGACGGAGTCGAAGCCGAGGTCGCGGAAGGCCCGGTCGACGCCGACCTCTGACGGGTCCGCGTAGCCGAGCACGCCCGCCACCTCCTTGCGGACCTGGGCCACCAGGAGGCGGGTCTGGTCCTGCGGGCTGAGCCGGACCAGCTGGGCGCCCAGCTCGGACACCTCCCCGGCGCCCGCGCCGGTCTCGCCGCCGGTCTCGAGCACCGCGACGGCCTCGGGGACGCCCTCCAGCAGGGGGCGCCTGCGGGCGATGGCGAAGAGCGGGGCGAAACGCGGCCAGTCGATGTCCGCGATCACCAGGGTGGTCTCGTCGTCGTCCAGTACCTGCCAGAGTCCCTCGACGGCCGTGAGCGGGTCCATGTAGCGGACGCCGCTTCTGCGGGCGTCGTCCTCGCCGAGCAGCGTGGTCATCCCGCCGCCCGCGGCGTCCCAGAAGCCCCAGGCGATCGCCGTCCCGGGAAGGCCTCGGGCGCGGCGGTGGGCGGCGAGCGCGTCGAGGAACGCGTTGCCCGCGGCGTAGGCCCCGTTGTGGGAGCCGCCCCAGACACCGGCACCGGAGGAGAACAGCACGAAGGCGTCGAGCGGGCCGGCGAAGAGCTCGTCCAGGTGGGCCGCGCCGGTGATCTTGGCCTGGGTGGCCTCGGCCAGCTCGTCGCGGCCGAGGTCGAGTAACGGCTGGATGTGCGGGACACCCGCGGTGTGGAAGACCGACCGGATGGTGTCGCCGCCCGCCTCGACCTCGCCGACCAGGGCGGCGAGCGCGGCGCGGTCGGCCACGTCGCATTTGGCGACCGTGACCCGCGCGCCCAGCCCTTCGAGTTCGGCCACGAGCTCCGTGACGCCGGGGGCGTCCGCGCCGCGCCTGCTGGTGAGGAGCAGGTGCTCGACGCCGCCGCGGGCGAGCCGGCGCGCCACGTGCGCGCCCAGGCCGCCGGTGCCTCCGGTGATCAGGGCGGTGCCGCGCGCCTGCCAGCGTCCGGCCGGGCCCGTCCGCCGCCTGGGCGCCCTGGTCAGCCTCCTGGTGAAGATCCCGGAGGCGCGGACGGCCAGCTGGTCCTCCTCCCCGGCTCCGGCGAGCACGCTCACCAGGCGGTTGAGGACGCGCGTGTCGAGGGTCTCCGGCAGGTCGACGGTGCCGCCCGGCCGGCCGGGGTGCTCCAGGGCGAGCACGCGGCCCAGGCCGGCCACCGCCCCCTGCTCGGGGTCGCGGACGAAGTCGACGCGGCTCACGCTCTCGCCGCCGTCGGTGCCGATCCACAGCGGCGCGTTCAGGCCGTCCGTGGCCTGAATCAGCGAGAGGGTCAGGGCCAGGTCGCAGTGCAGGGAGAGGACGCCCGCGGGCGCGATGTCGCCGTACGGCAGCGTCTCGCCGCCGAAGTCGTCGCCCAGCCCGATCACTTCGGTCCTGGCTCCGTGCCGCTCGAGGGCCTCGGCGACGGAGAGCACCGAGGCGTCGGCGGCACGCGCCGCCGGGACCGCGATCAGCCAGGTGCCGGACAGCGCGGAGGGCCTGGCGTCCGGCAGGGTGACGGGTTCCCACGTCACGTGGTAGCGCCACGAGTCCAGCACGCCCTGCTCGCGCCTGCTGCGCCGCCAGGACGACAGCGCGGGCAGCACCGCGGCCAGCGGCGAGCCGTCCTCGATGTTCAGCGTCGCGGCGAGCGCGGCCACGTCCTCGCGCTCCACGGCCGACCAGAACTCGGGGTCGACGGCGTCGGCCGCCTGCTCGGGCGCGGCGCTTCCCGGCATGAACCAGAAGCGCTTGCGCTGGAAGGCGTAGGTGGGCAGGTCGACGCGCCGGGGGCAGGCGTCGGCGAAGTAGGCGTCCCAGCCGACGACGACGCCCCTGCCGTGCAGGTGGCCGAGGGCCTCGACGAAGGCTCGCGCCTCGTCGCGGTCCTTGCGCGCGGTCGGCACGAAGGCGACGGCGTCGTCGCCGTCGAGGATCTGCCTGGCCAGGCTGGTCAGGACGGCGTCGGGGCCGATCTCGACGAACACCGTGGCGCCGCCGGTGCGGGCGGTGGTGACGGCGTCGGAGAAGCGGACCGCCTGCCGTACGTGGTCCACCCAGTAGCCGGGGTCGGTCAGCTGTCCCGCCTGGGCGCGCCTGCCGGTGACGTCGGAGATGATCGGCACCGTCGGCTCGTGGTAGGTCAGCGACCGGGCGACCTGGCGGAACTCGGCCAGCATCGGCTCGATCAGCGGAGAGTGGAAGGCGTGCGAGACGCGAAGCCTGCGGGTGCGGGCGTTCACCAGGGAGGCGATCTCCTCTATCGCGGCCTCACCGCCGGAGATCACCACGGCCTCCGGGCCGTTGACCGCCGCGATGCCGACGTCGCGCCCCTCCAGCAGCGGCAGCACCTCGGCCTCGGGGGCGGCGATCGCCAGCATCGCCCCACCTGCCGGAAGCGCCTGCATGAGCCGCGCCCGCTCGGAGACCAGCGTGCAGGCGTCGGGCAGCGAGAGCACCCCGGCCACGTGGGCGGCGGCGATCTCCCCGACCGAGTGGCCGACCAGCACCTCCGGGGTGACGCCGAGCGAGGTGAGAAGCCGGTACAGGGCGACCTCGAAGGCGAACAGCGCCGGCTGGGTCATCCCCGTCTCGGCCAGCACCTCTTCCGGACCGGAGAACATCGCCTCGCGCACCGGGTGCGGCAGCATCGGGTCCAGGACCTTGCAGACCTCCTCCAGCGCGTCGGCGAACACCGGGAACGCCGCCGAGAGGGACGCCCCCATGCCCACCCGCTGGCTGCCCTGGCCCGCGAACAGGAAGGCGAGCTGCCCGCCCGTCCCGGTTCCCGTGACGGTTCCCGGCAGGGCCGCGTTCTCCGCGAGGGCCTGGAGCCCGGCCAGGAGCTCGGCCCGGTCCGCTCCGACGACCACCGCGCGCCGGTCCAGCACGGCCCGGCCGGTCGCCAGGGACCAGCCGATGTCCTCGATCGGCAGGTCGTCGTGCGCGACCGCCCACGTGTGGAGCCGGCCGGCCTGCGCCGCGAGCGCCTGCTCGTCCTTGGCGGAGACCACCCAGGGCACCAGCGGGAGCGGCAGCCTCTCCGGCTCGGCCTCGTCGGGCTGGACGGGCGTCTCCTCGATGATCATGTGGGCGTTGGTGCCGCTGAACCCGAAGGCCGAGACGGCCGCCCGGCGCGGCGCGTCGTGACGCTTCCAGGGACGGGCCTCGGTGAGCAGCTCCACGGCGCCGGCCGACCAGTCCACGTGCTCGGTCGGCTCGTCCACGTGCAGCGTCTGAGGCAGCACGCCGTTCCGCAGGGCCATCACCATCTTGATGACGCCGCCGACGCCGGCGGCGGCCTGGGTGTGACCGATGTTCGACTTCAGCGAGCCCAGCCAGAGCGGCCTGCCGGGGGCCCGGTCCTGGCCGTAGGCGGTGATGAGCGCCTGCGCCTCGATGGGGTCGCCCAGGGTGGTGCCGGTCCCGTGGCCCTCCACCGCGTCGACCTGTGAGGGCGACAGGCCGGCGTCGGCCAGCGCCTCCCTGATCACCCGGACCTGGGAGGGACCGTTCGGGGCCGACAGCCCGTTGCTGGCGCCGTCCTGGTTGACCGCGCTGCCACGGATGACCGCGAGCACGTTGTGCCCGTTCGCCGTGGCGTCCGAGAGGCGTTCGAGCAGCAGCACGCCCACGCCCTCGCCCCAGCCGGTGCCGTTGGCCGCGCCGGCGAACGACTTGCACCTGCCGTCGCTGGCCAGGCCCCGCTGCTGGGAGAACTCGATGAACGTGTTCGGGGTCGCCATCACCGTGACGCCGCCGGCCAGTGCCAGCGAGCACTCGCCCCTGCGCAGGGCGTGCACCGCCAGGTGCAGCGCGACCAGCGACGAGGAGCACGCCGTGTCGACGGAGACGGCCGGGCCCTCCAGGTCCAGGGCGTAGGCGACCCGGCCCGAGGTGACACTGCCGAGCGCCTCCGCGCGGAAGTAGTCGTGGTACATGACCCCGGCGTAGACCCCGGTACGGCTGCCGCGGACCGACACCGGGTCGATGCCCGCGTGCTCGAAGGTCTCCCAGCACGTCTCCAGGAACAGCCGCTGCTGCGGGTCGGTCCCTATGGCCTCGCGCGGGGAGATGGAGAAGAATCCCGCGTCGAACTCGGCGGCGTCGTAGAGGAAACCGCCGTGCCTGGAAGTGGTCGTGCCCGGGTTGTCCGGGTCGGGGTGGTAGAGGTCCTCGCGCCAGCCGCGGTCGGCGGGGAACTCGGAGATCCCGTCACCGCCCTCGGCGACCAGCTGCCACAGCTCCTCGGGCGAGGTGGCCCCGCCCGGGTAGCGGCAGCTCATGCCGATGATCGCGATGGGCTCGTGGTCGCGGCCCTCGATCTCGTGCAGCTGCCGACGAGTTTGCTGGAGGTCGGCTGTAACCCGCTTCAGGTAGTCCCTGAGCTTGTCTTCGTTTGCCATCTCGGGTATTCCTTCTCAGCAGAAGCGCACAGGTCAGGAGACTTCAAGCTCGTTGTCGATGAAGGCGAACATCTCGTCGTCGGTGGCCGTCTCGAATTGGTCGGCCGCGCCGAAGCCGTTGAGGCCCGTCAGGAAGTCCTTGAGGCGGGCGACCAGCCGGTTGCGGGCGACGCTCTCCTCCGCCAGCCCGGTCACGGTGTTCTCGATCTTTTCGATCTCGGCGAAGAGCCGCAGGGTCTGCGCCTCCTCGTCCTCCGCCCCGTCGAAGTGGTCCACCAGATACTCGATCAGCTCGATCGAGGTGGGATAGTCGAAGACCAGCGTGGCCGGCAGCCGGAGCCCGGTGACGGTGCTGAGCCTGTTCCTGAACTCGACCGCGGTGAGGGAGTCGAAGCCCAGGTCCTGGAACTGGCGCTGGGGCTCGATCGCCGAGGCGTCGGCGAAGCCGAGGACCATGGCCGCCTGGCCGCGGACGAGGTCCGACAGTGCCGCCTGGCGCTCCGCGGGCTCCATCGCGGCCAGCCGTTCGGTGAGCCCGTGCAGGGCGCCCGCCCGGGGCATCGCCGTACGGGCCGTGGTTCTGGCCTGGACGAACCGGGCGGCGACCAGCGCCGGGAGGTCGTGGTTCAGGCCGGCGTCGAACAGGGCCAGCCCGTCCGCCACCGGCAACGGCTTCAGGCCCATGCGCTCCATGCGGCGTATGTCGGCCTCGGTGAGGTCGTCCGCCATGCCCCCGCTCTCCCACAGGCCCCAGGCCAGCGAGGTGCCCGCCAGTCCCTGTGACCTGCGGTGCTCGGCCAGGGCGTCGAGGAAGGCGTTGGCCGCGGCGTAGTTGCTCTGGCCGGCCCCGCCGAGCACCCCGGAGAGGGAGGAGAAGAGGACGAACGCGGACAGGTCGAGATGCCGGGTAAGTTCGTGCAGGTGCCAGGCCGCGCCGGCCTTGGGCCGCATGACCCGCTCCAGCCGCTCGGGGGTGAGCGCGGTGATCACGCCGTCGTCGAGGACGCCGGCCGCGTGCACCACGCCGCTCAGCGGGTGCTGGACGGGGATGGCCGCGATCAGCTGCTCCAGCGCGTCCCGGTCACCGACGTCGCAGGCCGCGACCGTGACCGTGGCGCCGAGCTCGGTCAGCTCGGCCACCAGGTCGGTGACGCCCGGGGCCTGCTCGCCGCGCCGGCTGGCCAGCAGCAGATGCTTGACCTGGTAGGTGGCGGCCAGGTGTCTGGCCACCAGCGCGCCCAGGCCGCCGGTGCCGCCGGTGACCAGCACCGTGGACTCCGGCCCGAACTCCAGCCGCTCGCACTCCGGTACGGCCGCGCGTGCCAGGCGCGGCGACCACAGCGCGCCCGACCGGACCGCGACCTGCGCCTCGCCCGAGGCGAGGGCCTGACCGACCGTTCTCGGGTCCAGCGGCCCGGCCTCCACGTCCAGCAGCACGAACCGGCCGGGCTGTTCCGCCTGCGCCGCCCGCACCAGACCCCAGACCGCGGCCTGCGCCGGGTCCGCGTCCTCGACCTCGGCGACCGCCACCGCGCCCCGGGTCACGAGCACCAGCCGCGAGGAGGCGAACCGCTCCTCGGCCAGCCACTCCCGCACCAGGCCCAGCGCCTGGTGCACCCCGGCCGGAACCTCGACCAGCACGCACTCCGCGATCTCACCGTCCAGCGAATCGGCGACCACCCACTCGGGCGCCTCCGCGGCGGCGGAAACGGCCGGAGCCGCACTCCACTCGAGCCGGTACAGGTTCTGGCCGGCGGTGTTGCCCAGGCCGGCCGTGGACAGGGCCCGAAGCGTGAGCGCCTCGATGTCGGCCACGGGTGCACCGCTGCCGTCGGCGATGTTCAGCGTGATGCCGACGCTCCCGACGTTGGCGGTGGCGTTTCTGGTCGCTCTGACGCGCAGGGTGGTGGCGCCGACCGCGTGGACCGACACCCCGTTCCAGGCGAACGGCAGATACGG
>NZ_JBPXMB010000062.1:0-14542 GCF_051918945.1 Streptosporangium sp. LJ11
AACGCCGCCGGCCTGGTGGGTTTCGCGACCCTCGACAAGTACGGCCGCGGCGGCACGAACGGCGGCACGGGCGGCCAGACGGTGACCGTCGGCACCTACGCGCAGCTGGCGGCGGCCGTCGCCGACGACACCCCCCGGATCGTCCGGGTGTCGGGCACGATCACCGGTAACGGCGCGGACATGCTGGACGTCGGGTCGAACAAGACCGTCATCGGCGTCGGGACGAACGCGACGATCAGCGGTTTCGGGCTCGACGTCAACGGCTGGGGCCCCGAGGAGGTCGCCTGGGGCGGCGACCTCTGCGACCCCGCCGAGCGGGACAGGTTCACCCACGTGCAGAACGTGATCATCCGGAACCTGTCGTTCAGGAACTCCCCGGACGACTCCGTCAACGTGCAGTGCTACTCCCACCACGTGTGGATCGACCACAACACGTTCCACCCGTCCGCAGACGGCTCGGTGGACATCAAACGCGGATCGGACCTGGTGACGGTCTCGTACAACCGTTATGTCGGCACGGACAAGTCGATGTTGCTCGGCCACAGTGACAGCAACGGCTCCCAGGACACCGGCTACCTGAACGTCACCTACCACCACAACTGGTTCGACGGGTCGAACACCCGCCACCCGAGGGTGCGGTTCGGGTACGCCCACGTGTTCGCCAACTACGTGGACGTCGACGACTACTTCATCGGCCTGGGCGTGAACGGCAGGATCTACGCCGAGAGCAACCACGTGAAGGGCGCCAAGACGATCACCGAGGACTTCGGCAACGCGAGCCTCACCTGGGCGAGCAGCAACCACTACGACATCGCCACGATCCGGCGGGCGCAGAGCAGCGGCAGCACCATGAGCGACTGGCTGCGCGCCGACGGCGCCGTCTCGCGGCCGTCGTACTCCTACTCGGCCGGATCCGCCTCCTCCACCCCGCCGTCCGCGGGCGCCGGTGTCGGCGGCGCGGACACGATTCCTTAGCGGTCCTGTCCCGCGGGGATCACATTGCCGCGTGATCCCCGCGGGACGAGACCGCCCTGCCGTCCGACTTATCTGACTGCTGTTACGTTAAGTAGCCGAATGTTCACTGAATTCGATCGAAAGCCGGTGAGACGCCTCGTCGTACAGTGAAGATATGGCCATGCTGACTGTTGACCTCGACGCCAGAGCGGAAAAGGCTCTGCACGAGCTGACCGCCGACGGCCGTTCCGTGACCGAAGCGGTTCGCGAAGCACTTGTCGTCGCCCAACGGCTCCACCGAATGGAAGAGGCTCGGATCGCGGCCGAGAGGCTGGCGAAGGATCCCGCTGACAGGGCCGAAGCCGAAGCGATCATGAAGGACACGAAGCACCTGCGTGCGTGGTGACGTCTACCGGCTGCGCGCTCCTCGTGACGCGATGGCCCATGAGCAACGTGGTGAGCGCTTCGCCGTGATCCTCCAGTCGGATTTCCTCTCCCACCTCTCCACCGTTCTCATCGCACCGACCTCGGCCAGCGCACCTCCCGCCCCCTTCAGGCCCGAAGTCGAGCTGCTCGGCAAACAGAGCCGGGTCATGGTCGAGCAGACCACGGCCGTCACCCCGCACCGTCTGGGCGACTTCGCCGGTCGTCTGGATCCCGCCGAGATCGAAGAGGTCGACGAGGCCCTTCACACCGTCCTTGGACTGCTCAGATGAGCTAAGGCACGAACCGGATCCACCTTCTGCCGTGATCCCCTGCCCTACGGGAAACGGAACCGTGGCAGAAGGCGGAAACCACGCGCTCCGGAGCCGTTCGATCCTCGTAGCCAGGGGGATCGGGTTCACGGCCTGAACACGACCTCCTGAAGGACCTTCGCGACCCGCTCCACATCTGCCTCGGTGGTACGCCAGTTGCTGAACGCGGCGCGCAGCGCGGGCACCCCCTCGTGGACGGTCGGCGTGAGGAAGGCCTCGCCGGACGCGGTGATCGCGTCGACGACCTCGCCGATCCGGGCCTGGGTGGGGGAGGAGGCGAGGGTGAAGCAGACCACGTTGAGCCGTACGGGGGCGAGCAGCCGGTAGCCGGGCATCGCGGCGATCCGCTCGCCGAGCCCGGCGGCGAGGGCGGCGTCGCGCCGGACGATCTCCGCGTGCCCCTCGCGCCCGTACGCGGCCAGGGTGAACCAGGCCGGCAGCGCGCGCAGGCGCCGGGAGTTCTCCGGGGTCAGGTGCACGAAGTCGGGGTCGTCGCCCACCGGGCCGAGGTAGGCGGCGGAGTTCCGGAAGACGCGGGTCTGCAGGTCGCGGCGGCGGGTGAACTGGATCGCGCTGTCGTAGGGCACGTTCAGCCACTTGTGCAGGTCCACGCAGACCGAGTCGGCCTCGCCGAGGCCCGCGACGAGGTGGGCGTGCTCGGGGGAGAGCGCGGCGAATGCCCCGAACGCGGCGTCCACGTGCAGCCAGAACGGGTGGTGCTCGCGCAGGGCCGCGATGGCGCGCAGGTCGTCGAAGTCGACGGTGTTCACCGTGCCGGAGTTGGCGACCACGATCGCCGGCGTGCCGTCCAGCCGGTCGAGTTCCTCGGCGAGCCGGGCCACGTCCACCGCCTCCCGCCCCGGCAGCAGGCCGACCCGCCGGATCGCCGACCGTCCCAGCCCGAGCATGGACAGCGACTTGACGACGCTGGAGTGCGGGCTTCCCGACAGCACCGTCACCGGCCCGAGCGCGGCCGCGCCCTCCTCGGCCACCGACACGCCGCGCAGCTCGCCCAGCCACTCCCTGGCGATCGCCAGGCCCGCGAAGGTGGACATGGTCGCGCCGCTGACGAACGTCCCCTCGTGCTCGGGCGGCAGGCCGAAGAGGTCGCGCAGCCAGGCGGCCGTCTCCCGCTCGAGGTCCGGGGCGAGCGAGTCCAGTCCCGACGTGGGGTTCTGGTCGAGGGTGCCGGTCAGCCAGTCGCCCGCCAGCGCCGCGGGCGTCACGCCGCCCGTGACGAAGCCCAGGTAGCGGGGGCCCGCGCCGGCCGCGAAGCCCGGCTCCCACCGCCGCGCGAACTCCTCCAGCGCCCCTTCCAGGCCGATCCCCGCCTCCGGCAGGGACGCGGGCGCGGGTCTCGCCGGCGTCCGCGCCACCGGCCGGTCGTCGAGCCCGCCGAGCAGGCGCACCGCGTACGCGCGGGTGGCCTCCAGCAGCTCGGGGACGCGGGCGTGGTCGGCCCCGAGCGACCCGCGAACGCGACCGGACCTCGTCTCCCCCGGTGCGCCCGGCAGCCGGCCGCCGGTGGGCGATGGTTCGGGGATGCGCGGGGTGCCCGCTTCGTCTCTGGCGTCCATCCTCCGACGCTACGACGCCGCTCGGCCGCTGGCGAGCAGCCTGTCCGGGCACGGCATGGTGAGGTGGCGGAGGAGTCGTGGTGAGGTCGTCAAGTCGTTGGAGAGGAGTCGTGGTCAGGTCGCCAAGGAGAGGGACGGGCGGACCCGGCCGGCCTCGCACAGCGCCCAGCGCATCCGGCTCGCGTACGCCTCCGGATGGTCTCCGGCCTCCTGGGCGACGAGGGCGGCGCAATCGGAGAGATCGGCGTGGCAGGCACGGATCCGACCTTCGATGATCATGCGCACCTGGTCCGGGGAGGGGTGGTCCGAAGCCTGCAGAGTGGAGACGAAGAGAACCTGTGCCAGGTCGGACACGTTCATCGGGGTCGTCATCACGTGATCCTTTCCCGGGAGGCGCGGAGGTCCTGCGGAACTTCGATCGCGTCCCCGTCGGTAGTTCGGCCCGTGTTCACCTTCTATCGTCTCTCCCGGGACTGACATTTTCGCCCCGTAGCCGGCCCCTGCCACCCCTATTTCCCGGCGAACGACGAGACTTTCCCGGCGAACGGCGAGGCGTGATGTGCCGGCCCGGCGGGTGCCCGGCCGGCCCGGGTGGTCTCCGTGATCTTTACTCGCCTTCATCGCAACTGTGTTCACATCTGTCACGCGAGTGAGCGTCCGTTTCACGAACAAGCCGCCGACATTCTGGAATGATCGCTGGATATCCTGTCGGACATCGAGACTGACGGACAGTGACTGATGCCCCCCATCGATCAAATCACCGCCTTCGCATCGGACCAGCCGGTTCTCACGGTCATCATCGGCGTGTTCGCCCTCGTCCTCCTGGTCGTGGCGTACTTCGTGCTGCGCGCGACCCAGCGCCTGGCGGTCCGCTTCTACCAGCGGCACATCGCGCCCCGTCCGGCCGAGGACATCCTCACCATCGTCGCCGCCAGCATCGCGACGGGCGTCTCCGCCCAGGGCATGTGGCGTTTCTCCGGTGACGTGCTCGGCTTCGACGGTCCCCTGCGGCTGCTGCTCTTCGCCTTCATCGAGGTCGCCGTCATCACCAGCGCCGTCCGGGCGCGCCGCAACATGCGGGAGAACTTCTCCGCCGGCATCGACGGCGTCGCCGTGTGGGCGCTCACCGGCCTGACGGCCGTGCTGTCGAGCATGGACGCCCGCAGTGTCGCCGAGGCCGTCTTCCGGCTCGCCGCCCCCCTGGTGGCGGCCTGGCTGTGGGAGCGCGGCATGGCGATCGAACGCCACCGCATCACGGGGCGCTCCCGCATCAACTGGCGGATCACTCCGGAACGCGCGCTGGTCCGCGTCGGGCTGGCCGAGGTCAGCGACCGTACGGCGAGCGAGGTGGACGCCCACCGCAGGCTCACCCGGGTCGCGCTGGCGGCCAAGCGCGCCCGCGCGCTGCGGGCCTCGGGGGCGTCCGACAGGAAGATGCGCGCGGCCCTCACCAAGCTGGACCGTGCCATGGACCGGGCGGTGGAGCACAGCGGCCTGGCGGTCGACTCCGCGCGCCAGGAGGCCCTGCTCTCCCAGATCGGGGCTCTCTACAACACCTCCGCGCTGATCGACCTGACCCCGCCCGTGCCGTGGGCCCCGGAGCCCGGAGAGCCGGCGGGGCCGTCCGGGCGCCCCGCGGTGGCCGCGGGTCCCGCGGCGCTGCGGCCCCCGATCGACGATGACGACGACGAGCTCCACGTGCTGGACGTCCCGCCGCCGATCGTCGACACGGCGCAGCGCGCGGCCCTGATGCGCGCCGCGCGGGAATACTGGGACAAGCAGATCGAGCGGAAGTTCGTGCCCCGTGCGGCCGACATCGCCCACGAGACCGGCGTCTCCCTGGCCACCGCCCGCGAGTACCGAGCCCTGTGGAAGCTGGAGCCCAAGGCTCACGCGCTGCTGGAGGCCGCCTTCCACGAGCACGGGATCGTCGACACCGGCACCTTCCCCGCCATCGAGACCGAGCACGTCCTGACCGTGAACGGGTCCTCACCCGGTCGCTGACCCCGCCGCCGATCCCGCTCGATCCCGCCGCTCGCCCGGTCGGGCCGCCCAGGCGGCCCGACCGGTCAGGTCGACTCGCGCACGATGAGGGTCGTGGGCAGTATCACCGGCTCCAGGTGCTCGGCGCCGTCGATCAGGGCGAGCAGCAGGCGGACGGTCTCCTCGGCGACCCGTTCCAGGGGCTGCCGGACGGTGGTGAGCGGCGGGTGGGTGGTGAGCGCCACCGCCGAGTCGTCGAAGCCGCCCACCGCGACGTCCTCGGGCACCCGCCGCCCGGCGGCGCGCAGGGCGGAGAGCGCGCCCGCGGCCATCAGGTCGGAGGCGACGAACACCGCGTCGATGTCGGGGGCACGTTCCAGCAGCCTGGCCATCGCGCTCTCCCCGCCCAGCTGGGTGTAGTCGCCGTGCTCGATGAGCCTCCTGCTCGCCTTCCTGCCGAGGATGTCGGCGAAGCCCTCCAGCCGCAGCGCGCCGCCGGGGGTGTCGAGCGGGCCGGTGATGGTGGCGATCCGTTTGCGGCCCCGCTCCACCAGGTAGCGCGTCATCTGCCGGGCGCCCTCGCGGTCGTCGGCCGCCGCGTAGGGGATCACGTTCTCCCGCCCGATGACGGCTCCCTGGGCGACGGCGGCCACCGGGATGTCCACCAGCGCGTCCACCAGCCTGTCGCCGGCGTGAGTGGAGACCAGGAAGGCCCCGTCGGCGTGGCCGCCGCGCAGGTAGCGGATCACCCGGTCGCGGTCGCCGTCGTTCCCGGCGATCATCATCACCAGCGACACGTCCCGCTCGGCGAGCCGCCGGGTGGCGGTGCGCAGCAGCACGCTGTAGGTGGGATCCTCGAACAGCTTCTCCTGCGGCTCCGACAGGACCATCACCACCGAGCCGGTCCGCTGGGTGACCAGGCTGCGGGCGGCCCGGTTGAGCACGTAGCCCGTCTCGGCGATGGCCCGCTTGACGGCGGCGTGCGCGGCGGGGCTGACGTACCGGTCGTCGTTGAGCACCCGGGACACCGTTCCCCGGGACACCCCCGCCACCGCCGCGACGTCGTGGATGGTCGGACGCTTCGCCATGCTCCTCATTGTCCCCTCGACCGGCCGCCGATCAGCCCGGCCGCTAGCTTTTCACGGCTCCGCCGGCCAGGTCGGTCCGCCAGTGGCGCTGCATCGTGAGGAACAGCGCGATCAGCGGAACGATCGACAGCAGCGTGCCGGTGAGGATCAGGTTGTAGAGCGAGGGCTGGTTCGCCCCCGCGGCGAGCAGGGTGTAGAGCCCGACGGTCAGCGGGAACCTCTGGTCGTCGCCCAGCATGATGAAGGGCAGCAGGAAGTTGTTCCAGATCGCGACGAACTGGAACAGGAAGATGGTCACCATGCCCGGGAGCATGAGCGGCAGGGCCACCCGGCGCAGCAGCAGCCAGTGCCCGGCGCCGTCGATGCGCCCGGCCTCCAGCAGGGCGTCGGGGACGGCGGCGGTGGCGTAGACGCGCGCGAGATAGATGCTGTACGGGTGCAGGATCTGCGGGAGCAGGACCGACCAGTAGGTGTCGGCCAGCCCGATCCGCGAGAACAGCAGATACTGCGGGACGGCCAGCACGACGGCGGGCACCAGGATGCCGCCGATCAGCAGGTTGAAGATCAGGTTCCGGCCGGGGAAGCGATACTTGGCCAGGGTGTAACCGGAGACGGCCGAGACGGCCGTGGACAGCAGGGCGCCGCCGCCCGCGTACAGCAGCGTGTTCAGCGTCCACAGCCAGAACACGCCGTCGCGGTAGGCGAGCAGGTCCGAGAGGTTGGACAGCAGGCCGGTGCCGGGGGCGAAGGTCGAGGTGGAGAACAGCTCCGCCTTCGACTTGGTCGCGGCCACCAGCACCCAGCTGACCGGCAGCAGGCAGTAGAGCGCGCCCAGCAGCAGGATCGCGGTCGGCATGATCCCGGCCGGGCGGCGTCCCCGGGAAGACCCCCGAGAGGCTCCGGTGAGGGTCGTGGTGGCCATCAGCCCTCCCCGAAGGCGCGGTCGCGGACGACGCGCAGGAAACCGAACGACAGGACGAGGGAGACCGCCGCGATGACGATCGAGGTGGCGGCGGCCGAGTAGAGGTCGCCGGTGACGAAGGCGTCGCGGTAGACCTTCATGAGCGGGCTCCAGGTCGAGCTGATCGTGTTGGTCAGCGGCCGCAGGGTGGTCGGTTCGGTGAACACCTGGATCGTGGCGATGATGGAGAACACCGTGGTCAGGATGATCGCGGGCAGCAGGATCGGGATCTTGATCCGCAGCGCTATCTGGATCTCGCTCGCCCCGTCGATCCTGGCGGCCTCGTAGTAGGTCCTGGGCACGGCGCGCAGGGCGGTGTAGAGCACCAGCATGTTGAAGCCGACGCCGCCCCAGACCGCCACGTTCGCCATGGACAGGACCACCGTGCCCGCGCCGAGCAGGTCGACGTCGAGCACCTGGCGGAACGGGCTGAGGCTCGGCAGGTAGAGGAAGCCCCACAGCAGGGTGGCCGCCACGCCCGGCACCGCGTACGGCAGGAAGAGGGCGATCCTGGAGAAGCGCGCGAGCCGCACGTGCGCCGAGTCCAGCAGCAGCGCGAACAGCAGGGCGAGCCCGAGCATGACCGTCAGCACCAGCAGGCCGTAGCCCAGGACGCGGAGCCAGCCGGCCCACAGCTCGCCGTCGGCGAGCGTCGCCGCGTAGTTGTCGAGGCCGGCGAAGACCTCGCGCCGGGAGTTCTTGCCCAGGCCCAGTCCGGAGACCTTCGTGCGCCGCAGGCTGAGGTAGGCCGTGTAGGCGATGGGAATGGCCATGAAGAGCGTGAACAGCGTCATGGCCGGTGCGAGGAAGAGGTAGGGGACGGCGCTCGCGGTGCGGGCGCCGCCGCCGGGGCGTCGTGTCATGGGGTGAGCTGGAATCCGGATTTCCGCATGTCGGCGACCGTCGCGTCCTGCATCTTCGCGACGGCGCCGGAGAACGCCGACCCGTCCTGCAGGGCCTTGTCGAAGGCGTCCTTGAAGGCGTTGTAGGTCACGTTGACGTTCGGCCCGAAGGTGAAGCCCCGCGCGGTGGCGGAGATCGCGGCGGCCTGCTGCCAGAAGTCGGGCTGGTTGGAGAAGTAGTCGGGGGCCTCGCCGAGCATGGCGCCGCCCTTGGTGGCGGCCGGGTAGACCGCCCCTTCCTTGACGAGCAGGCCGAGCGCCTCGGGGTCGGTGTTGAGCCAGGTCGCGAACTTCGCGGCGGCGGCCCGGTTGGGGGACTTGGCGGCGACCGCGGTGGAGGAGCCGCCCCAGAAGCCGCTGGAGCTCTCGCCGGCGTTCCACTGCGGCAGCGGGGCGATCGCCCACTTTCCCTTGGCCTTGGGGGCGTTGCTGGACAGCACTCCGGGTGCCCAGACCGCCGAGGGCCAGGTCAGCAGCCTGCCGTCGTTCAGGGCCTTGTTCCACTCGGGGGTGAAGTACGGCTGGTCGTCGATGGCGCCCTCCTTGACGAGGCCGCCCCAGTAGTCGGCGACCTTCGTGGTGGCCGCGTCGTTGACCGCGACCTTCCACGACTCGCCGCTGATCGACCACCACTGGGCGCCCGCCTGCTGGGCGAGCCCGACGAAGGAGCCGGGGTCCTTGCTGGAGAAGGTCCCCAGGAAGACCTTGGGGTCCTTCTTCCGTACGGTGCGGGCGGCCTCGGCGTACTCGTCCCAGGTCTTGGGCACCTCAATGCCGTACTTGTCGAACAGGTCCTTGCGGTAGTAGAGCATCATCGGGCCGCTGTCCTGGGGGAGCGCGTAGACGGCGTCGGTGCCGAGCGTGACCAGTCCCCAGACGCCCTCGCCGAACTCGCCCTTCGCCTGCCCGACCTCGGCCGTGAGGTCGGCCACCGCGTCGGCGGCGACGAAGGAGGGCAGCATCTGGTACTCGGCCTGGACCAGGTCGGGAGGGTTGCCGGCCTTGGCGGCGGTCAGGAACTTGGTGGCCGCGTCGTCGCCGCCGGCCTGCTTGCTGACCGTGACCTGGATGTCGGGGTTGGCCTTGTTCCAGACCGCCGTGATCTTGTCCATGTTGGGGACCCAGGTCCAGTAGGTGAGCTTGACCGGCCCGGCGGGGGCCGAGTTCCGCGATTCCGGGGCGGCCGGCTCCTGGGGAGTGCCGGAGCACCCGGCCAGGGCGGTGGCGAGGATCGCGGCCGCCACCGCTACGAGCCGGTTTGTCTGCATGTGTTCCTCCGGGTGGGGGTTCCGTGTGGGAGTTTCATGTCAGGGGGTCGGCCGCTGGGAGGCCGCTGCGGGGCCACCGGCGAGACCACCGGCGAGCCCCGGCGAGGTCGCCGGGGAGGCCGGGGGAGACCGTGGGGAGGCCTCCGGCGGGGCTCCGGCCTGGTCGCCGGGGGGATACGGCGGGAGGACCGCCGGAAGTATCTGTGAACGTTCACAGACTGAAATCCATCGGCGGGTGCTGTCAATGCCCGTTACGTTCTTGTTAACCCCCAGAAGCGTCGGGCATCTCGCGGGTGGTCTTCCGTGGCCGCCGGTCGTACATTACTGTGCACGTTCACAGAAGTTATTCGAGGGGGAGTCGTTGCCCGGATATCCCGCCCTGCCAGGGGGCATCGCGTACGGCGGGGACTACAACCCCGAGCAGTGGCCGGAGGAGGTCTGGCGCGAGGACGTCCGGCTGATGCGCGAGGCCGGGGTGAACCTGGTCAGTCTCGGCATGTTCAACTGGAGCCTGCTGGAGCCCGCCGAGGGGGTGTACGACTTCGGCAGGCTGGACAGGATCGTCGACCTGCTGGACTCCGCCGGAGTCATGATCGACCTCGCGACGCCGACCTCGTCCCCGCCCACCTGGTTCAGGACGGCCCACCCCGGCGCCCGCCTGGTCGACCGCGAGGGCCACGTCATCGCCGGCGGCTCCCGGCACAGCTTCTGTCCCAGTTCCCCGGAGTACGCCGCCGCCTCCGAGCGGATCGCCGAGCGGCTCGCCGCCCGCTACGCCGGGCACCCGGCGGTCGCCATGTGGCACGTCCACAACGAGTACGGCTGGGCCAACGCGCGCTGCTACTGCGAGACCTCGGCCGAGGCGTTCCGCGACTGGCTGCGCGAGCGGCACGGGGACGTGGCGGCGCTCAACGCGGCCTGGGGGACCACGTTCTGGGGGCTGACCTACGGCTCGTTCGAGGAGGTGGAACCGCCGAGGATCGCACCGGCCGGCCAGCTGACGGCCCTGCAGCTCGACTACGCGCGCTTCTCCGTCGACGCGCACATCGCCAACTTCCGCCGCGAGCGCGACGCCATCCGCCGCTTCTGCGACCTGCCGGTCACCACCAACTTCATGATCCCCAACTGTGAGCCGATGGACTACTGGCGGTGGGCGGGCGAGGTCGACGTCGTCTCCAACGACCACTACCTCGACGCCGGGCGGGCCGACAACCACATCGAGCTGGCCATGGCGGCCGACCTCACCCGCTCGGTGGCGGGCGGGCGGCCGTGGATGCTCATGGAGCACTCGACCGGCGCCGTCAACTGGCAGCCGCGCAACCTCGCCAAGCGGCCGGGGGAGATGCGGCGCAACAGCCTCGCCCACGTCGCCCGCGGATCGGACTCGGTGCTGTTCTTCCAGTGGCGCGCCTCCCGCCACGGCGCGGAGAAGTTCCACTCGGCGATGCTGCCGCACGCCGGGACGGACTCCGGCCTCTGGCGCGACGTGGTCGCCCTCGGCGCCGACCTGCGCGGGCTGGCCGGGGTGCGCGGTTCCCGCGTCGAGGCCGAGGTCGCGCTGGTGTGGGACTGGGAGTCGTACTGGGCGCTGGAGCTGGAGTGGCGCCCCTCGGTCGACCTGCGCTTCCGCGAGCGCGTGGAGGCCTACTACCAGGCACTCTGGCGCGAGCACGTGACCACCGACTTCGCCCACCCCCGCGCCGACCTCTCGGCGTACCGGATGGTCGTCGTCCCCAGCTCCTACCTGCTCACGGAGGCGGCGGGCAAGAATCTGCGCCGCTACGTCGAGGCGGGCGGGCACCTGGTCGTCTCCTGCTTCTCCGGGATCGTCGACGAGAACGACACCATCCACCCCGGAGCCCACCCCGGCGCGCTGCGCGACGTGCTCGGCCTGTCGGTGGAGGAGTTCCACCCGCTGCCCGAGAGCGGCACGGTGCCCGTCGGCGACGGCGGCCTGACCGGCCGGATCTGGTCCGAGCGGATCCGCCTCGCCGGGGCGCGCGCCGTCCACGCCTTCACCGGCGGGCCGGACGCGGGCCACCCCGCGGTGACCCGCCACGAGCTGGGGGCGGGCACGGCCTGGTACGTCGCCACCGCCCTCGACCCGTCCCCCGACTCCGACTCCCATGGAAACGGCCGGGATCTGCGCGCGGTCCTGCGCGAGGTCCTCGACCTGGCGGGCGTGTCCCGCCCGAGGGGCCTGCCGGACACGCTGGAGCTCGTACGCCGGGGCCGGCACCTCTTCCTTCTCAACCACGGCGACGAGCCGGTCACCGTCCGGGGGGTGAACGGGACCGGGGTGTTCGACGGCGCCGCGCACACCGGGTCGGCGACCGTGCCCGCCGGCGGCGTCACGGTCGTCGAGCTCGCCGGGAACACATGATCGTCCCCGGGGCCGCGCCGGCCACCTGACCGCGGCGCGTCACCCGGGGTCTTCGGGGATCGTCCACATCACTCCTGACCAAGTGAGGACCCATGAAGAAGATCCTGGTGGCACTGCTGGCATGTGCCGCCGCCGTCCTGGTGCCGTTACCGGCCCGAGCCGCCCCCGCGGTCGCCAACGGCGGCTTCGAGACCGGGGGCGGCGTCGCCGCACCGTCCTCATGGAACACCGCGGGCACCGCCGCCGCCGACTTCACCGAGGCCGGCGGCCACGCGGGCTCCTACCGCCTGTCGCACTGGTCCACCGCCGCGTACACCGTCGAGACCCACCAGACGCTGACCGGACTGGCCTCGGGCACCTACACGCTCCGCGCCTGGGTCAGGTCCGGAACCATGAACCAGAGCTGGATCGCGCTGAGGAACTGCGGCTCCGCCGAGAGGCGGACCCACGTGCCGGTCAGCTCGTCCGAGTGGATCCAGATCGCCGTCACCCAGACCGTGACGGGCGGCCGGTGCACGATCGCCCTCGGCTCCGCCGCCGCGGCGGGCGGCTGGGCCAACTTCGACGACGTCACCTTCGCGGCCGGGTCGGCGACGCTGGCGGTCAAGGGCGCCGACACCTCGAGCCTGCCCAAGTCGGAGGCGTACGGAGGCAGGTACCACGACGCCTGGGGCACGCGGGGCGACGCCCTCGCGATCCTGGCGGCGGCCGGAGCCAACCACGTCCGGCTGAAGGTGTGGGTGAACCCGGCCGACGGCTACAACAACAAGGCGCGGGTGCTGGCCATGGCGCAGCGGGTCAAGGCCCGGGGGATGCGCCTGCTGGTCGACTTCCACTACTCCGACACCTGGGCCGACCCCGGCAAGCAGTACAAGCCCGCGGCGTGGACCGGATACTCGTTCGCGCAGCTCAAGACGGCCGTCTACGACCACACCTACGACGTGCTGAACGCGCTGAAGGCGCAGGGCACCACCGCCGACATGGTCCAGGTCGGGAACGAGATCAACGACGGCATGCTCTGGGAGGAGGGCCGCAGCTCCAACTTCGGCAACCTCGCCCAGCTGCTCAACGCGGGCTACAGCGCGGTCAAGGCCGTCTCCTCCTCGACCAAGGTCGTGCTGCACCTGGCCGAGGGCGGCGACAACGGGCTCTTTCGCTGGTGGTTCGACAGCGCCGCGGCCAACGGCGTGAACTACGACGTGATCGGCGTCTCCTACTACCCCTACTGGCACGGCACGCTCGGCGCGTTCCAGGCCAACCTCAACGACATCGCGTCCCGCTACGGCAGGCCCGTCCTGCTCGCCGAGACCGCCTACCCCTTCACCACAGGCAACGACGACGGCCTCACCAACATCATCACCGCGGCGACCCCGTACCCCGGGTACCCGGCCTCGCCGGCGGGCCAGTCGGCGATGCTGCGCGACGTGATGAGCATCGTGCAGGCCGTGCCCGGCGGGCGCGGGCTCGGCGCCGTCTACTGGGAGCCCGCCTGGACCGCGGTGGCCGGCAACGGCTGGGACCCGGCCGACCCGTCCTCGGGCAACGGCTGGGAGAACCAGGCGCTGTTCGACTTCGCCGACAGGGCGCTGCCCGCGCTCGCCCAGTTCGCCCACCAGTGATCCCCGCGACCGCGCGGCAGGACGCTCCTTCCTCGCGGTCGCCGTGAAAGCCGTCGGCCGGACCCCACGGGGTCCGGCCGGAAAGCTTGTGGCCGGGCCCCGCCGGGGCCCGGCCACGCTCGGCTGTCGCCGCCTTCCGGATCCGGATCGGATCCGGATCGGACCCGGTTCAGGCGCGGGTCGGGCGCGGGGCGGAGTCCGCGTCAGATGGAGATCCGGCCGGCACCTGCGCCGCCGGTCACGATCGACTTGACGCTGGAGGCGGTGTCGAGGGAGTAGGAGTAGGGGATGGAGGCCACGCTGCCGCCGGCCTGGCCGCTGCCGGAGTTGACGAAGTGGTTGTTGCGGGCGACCAGGGTGCCCGGTCCCGAGTCCCCCTCGCCGAGGTGGTAGGGGTCGTCGGTGTTCTCGAAGTAGTTGCCCTCGACCAGGACGCCCGCGCCCTCGGTGGAGGCCACGCCGTAGCCGCCGACGCTCCCGTAGTAGTTGTTGTAGACGTGTACCGGGTTGCCGAAGCGCACGCGCGGGTGGCGCTGGGTGGTGCCGTCGAACCAGTTGTGGTGGTAGGTGACGCGCAGCTTCCCGCGGTCCTCGCCGCCGTTGCCGTCGTCGTGGCCGAGCAGCATGGACTTGTCGTGGTTGGTGACCTTGTTCCAGGAGATGGTCACGTAGTCGCTGGCCCGCTTGACGTCCACGGCGCCGTCGTAGCCGTTGCTGAAGGTGTTGTGGTCGATCCAGACCCGGGTCGAGTACTGGACCTGGATGCCGTCGTCGTTCCAGTCACGGAAGGACAGGTTGCGGACGATGACGTTGGACGCCCGGGAGATGTTGAATCCGCAGCCCGCGATGGTGGCGCCGGAGTTGCCGATGATCGTCTTGTTGGAGCCGACCGTGAGCATCCCGGAGCAGGAGATCGTGCCCGACACCCGGATGACGGCCGCGCCGCTCGACGAGAGCGCGCTGCTCAGCGCCGAGGAGGTGCTGACCGTGGTGGGCGAGGCGTTGCCGCCGCCGGTGGTGCCGCCGCCCTGGGTCGCCCAGCCGACGAGGCC
>NZ_JBPXMB010000063.1:0-12044 GCF_051918945.1 Streptosporangium sp. LJ11
TGTTTGGCCACGACCGCGCCCAGCCCGCCGGTGCCGCCGGTGACCAGCACCGTGCCCTCCGGACCGAACACCGACCGTACGCTGCCCGAAAGCCCCGCATCGTCCGGCAGCCCCGGCTCCATGCCCACCGACTCGGCCATCCGATTCAGCCCTGGCATCAGCAGGTGCCCGTCCCGTACCGCGACCTGTGGCTCGCCCGTGGCCAGCGCCTGAGCGATCGTGTCCGCGTCGAGGGGATCGGTGTCCAGGTCCAGCAGCACGAACCGGCCCGGCTGCTCGGCCTGCGCGGCCCGTACCAGGCCCCACACCGCCGCCTGCGCCAGGTCCGGCACCTCGCCCGCGACCGCCACCACCGCGCCACGGGTGACGACGACCAATCGGGAGGAGGCGAACCGCTCCCCGGCCAGCCACTCCTGCGCCAGGGCCAGCACCTCACGCGTCACCGCGCCCAGCTCACCACCCGACGGAACGGTGACCAGCACCGCCTCCGACGGCTCGGCGACCGAGTCCAGACGCGCTCCCGTCTCCAGCACCGTCCAGCGAGGTGTCTCGGTGCTCGTCGCGGCCGTGATGGCCGTCCAGCCCACCTGGTGCAACCAGCCCCGATCACCCGAGACGGCCAGGTCGGAGGTGGACAACGGACGCAACGTGAGCGCCTCGACCTCCGCCACCGGCATACCGGTCTCATCGGCGATGACCAGGGCGACGCTGTTGCCACCGGTGTTCGCGTCGATGGTGAGCCTGACGCGCAGGCTGGTCGCCGCCGTGGCGTGCAGGGACACACCCGACCAGGAGAAGGGCAGGAAAGGCCTGCCCGGCTCGGCCTCCGGCAGCAGATCGCCCAGCGCGCTGGCGTGCAACACCGCGTCCAACAGGGCCGGATGCACCCCGAACCGCACCGCGTCCCCATGCGCCTGCTCGGGCAGCGCGACCTCGGCGAACACCTCACCCGGCCGCGACCACGCCCGCGTCACCCCCTGGAAGACAGGCCCGTACTCCAGACCGACCGCCGCCAGATCGTCATACAGACCATCGACCACCACCGGCCGCACGTCCACCGGCGGCCACTGCGTCAGCTCGAACGCCGCCACCGGCAGCTCGGCGGTCACCAGGCCCTCGGCATGGCCCGTCCACGGCGCCGTGGGGTCGTTTTCCGGGCGTGAGTGGATCGAGACCGCCCTGCCGCCCGACTCCTCCGGCGCGCCGACGACCACCTGGACCTGCACTCCACCCTCGGCGGGCAGTACCAGCGGAGCCTGCAACGTCAGTTCTCGCACCGACGGCCAGCCCACCTCGGCACCGGCCCGCAACACCAACTCCAGCAAACCGGTCCCCGGCAACAACACCGTCCCGTTCACCGCATGATCAGCCAACCACGGCTGCGCGGCGACCGACAGGCGACCGCTGAAGATCGTCGACTCGCTACTGGCGACCTCCGTCACCGCGCTGAGCATCGGATGATCGAGCGCCCCCAGCCCGGCGGCACTCATCTCCCCGACCCCGCCACGCACCGCGATCCAGAACCGCTCCCGCTGGAAGGCATACGTCGGCAGATCAACCCGCCGCGCCGGGGCGAGAATCGCCGTCCAGTCGACTCCCACACCGTGGGTGTGGAGCCGGCCCAGTGCCTCGACCAGTGCCCGGATCTCGTCGCGGTCCTTGCGGGCGGTCGCGACGAACACGCCGTCCTCGACGCTTTGCTGGGCCAGGGCGGTCAGGGTGGTGTCGGGGCCGATCTCGACGAACACGTTCGCCTGGCAGGCGGTGACCCCGTCGGCGAACCGCACGGCTTCACGCACGTGCCGTACCCAATAGGTCGGGTCGGTCAGCAGGCCGGGCTCTGCGGGACGGCCCGTCACGTTGGAGATGACGGAAATGCTCGGCTCGGTGAAGGTCAACCCGGAGACGATCTGCTCGAACTCCGCCAGCATCGGCTCCATCAACGGCGAGTGGAACGCGTGCGAGACGCGCAGGCGTCGGGTGCGGGCATTCACCAGGCCCGCGATCTCCTCCACCGCGCTCTCGCTGCCGGAGACGACCACGGCCTGCGGGCCGTTGACCGCCGCGATACCGACGTCCTGGCGGCCTTCCAGGAGGGGGAGGACATCCGCTTCGGGGGCGGCGACGGCCAGCATCGCCCCACCTTCAGGGAGCGCCTGCATCAACCGGGCACGCGCTGTGACCAGGGCACACGCGTCGGGGAGTGAGAGCACACCTGCCACGTGGGCGGCGGCGATCTCGCCGACCGAGTGGCCCACCAGAACGTCCGGGGTCACACCCAGCGAGGTGAGCAGACGGTAGAGAGCGACCTCGAAGGCGAACAGGGCCGGCTGGGTCATCCCCGTCTCGGCCAGTACCTCTTCCGGACCGGAGAACATCGCCTCACGCATCGACCCGGGCAACAGCGCACAGACCTCATCCAAAGCGTCGGCGAACACCGGGAACGCGGCGGCCAGCTCACGGCCCATCCCGACCCGCTGGCTGCCCTGACCGGCGAACAACATCGCCAGCCCGCCACCACGTGTCGCTTCCAGAGTCGTCGTACCGTCGGCCAGGGCACGCAGACCCGCCACCAGCTCGGCCCGGTCAGCACCGACCACGACCGCGCGCTGCTCCAGCACCGCACGACCGCTCGCCAGTGTCCAGCCGATGTCGGCCACGTCGAGCTCGGGCCGCTCCGCCACCCACGACGCGAGCCGGGACGCCTGTCCCCGCAACGCTTCAGAAGTCTTGGCCGACAGCAGCCACGGCGTCACCGACGGCTCGACAACTACGGCGGGCTCCGGCTCCACCGCCGGGCCCTGCTCGATGATCACGTGTGCGTTCGTGCCGCTGATCCCGAAGGAGGAGACCGCGGCCCGGCGCGGGCGGTCCTCCACATCCCACGAGCGGGCCTCGGTGAGCAGTTCCACCGCACCCGCCGTCCAGTCCACGTACGGGGACGGCTCCTCGGCGTGCAGGGTCTGCGGCATGACGCCGTTGCGCAGCGCCATCACCATCTTGATCACACCGGCCACGCCGGCGGCGGCCTGGGCGTGGCCGATGTTCGACTTGATGGACCCCAGCCACAGCGGCCGGTCCTCCGGACGGTCCTGGCCGTACGTGGCCAGCAACGCCTGGGCCTCGATCGGGTCACCCAGCACCGTTCCGGTGCCGTGCGCCTCGACCACGTCCACATCCGCGCTCGACAGACCGGCGTTCGCCAGGGCCTGGCGGATCACCCTCTGCTGCGCCGGGCCGTTCGGCGCCGTCAGCCCGTTGCTCGCGCCGTCCTGGTTGACCGCGCTGCCCCGCACCACCGCGAGAATCTGGTGACCGTTGCGCCGCGCGTCCGAGAGCCGCTCGACCAGCAGGACGCCGATGCCTTCTCCCCAGCCGGTGCCGTCAGCCTCGGCGGAGAACGCCTTGCAGCGCCCGTCCACCGACAGGCCGCGCTGCCGGGAGAACTCGACGAAGGTACTCGGCGTGGCCATCACCGTGACGCCGCCCGCCAGGGCAAGGTCACACTCGCCCGAGCGCAGCGACTGTGCCGCCCAGTGCAGCGCGACCAGCGACGACGAGCACGCCGTGTCCACCGTGACCGCGGGACCCTCCAGGCCCAGGGTGTACGACACCCGGCCCGAGGCGACACTGCCCGAGCTGCCGGTGCCGATCAGGCCTTCCAGCTCGCCCGGTGCGTCAGAGAGCTGGGGCGCGTAGTCGTGGTACATCACCCCGGCGAAGACACCCGTACGGCTGCCGCGCAGCCGATCGGGATTCATCCCCGCCCGCTCGATCGCCTCCCACGACGCCTCCAGCAGCAACCGCTGCTGCGGATCCATCGCGAGGGCCTCACGCGGCGAGATCCCGAAGAACCCGGGGTCGAACTCGGCGGCGTCGTACAGGAACCCGCCGTGCCTGGAGTACGAAGTGCCCCGGCTGTCCGGGTCCGGGTCGTACAACCTCGCCAGGTCCCAGCCCCGATCGGTCGGGAAGTCGCCGATGGCGTCCGTGCCGGACGACACCAGGTCCCACAGACCCTCTGGTGAGGAGACGCCGCCGGGGTAGCGGCAGGCCATGCCCACGATCGCGATCGGCTCGTCGGCCACCGAGACATCGGCCACCACCGCCTGCGAGACCTGACCACCGGCCAGCTCCGCCGCCAGGTAATCCGCCACCGCCTCAGCGGTCGGGTAGTCGAAGATGAGGGTGGCCGGCAACCGCAGGCCGGTCGCCGCGTTGAGCTGGTTGCGGAACTCGACCGCGGTGAGGGAGTCGAAGCCGAGCTCCTGGAAGCGCTTGGCCGACTCGACCGCCTCCGTGTCGGAGAAGCCGAGGACCATCGCCGCCTGGGTACGCACCAGCCGGAGAAGGTCGGTCGGATCCGTCGCGGTCGTACTGGCACGCCGGGTGGGCACGCGGACCAGCCCGCGAAGGGCCACGGGGAGGGTGCCGGCGTGGGCCTGGGCCTGCAGCGCCGGGAGGTTCAGCGAGGCCGGGACCAGTACGGCGTGCTCGTGGTCGATCGCGATGTCGAACAGGGCCAGACCGTCGTCGACGGGCAGCGGCGTGATGCCACCGCGCTCGAGGCGGTGCAGGTCGGATTCGGTCAGGTCGCCTGCCATACCGCCCGAGGCCCACAGACCCCAGGCCAGCGACGTGGCAGGCAGTCCCTGCGCCCGGCGCTGCTCGGCGAGGGCGTCCAGGAAGGTGTTGGCCGCGGCGTAGTTGCCCTGGCCCGCGCTGCCCAGCACACCGGAGAGCGACGAGAACAGCACGAACGCCGACAGGTCCAGTTCCCGGGTCAGCTCGTGGAGATACCAGGCCGCGTCGGCCTTCGGCCGCAGGACCGCGTCGAAGCGCTCCGGGTTGAGGGAGCCGACGATCCCGTCGTCCAGCACGCCTGCCGTGTGCACGACACCGGCCAGCGGGACCGACGCGACCAACCGCGCCAGATCCTCTCGATCGCCGACGTCACAGGCCGCCGCCCGTACGGAGGCACCGAGCTCGGTCAGCTCCGCCACCAGTTCGGCGGCTCCGGGCGCCTCGGCGCCACGACGGCTGGCCAGCAGCAGGTGCCGCACCCCGTGGGCCGTCACCAGGTGCCTGGCCACGAGCGCGCCCAGCCCGCCGGTGCCACCGGTGACCAGCACCGTGCCCTCCGGACCGAACACCGGACCGGCATCGCCGGAGAGTGCCGGTTCCACGACCGCGCGCTCGGCCACCCGGCTCAATCTCGGCACCAGGAACTGCCCGGCCCGCACCGCCACCTGCGGTTCGCCCGTGGCCAGCGCCCGACCGACCGTGCCCTCGTCGAAGGGTTCGGTGCCCAGGTCCAGCAGTACGAACCGGCCCGGCTGTTCGGCCTGCGCCGCCCGTACCAGACCCCACACCGCCGCCTGCGCCAGGTCCGGCACCTCATCCGCGACCGCCACCACGGCACCGTGCGTGACGATGACCAGCGGCGAGGCGCCCGATTCCGCCTGCAGGGCGGCGAGGACCGCGTTCGTGGCGCGCCTGATCGCCTCGGGAACGGGCGCGTCGTCCGAAGGTACGTCGAGGAGCGCGTACGAAAGATCCGTCTGTCCGGTACGACCGGCCTGCACCCAGTCCAGCTGGAACAGGGAGTTGTTACGCGTCGCCGACTGGTCGGCGGACCTAGGACGGAGGATGAGCGACCCGACTTCCGCGACGGCCGTCCCCGCGGTGTCCGCCACCGCCAGGCCGAACACGCCGGTGCCGCCCGCCGGGGTGATGCGAACCCGCAGGGCGGTCGCTCCCTCGGCGTACAACGTCACGTCGTTCCAGGCGAAGGGGATGTACGGCCGGCCAGGTTCCGCCTCGGGCAGGAATCCGGCCATGGGGATGGCGTGCAGGGAGGCGTCGAGCAGTGCCGGGTGCAGCCCGAACCGCCGGGCATCGGCGCCGGACTGCTCCGGCAGGGCGATCTCGGCGTAGACGGCGCCGTCCTGCCGCCAGGCGGCCTGGAGGCACTGGAACGTCTCGCCGTACTCCATGCCGATCGCGGTGAGGTCGGCATAGACGCCGTCGACGTCGAGGACCTCGGCGCCGGGCGGCGGCCACTGCGCGAGATCGAAGGTGGGCGCGACGGCGGCTGCCGGGGCGAGGACGCCCTGGGCGTTCTGCCGCCAGTCCGTGGCGTCCCCGGCGCGCGAGTGGATCGTCACCTGGCGACGGCCGGAATCGTCGGCACCCGCGACCACGACCTGGAGCTGGAGGCTGCCACCCGCTGCCAGCACCATGGGCGATTGGAGGGTGAGCTCGTCGAGCACCGGGCAACCGGTCTCGTCCCCGGCGCGTATCGCGAGCTCGACCTGCGCAGCGCCCGGTACGACCACCTGACCGTCCACGAGGTGGTCGGCCAGCCACGGCTGCGCGGACAGGGACAGACGGCCGATGAGCGTGAGCGTGCCGGAACCAGGAGCCGGGACGACAGCGGTCAGCAACGGATGGTCCACCGCCACCAGGCCGCCACCGGAGGCGACCTCAGCGGTGGCGTCGAGCCAGTAGCGACGACGCTGGAAGGCGTAGGTGGGCAGCTCGATGTGCCTGGCGGGCACCGAGGCGAAGTAGGTGTCCCAGTCGACCATGACGCCGTGGGTGTGGAGTCGGCCGAGTGCCTCGACCAGTGCCCGGACCTCGTCCCGGTCCTTGCGCGCGGTCGCGACGAACACACCGTCCTGCACGCTCTGCTGGGCCAGGCCGGTCAGCACCCCATCCGGGCCGACCTCCACGAACACGTTCGCCTGGCAGGCGGTCACCCCGTCGGCGAAGCGCACCGCCTCGCGCACATGCCGCACCCAGTACGCCGGGTCGGTCAACAGCCCCGGCTCGGCGGGCCGGCCCGTCACGTTGGAGACGACAGGAATGGCCGGCTCGCTGAAGGTCAACCCGGAGACGACCTGCTCGAACTCGGCGAGCATCGGCTCCATCAACGGCGAGTGGAAGGCATGTGAGACCCGCAGCCTGCGCGTCCGGACGCTCACCAGGGCGGCGATCTCCTCCACCGCGACCTCGCTACCGGAGATCACCACCGAGGCCGGGCCGTTCACCGCCGCGATGCTCACATCCTCGCGGCCCTCCAGCAGCGGAAGGACCTCCGCCTCAGGAGCGGCGATGGCCAGCATCGCCCCACCCTGCGGCAGCCCCTGCATCAACCGCGCCCTCGCGGAAACCAGCGCACACGCATCAGGCAGCGACAGCACCCCCGCCACATGAGCGGCGGCGATCTCACCCACCGAGTGACCCACCAGCACATCCGGCCTCACCCCCAGCGAGGCCAGCAGACGATACAGAGCGACCTCGAAGGCGAACAGCGCCGGCTGGGTCATCCCCGTCTCGGCCAACACCTCGTCCGGGCCCGAGAACATCGCCTCACGCACCGACCCCGGCAACAACGCACAAACCTCATCCAAGGCATCGGCGAACACCGGGAACGCCGCCGCGAGCTCACGGCCCATGCCCACCCGCTGGCTGCCCTGACCGGCGAACAACATCGCCAACCTGCCGCCACCGGCCGCGGCACCCGGCGTCGTACCGTCGGCCAGGGCGCGCAGGCCCGCCACCAGCTCGGCCCGATCCGCGCCCACCACCACCGCACGCTGCTCCAGCAGCGCACGGGCCGAGACCAGCGCCTTGCCGACGGTGGTCGGCGAGACGTCGTCCTGTGAGGCCCAGTCCGCGAGCCGGGCGGCCTGCGCCCGGAGAGCTTCGCCGTCGTTGGCGGAGATCAGCCACGGAACGACGGGCAGTTCGGCACCGTCGACCGGTGCGGTGGCATCCGGGCTCCGCTCGACGGGGGCGGTGGCGGCCGGGCTCTGCTCGATGATCACGTGTGCGTTGGTGCCGCTGACGCCGAAGGACGACACGCCCGCACGGCGCGGGCGGTCCTCGATATCCCACGAGCGGGCCTCGGTCAGCAGCTCGACGGCGCCGGCCGTCCAGTCCACGTGCGGCGACGGCTCCTCGGCGTGCAGCGTCCGGGGCAGTGTCCCGTGCCGCATCGCCATCACCATCTTGATCACACCGCCGACACCGGCGGCGGCCTGGGTGTGACCGATGTTCGACTTCAGCGACCCCAGCCACAGCGGCCGGTCCTCGGGCCGGTCCTGGCCGTAGGTGGCCAGGATGGCCTGGGCCTCGATCGGGTCACCCAGCACCGTTCCCGTGCCGTGCGCCTCGACCACATCGACATCCGCGGTCGACAGACCGGCGTTCGCCAGCGCCTGCCGGATCACCCGCTCCTGCGAAGGACCGTTCGGCGCGGTCAGGCCGTTGCTCGCACCGTCCTGGTTGATCGCGCTGCCGCGCATGACGGCGAGGATGTGGTGACCGTTGCGCCGCGCGTCCGAGAGCCGCTCGACGAGCAGCATGCCGACGCCCTCGCCCCAGCCGGTACCGTCCGCCGACGCGGAGAACGCCTTGCACCGACCGTCCACCGCGAGCCCGCGCTGCCGGGAGAACTCGATGAAGACGCTGGGCGTGGCCATGACGGTCACACCGCCGGCCAGCGCCAGATCGCACTCCCCCGAACGCAGGGACTGCGCGGCCAGGTGGAGCGCCACCAGCGACGACGAGCACGCCGTGTCCACCGTGACCGCGGGGCCCTCCAGCCCGAACGTGTAGGCGACCCGGCCCGAGGCGATGCTGCCCGCGCTGCCGTTGAGGACGAAACCCTCGAAGCCCTCGGGCGCGTGCGGCAGGCGGCCGCCGTAGTCGTGGTACATCACCCCGGCGAAGACGCCCGTCCGGCTGCCGCGCATCGCCTTCGGGCTGATCCCCGCCCGTTCGATCGCCTCCCACGAGGTCTCCAGCAGCAACCGCTGCTGCGGGTCCATCGCGGTGGCCTCACGCGGCGAGATGCCGAACAGGGCGGTGTCGAACTGGTCGGCATCGTGGAGGAAGCCGCCTTCGCGCGCGTAGCTCGTACCGGCGTGGGCGGGATCGGGATCGTAGAGCCGCTCCAGGTCCCAGCCACGGTTGTCGGGGAAGGTGGTGATCGCGTCGTCGGCCCGGACGAGAAGTCGCCAGAGGTCGTCGGGAGAGACCACGCCGCCGGGATAGCGGCAGGCCATGCCGACGATCGCGATGGGCTCGTCCGCCGGACCGGTGTGGGCGCTCACCTGGTCGGTGCGCGAGGCACCGGTGAGCTGCTCGTGCAGGTGCTCGGCGAGCGCGTCCGTGGTGGGGAAGTTGAACAGCAGGGTCGCGGGCAGCCGCAACCCGGTGGCGGCGTTGAGCCTGTTGCGCAACTCGACGGAGCTCAGCGAGTCGAAACCGAGGTCCTTGAAGGCCGCCTCGGCGTCCACGGCGTCGGCGTCGGTGTGCCCGAGCACGAGCGCGATGTTCGTCCTGATGAGCGAGAGCAGCGCCGCCTTGTCGGCTCCCGCCCGCACGGGCCTGGCCGTCGCGGCGCGCCGCGCCTGAGACTTGACCAGCGCCCGGAAGACCGCGGGGATCTCGTCCTGGCGGCGCAGTGCCGCGGTGTCGAGGCGGGCGGGAATCTGCACTTCCCTGTCGAGCGTGAGCGCCGTGTCCAGCAGGGCCATGCCCTGCGCCGCCGGGAGCGGTGCGAGCCCGATCCTGCCGAGCCGGGCCACGTCGGCCTGGCTGAGCGCGCCCGCCATGCCGTTGTCGGTCTCCCACAGCCCCCAGGCCAGGGAGAGGGCGGGCAGTCCCTGCGCACGGCGGTACGAGGCCAGCGCGTCCAGGTAGGTATTGGCCGCGGCGTAGTTCGCCTGGCCCGCGCTGCCGACGATGCCGGCGATGGAGGAGTACATCACGAAGAACGACAGGTCGAGCTCGCCGGTGAGCTCGTGCAGGTACCAGGCCGCGTCCGCCTTCGGCGCGAAGACCCGGTCGATCCGCTCCGGGGTCAGCGACGTCACGGCGCCGTCGTCGACGACCCCTGCCAGATGGATGACACCGGTCAGCGGCCGGTCGTCGGGAACGGCCGCCAGCAGGGCGGCGAGCTCGGCCCGATCGGCCACGTCGCAGGCGGCGATCGTGACCTGCGCGCCGAGCGACGTGAGCTCGGCCAGCAGATCGTCGGCTCCGGGCGCCGCCGGGCCGCGGCGACCGGCCAGCAGCAGGTGCCGGACCCCGTGCTCGGTGACGAGCCGGCGCGCGGCCAGGGTGGCGAGCTCGCCGGTGCCGCCGGTCAGCAGTACCGTGCCCGCCGGGGGTTCGGAGGAGCGCTCGATCACCGGCGCGTTGGCCAGCGGTACGATCCGCGGCACGCGGACCGCGCCGGCCCTCAGGGCCAGCTGCGGCTCACCGGAAGCGCAGGCGCGAAGCAGCCCGGCTTCCGAGTCGGGGTGGCCGTCGGTGTCCAGGAGGACGAACCGCCCGGCGTGCTCGGACTGGACGGATCGGATGAGCCCCCAGACCGGGGCGGTGGACAGATCGGGTACCTCTCCCTCGGCCGCGCTGACCGCGCCGCTGGTCACCACCACCAGCTGCGACTGCGCCAGCCGCTCGTCGGCGAGCCATTCCTGGACGAGCGCCAGCACCTCGTACGTCCGCTCGCGGCCCACACCTGCCGGGACGCGCATGAGGACCTGCTCCGCGCCGATGCCCTCCTCCAAGGAGGAAAGATCGCGGAGTTCCACCACCCGTCCGGGCTCCGTCCCACCGGCTCGTACGCTCACCCAGTCCAGCACGTACGGCGTGCGCTCCGGAGACAGCTCTGTCGCCACGGGCCTGACCACCAGGGAGTCCACCGTGAGGACCGGCGCGCCGGTGTGGTCGGCGACGCTCAGCGAGAGCTCACCCGGCCCCTTGGCGGTGGTCCGTACCCGCGCCACGGTCCCGCCCGCCCCGTGCGCCGAGACGCCGGACCAGGCGAAGGGCAGGAACGGGTGTCCGGGCTCGCTGGGCGGCAGGAGATCGCCGAGCGTGATGGAGTGCAGTACCGCGTCGAGGAGGGCGGGGTGGAACCCGAACCGCTCCGCGCCGGCATGCACCTGGTCGGGCAGGACGATCTCGGCGTAGACGGCGCCGTCCCGCTGCCAGGCGCTCACCAGGCCCTGGAAGGCACTGCCGTACTCCAGGCCTGTGACGGCCAGGTTGTCGTAGAGGTCGTCGATATCGATGGGTTGCGCGCCCGGCGGTGGCCACTGCGCCAGGTCGAAGCCGGGTACGGCGGCGGCGGTGCCGAGCGTTCCTTGGGCGTGCCGCTGCCAGGTGGTCGTGCCTTCGGGCCTGGAGTACAGGGCCAGGCCGCGCTGACCGCTGCCGTCGGGGGCGTCGATGACCACCTGAAGCTGGACGGGATGGTCGTGCGTGAGGACGAGGGGGGCCTGCAGGGCCAGCTCGGAGACCGTCTCGCAGTCCTCGGTCTCGGCCGCGGCACGCAGCGCTATCTCGAGGAAGCCCGTGCCGGGAAGGATGGCCGTGCCGTTGACCGCGTGGTCGGCGAGCCAGGGCAGCGTGGTGAGGGAGAGCCGCCCGGTGAGTGTGAGGCTGTCGCCGTCGGGGGCCGGGACGGTGGCGCTGAGTATCGGGTGGTCAATGGCGCTGAGCCCGGCCGCTGCCACATCGCTGCCGGATCTGCCTGATTCCAACCAGTAGCGCTGGTGCTGGAAGGCATACGTCGGCAGGTCGATCTGTCGTGCCGGGGTGAGGATCGCCTTCCAGTCGACGGTCACGCCGTGGGTGTGCAGGCGGCCCAGTGCCTCGACCAGTGCCCGGACCTCGTCCCGGTCCTTGCGAGCGGCCGGAACGAAGGCTCCGTTCTCGACGCTCTGCTGGGCCAGCGCGGTCAGGGTGGCGTCCGGTCCTACCTCCACGAACACACTCGCCTGGCAGGCGGCCACCCCATCGGCGAAGCGCACCGCCTCCCGCACATGCCGCACCCAGTACGCCGGATCGGTCAACAGCCCAGACTCCGCAGGCCGACCCGTCACGTTGGAGACGACAGGAATGATCGGCTCACTGAAAGTCAGAGCGGAGACGACCTGCTCGAACTCGGCGAGCATCGGCTCCATCAACGGCGAGTGGAAGGCATGCGACACGCGCAGGCGTCGGGTGCGGGCACTCACCAG
>NZ_JBPXMB010000064.1:0-11586 GCF_051918945.1 Streptosporangium sp. LJ11
CGGGCATCCTTTCCGGGAATCGGGGAGAAGACGTCGAGGGGCGACATCACGGCCGCGCACTCACGGCGAGGCCTCAGGGGCGGTGGGGCACGTCAACAGGCGTACAAAGAAATGTTAACGCTAACATTTATGCATAAACCTCGTCCCTGCGAGCTTGGCAATGGGGCGATTGGTTCCCGATGAAGGGCCGGCGATCGGGTCGCATTCGTGTTTCCGTTGCATTTCCGCAAAGTGTTGGGGTTCACAGGCGGGATGTCAACATCTCGCTACAAGAAATTCGTCTCCGCGCAGCCGGCATCCTGCGGCAGCGGCGATGGCGGGTAGCGCCGGCCTCTGGTCGCAGACGGATATATCGCCTGTTCACCGCTCTCCGGTGCCCGGCGGTCGGTGGCCCGGGTCGTCGTACCGGCCTTCGGGCCGCGGGCCGGAAGGCCTGGTGCGGTCCATGACAGCGGGTGTTGACCGCACTCATGTGAACGCACACACTGGTGCGATGTCGATGTGACCCGCCGCCCTGTCGCGGTTACGGGCCGCGCTTCGCGCATTGAAACCTGCGTTGTTATCGCGTTCCAATAGTCATGTCCGATTACGCTGACGCCCACGTAATCGCGGCAATGGTGCCACCCGTCCCTCTGTGCCGACGAGTCGCGTGGAGTCGCCTTCCCCGTCCCGTCGCCCGGCCCGCCCGATCGTGCCCGGTCTCCGAGGGTCGCCATCGCCGAAGGTCGCCATGCCCGGCATTTCACGTCATCGCCCGGCTCGGAGGCGTCACATGGATCGGGACCGGCGTCCCCTGTCATTCCTCGCCCACAGACCGCCGCGGCAGAGCCACGAGCGGCCCGTCCGCTTGACCGCGGCATCGGTCCACAGCTCCGACCGCGGCGACCCCTGGGGTGATCGCATAAACGTCGGATTTGATCGCTTCGCCACTGAGGATCAACTTCGATCAGGTTCGATCGGTACTATGAGGGGTCCTAAGGAGGAGTATGACCAGTACGGCGACCGGCCCCCCCGTTCGGCTCGCGGAGAGCGTCGTCCCAGGCCCGCTGCTCGGCAGGTGGGGGACGACCGCCTCGCCGGATGCGCTGATCGGCGTCCTGGCGCGTCCCGACCGTGCGCTGCCCCTGCCCTCCCTGAGCGGCGGGCCGCCGCTGTGGGCACTGGAGCGCGTGCGGGAGCGAGCGGAGGCCGAGCGCGGGTCGCCGTGGGCGCAGCCGCTCGCCACGCAGTACGCCAGATATTTTCAGGACGGCGACCGCACGGTCTACGAGGGCGGCGTGTTCGAGCGCCAGGAGCGGCTCACCCGGGCCGTGCTCATGGCCGCGGCGAACGGGTCGGACGAGTGGCTGGCCGAGGCCGCCGACGGGATCGTGCTGGTGTGCGAACAGAGCTCGTGGTGCTGGCCCGCCCACGAGGAGTCCTGCCGATCGCGGGGCACGGTACTGCCCGACCCGGCCACCCCCTGCCTGGATCTCGGCGCCGGTGACGTGGCCGCCCAGCTCGCCTGGGCGGACCACATGCTCGGCGAGCGGCTGGACGAGCGATTCCCCGGACTGCGGGACCGCCTGCGCGCCGAGGTGCGGTGGCGGGTTCTGGAGCCGTTCACCCGCCGGCGCGACTGGCACTGGCTGGGGCTGGACGGCCGCGTGCACAACTGGTGCCCGTGGATCTGCGGCAACGTGCTCGTCGCCGCGCTGCGCCTGGCCGAACCGGGAGCGGAGCGGGCTCGGCAGGTCGCGCTGGCGATCGAGGGCCTCGACCGCTACCTGGCGGCGCTGCCCGGCGACGGGTCGGTGGACGAGGGCTACGAGTACTGGTGGAACGGTGCCTGCCGCGCCCTGGAAGCACTCGACGTGCTGGAACACGCCACTTCCGGGGAGCTGAGGGCGGCCGGCGTGCCGGTGGTGCGCGAGACGGCGCGGTTCCCCCACCGGATGCATCTGGGCGGGGCGTGGTACGTGAACTTCGCCGACGCCCGCGCGCTGCCGCCCGCCGAGCAGCCCTGGCACGTGCTGCACCGCTGGGCGCGGCGGATCGGTGATCCCGACGGGATGCGGCACGCCGCCGCCCACCGCGCCGGGACCGTCGCCCCCGCGGCCGAGTTGGGACGGGCGCTGAGCGAGCTGGCCGACGTCACCTGGCTGGAGGCCGGCCCGGCCGAACCGCCGCTGGTGGCCTCGGCATGGCTGCCCGGCACGCAGGTGGGCCTCGCCCGCACCGCCCGCGGTACCGAGCGGGGTCTCGCCCTCGCGGTCAAGGGCGGCCACAACGACGAGAACCACAACCACAACGACGTCGGCTCGGTGATCGTCGCCGTCGACGGGACACCCGCCGTGGTCGATGCGGGGCGGCCCACGTACACGGCGCAGACGTTCGGACCCGATCGGTACGCGATCTGGACGATGCGGAGTGGCTGGCACAGCGTGCCCGAGGTGCGCGGCACGCCACAGGGGCAGGGCGCGTCCTTCGCGGCCGGGGACGTCGCGGTGGCCGACGGGCCGGACGCCTTCCAGGTGAGGCTCGACCTCGCGGGCGCCTACCCCGTGGACGGGCTTGAGCGGTGGTGGCGCACGGCCAGGCTGGACCGGGAGACCGGCGGCGTGACGATCGAGGACTCCTGGGCCTTCACCGACGCGGGCCCGCCCAGCGAGGTGCGGTTCCTGCTGTCCGGTCGGGTGCGGCAGGAGGCGCCGGGGCAGGTGACGATACGGCCGCCCGGCGGGGGCCGGGCCGCGGTTCTCTCCTGGGATCCGGAGCACGCGGCCGGGTCGCTGACCGAACGCGAGCTGGACGATCCCCTGCTCGTCGCGGTGTGGGGCGACCGGCTGACCCGGTTGCGGCTGGAGCTGCCCGGCACCGCGAGCGGATCCCTCCTGGTACGCGTGGAGGTGCGGCCATGACCCTGTCCGGCTCACCGGCCTCGCTGCCCGACGAGCGCCGCACCCGGGTGGTCGAGCTGCTGCGGCGGCGTGGCTCCGTCCGGGTCGCCGATCTGGCCGAGGAGCTGGACGTCTCGGTCATCACCGTCCGCCGTGACATCGCGCTCCTCGCCTCGCAAGGGCTGATCCGGCGGGTTCGGGGCGGGGCCATGCTGCACGGTGGCGCCCCCGCCGGCGAGTCCGACGAGGAGGTCTCGCCTCGATCGGTCGTCGAGGAGGGCGTCGGCGAAGGACGGCGGCTCACGATCGGGATGGTCGTGCCGTCGCTCGACTACTACTGGCCGGAGGTGATCCGCAGCGTCCGCGAGGCCGCCGCGGCGGCCGGAGCCAGGATCGTGCTACGCGGCGCCACCTACCAGGCCGCCGACGAGCGGCGGCAGTTGTCAGGGCTGATGGACCTCGTCGGCGTGGACGGGCTCCTGGTCGCGCCGACCACCACCGGTGACGACGGCGAGGAACTGGTGCGCTGGTTGCGGCAGGCGCCGGTGCCGGTCGTGCTCATCGAGCGGGCCGCCGCCGTCGGTCCGTACGAGGAGACCATGGAGTCCGTCATCAGCGATCACGCGCTGGGGGCGGCCATGGCCGTGCGCCACCTGGCGACGCTGGGACACCGGCGGATCGGGGTGGTCACGACCTTGCACAGTCCGACGACGCCGCACGTGCGGCGCGGATGGCGGCAGGCCTGCCAGGAGCTCGGTCTGGAGCTCGACGGCACCCCGGACCTCACCACCGTCGACCAGCGCAACCCTGAGTGGAACGAGGTCATGGACCGGATCCTCGGTTCGTGCCTCGACACGGGCACCACCGCGCTGCTGGTTCACTCCGACCCGGAGGCGATCAGCCTCGTGGAGCGGTGCCAGGAGAGGGGTGTCCGGGTGCCCGCGGACCTGGCGGTGGTCACCTACGACGATGAGGTGGCGGAGCTGTGCGATCCGCCGCTGACGGCGGTCCGCCCGCCCAGGAAGGCGATCGGGCGGGCGGCGTTCGGCCTGCTGTGGGCTCGCCTGACGGATCAGGACCCGCATCGGCCGACGCATCGCGTGGTCATCGAGCCTCGGTTGATCGTGCGCTCCTCCTCGTCCTGAGGGAGGGCTGTTCACGGCGGAGGGAACACGGGAGCCAGGGTGTCCTCGGTGCCGTCCGGCCAGACGATCCGGGCGGCCGCATTCGCCCAGCTGATCTCCGGAGGGGCCGAGGGCACGCTCGAACCGAGGTGAATGCGGGCTTCGTACCATCTGCGCGGCTCGGCGGCCGCGCTGGTGCCGCACCACGGAACGAGAGTCCGGCCCGACAGCGGAGTGGCGTTCTCGGCGAACGTCACGTCCGACAGGTCGAGGCCGGGGCCGGGGACGATGCGCGAGATCAGGCGGGACGACGGGGTGGTGGCGGGGACGGGCCAGCCGCCCAGGCGAAGGGGGGCCGCGCACGTGGGGAGGAGGAGGACCAGACGAACCTCCCACGTGCCTCGCAACGCCGACAGGACGGTGATCCAGGGCCCCAGGACGGCGGTGCCCGATCGGCCGTAGCCGTGGTCGGCGGTGTCCGGGTCCGGGTCCACCCAGTGGGCCCGCCAACGGGAGGCGCCGACGGCGGTACCCGTTGGCAGGCGGTCCACGAGAAGGGTCTCGAAGCCGGTGCGATGGCTGGGCCGGTCGTCGGGGTCCAGAAGCGTGACCGACTGGTCGAGAGGGTCGTCGGCGTGCGGGCCGGCCAGGATGGGCGAGGTGGCGCTGGAGTATCCGAGGCGGGCGTACAGCGGCGAGTCCGTGCGGTGGTCGCCGGGTGTGGCATGGTCGGTGCCGTGGTTGACGACGCGCACGACGCCGTCGGCGCGGGTGCCGGAGACCAGCCAGCCCGGTGATCGGATCACGAGCTGGAAATCCTCCCGCTCGACCGGCAGCGGCTCCTCGACCGAGGTCCACACGGGATGATCGGCGGGCAGCGCCAGTCCGTACAGGCCTTTGGCGGCCCAGTAGGGGGAGCCGGTGCCGGAGTACGACTGGGCGATCGGCCGCCAGGGGCCGTGCCAGCCGAGTGTCAGGACTCCGTCGTCGTCGGGGCTGCCGTGCTCGGCGAAGTGGCGGGCGATGCCGGAGGCGGCGCGGCGCAGGAGACCCGGGGCGGGAGTCGCGACACCGGCCCGCGCCCCCGCCCAGAACTGGGCGGCGGCCGCGAACCGGTAGGTGAGGCTGCGGCCCTGTATGAGCGGAGAGCCGTCCGCGCCCACCAGGTGCACGGCGTCGTGAAGATAGCGCGTGAACCGGGACAGGTAGGCGGCACGACGGATGTCGGCGGCCGGGTCGCCGGCCGCCATCTCGGTCCACAACAACGGATAGAAATGGAGGGCCCAGCCGACGTAGTGGTCGTAGCCGCGCCGCTCGCCGTCGGAGTACCAGCCCTCCTCCCGGACGAACCCGTCGGTGAGCGCGAGCCCGGCCTCGACGTCCTGACGTGAGGACGGGCCGCCCACCGAGGCGAGGAACCGCTCGACCACGAGCTGGAACCAGATCCAGTTGATCGGCGGGTACGCGCCGCCGATCGCCGGAGCCAGGTAGCCGACCACCCGCTCGCGCACACCGTCGTCGAGGCGGTCCCACAGCCACGGGCGGGTGAGGTGCAGCACCAGTGCGATGGAGGCGGCCTCAACCTTGGCCTGATCATGCTCCTCCAGCCTCACCCAGCGCTCGGGAGAGGCCGGATCGGTCCCGGCCGCCAGGCCGCGCGCGTACCACTCCAGGTAGCCGTGCGGGTCATGGCCGCCCTCCCCCGCCACCCGGAACCCCGCGGCCAGGAACGTCCGGGCGAACCCTTCCAGTGCGTCGACGTCCGGCCCGTACCCGCCCGGCTCGCCGGGAAAGGAGATCCGCGCGTGCGAGGGGGAGGCGTACCGCCGTGCGGACAGCAGCAGACGGTCGGCCAGAGCGGCCCAGTGATCTCTGGTCCAGCCGGTGTAGGGCGAGAGCCGCCGGTCGTCCAGTTCCCGCAGCCAGCGCATCAGGCCTCCTGTCGCGACTCCGCACGAAACTCCGTGATGCTGGCACCGTCTCGGCGAACACGTCAAGGAGCAATGAATCAAAAGCGTTCATACTGATCATCGTTGATGGCCGCGGGAACCCACGGATGATCGTATTGATCAGTATCGATCATATTAGCGTTAACAATCTATTGACCTGATTGAAATGATCGGTCATGATCGGCGGCACTGGCAAGCACTGGCTGGCGAGAGGACCGGTGTGAAAGACCGACGATCACAGGCTCTGCTGGTGATGGACCCCGTGTACGTCGATGTGCAGTTCCAGGAACCGCAGCTGCGGCGGTTGCGCGATCTCGTCGAGCTCACCGATCCCATGGCGACGGCGGACCTCGACGATCCGCTCGTGCGCCGCCGGCTGCGCGAGGTCGAGGTGCTCGTGACCTCGTGGGGCTGTCCTCCGCTCACCAAGGAGCGGCTGGACTGCGCGCCGGAGCTCCGGGCGATCTTCCACTGCGCGGGAACGGTGCGCCCGTTCGTCACCGACGAGGTCTGGCGGCGCGGGCTGCTGGTGACCAACGCGGCGGACGAGAACGCCGTCTCGGTCGCCGAGTTCACCCTCGCCGCGATCATCTTCGCGGGCAAGAAGGCTCCGTTCCTGGCCCAGGACGCGCGCAGACATCGCGACGACTGGTCCTACCTGGAACGGCGGGGCGAGCTGTCCAACCGCGGACGCACGATCGGCGTCGTCGGCTTCTCACGGGTGGGCCGCCGGGTCGTCGAAAGGCTGCGCAGCCTGGACGTGGACGTACTGGTGTACGACCCGTACGCCGGCGCCGCCAAGGTCCGTGAGGCAGGCGGCCGGCTGGTCGACCTGGCCGACCTGCTGCCGCGCTGCGACGTGCTCACCCTGCACGTCCCGGAGCTTCCCTCCACCCGTCATCTCATCGGGGCGCCGGAACTCGCCCTGCTGAAAGACGGCACGACCGTCATCAACACGGCGCGCGGCACCGTCCTGGACACCGCCGCCCTGGAGACCGAATGCGCGAGGGGACGCCTGGACGCGATCCTCGACGTGACCGACCCGGAGCCGTTGCCCGCGAACTCGCTCCTGTACGACCTTCCCAACGTCATGATCACCCCCCACATCGCCGGATCCCTGGGATCGGAGACCCGGCGAATGAGCGAGAGCGCCCTCGACGAACTCGAACGCTACCTGTCCGGCCGGCCGCCGCGCGCGGTGGTGACGGCCGACGAGTTCGCCGTGAGCGCCTGAGCCCCGCTTCCGGGAAAGGAAACCAGACCGATGTTCAATCCCGTTCCGCCCGCCAGGACCCGAACGCGGCGCCACGTCGTGAAGGCCGCGGGAATGACCGTCCTCGCGCTCGCGCTCGCCGCGTGCGGCGGCTCCGGCGAGCCGGCCGAGGGCGGACCCGCCACCCTCACCGTCACCGTGTGGAACCTCGCCAAGACCCCCGAGTTCACCGCGCTGTTCCAGGCGTTCGAGAAGGCGAATCCGGGCGTCAAGGTGAAGCCGGTCGACATCCTCGCGGACGACTATCAGGACAAGGTCACCACCATGCTCGCCGGCGGCGACAAGTCGGACGTGATCACGATAAAGAACGTGACGGACTACGCGCGCTACTCCAGCCGCGGGCAGCTCCTCGAGGTCACCGATCTCGCCACGTCGGCCGACGCCTCCAAGCTGGCGGGTCTGCAGGCCTACAACACCGGGAACACCTACTACGCGCTCCCGTACCGCCAGGACTTCTGGCTGCTGTACTACAACAAGACCCTGCTCGACAAGGCGGGCATCAAGCTCACCGGCGCCATGACGTGGGACGACTACGCCAAGTACGCCCAGCAGCTCACCGGGGACAAGGACGGCAAGAAGGTGTACGGCACCTACCACCACACCTGGCGTTCGGTGGTCCAGGCGATCTCCGCGGCGCAGACGGGCGGCGACCAGCTCGGCGGTGACTACGCCTTCTTCACCGACCAGTACACGATGGCCCTGGACCTGCAGAAGAAGGGGGCGGTCATGGACTTCGGCACCGCGAGCGCCCAGCAGGCCGACTACCGGAACATGTTCGGAACCGGCGCGGCGGCGATGATGCCCATGGGTACCTGGTACATCTCGGGCATTCTGGAGGCCAAGAAGAAGGGCGAGAGCAAGGTCGACTGGGCGCTCGCCCCGATGCCGCAGCGGGCGGGCTCCGGCGAGGCCGTCACCTTCGGTTCCCCGACGGGGTTCGCGGTGAACAAGCGGAGCAAGTCCGCCGACCTCGCCAAGAAGTTCGTCCAGTTCGCCGCCAGTAAGGCGGGCGCGGAGGCGATCGCCCAGGTGGGCGTGGTGCCGGCGTTGCAGGATCCGGCGATCACGGAAGCCTACTTCAAGCTCGAGGGCATGCCGTCGGACGAGCTGTCGAAGAAGACGTTCGAGCCCGGCAAGGTCGTGCTGGAGATGCCGGTGAGCGACAAGAGCTCCGACGTCGACACCATCCTCAACGAGGAGCATCAGTTGATCATGGTCGGTGAGAAGTCGGCCGCCGACGGCATCCGCTCGATGAACGAGCGCGTCAAGAACGAGGTCCTCAACTAGGGCGGCCGCGGCGGGCTCCGTGGTCCGCCGCCCGTCCACCTGGTCTGCGAAGGAGTCACGAAGGACGACCATGACCCATGTCATGCCGCAGCCCGCGCCGACCGAGCCGGGCGAACCTCGGGTGCCCCACGGCGGCCGGGCCTGGCGCAACACCCTGATCGGGTGGAGCTTCATCCTGCCGAACTTCCTGGGCTTCGCCCTGTTCACGCTCGTCCCGGTGATCGCGGCGTTCGTGCTGGCGTTCATGGACTGGGACTCCTACGGAACGCCCGAGTGGGTGGGGCTGAGCAACTTCGAACGGCTGTGGGGGGACGAGAACTTCCACGTCGCTCTTCGCAACACGCTCTACTACGCGCTCGGCCACATCCCGCTGACCCTGATCGCCGCCCTCGCCCTGGCGCTGGCGCTGAACCGGCGGCTGCGCGGGGTGAACTTCTTCCGCAGCGCGGCGTTCTTCCCGTACATCACCTCCCTGGTCGCGGTGGCCGTGGTCTGGAACATGCTGTTCAATCCGACGGCGGGACCGATCAACCTGCTGCTGGAGGCGATCGGCGTCCAGGACCCCCCGCGCTGGATGTCGAGCACCGGCTGGGCGATGCCCGGGGTGATCATCACCAGTGTGTGGCGCGACATGGGCTACTACATGGTGCTCTACCTGGCCGGCCTGCAGACCATTCCCAAGGAGTACTACGAGGCGGCCAAAGTGGACGGGGCCAACGCCTGGCAGCGGTTCTGGGGCATCACGTTGCCCTCGCTGCGGCCCACCACCTTCTTCGTGCTGGTCATGCTGACCATCCAGAGCTTCAAGGTGCTCGACCTGATCATGGTCATGACCGGAGGCGGCCCCGGTCGCAGCACCCTGGTGCTGGCCCAGCTCGTCTACCGGGAGGGCATCGTCGAGGGCCAGTTCGGCTACTCGTCGGCGATCGCGCTCGTGCTGTTCCTCATCGTGTTCACCGTGACCATCGTCCAATTCCGGATCAACGAACGGAGAAACGCGTCATGACCACATTGCGCGATGCTCCTTCGGCCACGGTGCCGCCGCCGCGACACGACGGGCCCACCGGATCGCCGGGCTCCCGGCACCCCGCCGCCCGCAGGACGCTGGCCTACCTCGGGCTCATCACGGTGACGTTGCTGACGCTGGTGCCGTTCGGAATGATGCTGTCGGCCTCGCTCAAGCGCAACAGCGAGGTCCTGGCGGTCCCGATCGAGTTGATTCCGGACGAGCTGCGCTGGTCGAACTTCGTGGAGATCTGGGAACGCGTCCCGATGGCGACCTACCTGGGCAACTCGCTTTTCCTGTCGGCCACCATCACGTTCCTGCAGGTGCTGACCGGCAGCTTCGCCGCCTACGGGTTCTCCAAGGTCCGCTTTCCCGGACGCGACGCGCTGTTCCTGGGCTACCTCGCCACCATCGCGGTGCCGTGGCAGGCCTACATGGTGCCGCAGTACATCATGATGCAGCGACTGGAGCTGACGGACACGTACTGGTCGCTCATCCTGATACAGGCGTTCGGCGCGTTCGGCGTGTTCCTCATGCGCCAGTACTACATGTCGATCCCGGACGAGCTGTGCGAGGCGGCCAGGATCGACGGGCTCAGCGAGTACGGCATCTACCGGCGGATCATCCTCCCGCTGTCGAAGCCGGCGCTCGCCAGCCTGGCGCTGCTGACGTTCGTCACCACGTGGAACGACTACATGGGGCCCTTCATCTACCTGACGAGCAACGAGCTGTGGACGGTGCAGCTCGGTCTGCGCTCCTTCGTCGGCCTGTACGAGGCCGAACACGCGATGATCATGACGGGTGCGGTGCTGTCGGTGCTGCCGGTCCTGGTCCTCTTCCTGTTCGGGCAGCGCTACTTCATCCAGGGCGTCGCGACGAGCGGGCTGAAGGGGTGAGCACGATGCGCGGCCTGCTGCGTCCGGCCCGGCAGGAGACGTACGAGAAGGTCTTCGGCATGGTTTACGTCGGATTGATGACGAACCTGCTGCTGGCGATCTCGTGCGCCCCGCTGCTGGTGGCGCTGGCCCTGGTGCGGGATCCGTCGGCGTCGTGGCCGTTCTTCGCGGCGCTCTCGGCGGTGTGCGCGCCGGCGCTGGCGGGCGCGTTCCGGTGCTTCGCCCTGCTCGGCGAGGGGTCGACGGCGGTGTTCGCGGCCTTCTGGAACGGTTACCGGCGGGCGGCGGTGCGGGCGCTGGTCACCTGGCTGACGGGCGCCGCGGTGGTGAGCGTGCTCGTGGTGGACGTCATGGTGGTCGGTGGCACCTCGTGGGGTCCGGCGCTGCTGCCGTTCTTCGTCACGGCGGGCGCGCTGGTCGTGGCCACGACGGTGACGGTGCTGGTCGTGGTGGCCGAATCGTCGCGTCCGGTCCGCGGCCTGGTCCTGCCGTGCCTGTACCTGGTGGCGCGTCGCTGGTATCTGACGCTGCCGACGCTGACGGTGCTGGCGCTCGCGGTCGGCATGGTACTGCTCGAACCGGTCTTCGGCGTGCTGCTGGGAACGGCGCCACTGCTCTACGCGGCCTGGGCCACGAGCCGGTTCGTGGTCCTGCCGCTCCTGCCGGAACCTTGACCGGCCTTCGCTCCCGATCCACGACACCGGCACGGCGAGGGTGACCTGCGCCTCGACGAGGCGCCGAGGCTTCGCGCGGCGCGCGGACCACGATCTTCCGGAAAGGGGGACGAGCGCGACACGATGATCAGCCGCACGCTTCGCCGGGCCCGTCTCGCCGCCGCGAACGCATTCCGATCATCGCGGTGCCGCCGGACACGAATTGTGTGCCGTCCATTGACCGAGGACCCCTCGCCGGGCTAATAATGCGCCTACGCCCGAATCACCATTACCGCGCGGCCACCGTGAGATGTTAGCGCTAACATTATGGAGGTATCGGAATGCGCGCATGTCAAAGGGCTTCGGCCGCGTTGTTCGCCGTCGTCATGGCACCGGTGGCGGCCCACCTGAAGGCGTCCGCTTCGGCCTTCGCCTCCGGCGCCTCCTTCACCGTGACCTTCTCCCCTGGCCTGACAGAAGGATGACCCTGATGCCCCCACCGCACGCGCGCCGCGCCCT
>NZ_JBPXMB010000065.1:0-8577 GCF_051918945.1 Streptosporangium sp. LJ11
GTCGTCTCGACGTGACCGCGGATCCGCGGATCCGCGGCGCAGCCCTCACGCCCCCGGTGCCGATCTCGTGCCATGTGGGTCTGTCCAGTGAACGGCTCTGTCTCACTTTCGGCTCTGGCCCACTTTCGGTGGTGACCGAGCGTGGTCACAGGCGATAAGGGCGCGCTAGGGATGAATCAGCTGGCCAAAAGGGGTCGTGACGCGGTCCGGCCGCAAGGGCACGGGCAATCGCACGATCTCTCGGGCGTTTGATGAGGAACTCGCCCAGCTCCGCGGCGTCAGCTTGATGCGCACGTTCCGTCACCACCGAAAGTGAGCCAGAGCCGAAAACCGTACAGTCCCGGCGTGGCCGGAGCGATCGTATGGGTGGTCCACTTGACCGAGCCGTCCGGCCAACAGGCGATCGGCCGGCTCTGCGCCACGGCGCCGTCGCTCAGCACGAAGGTCCGCTCCTCGGCGAGTACCTACCTCCGAGGGATGAGTGCCAGGAGCTGAATCGCCGCCAGCGCGTACTGGCTGGCGTCGTTGGTGGAGACATACGGAGCCTCGTCGACGGGCATGAGGACGCTCACATCTCGGACGTGGGTGAGCTGCCAGTCGCGCTGGGCCTGCAGGGGGTTGACGTTGAGCTGGTCGCCTTCGCCGACGTCGAAGGCGTGCCATGCCACGTCGGCCAGACTCCGGTCCCCGGTACGGACGGCGGCGTAGGCGGCCAGGCGGCTGTGCGCCTGGATCAGCGAGACACCCCTGAGCTCCGGGTCGGTGAGATAGCGGCGGCAGTACTCCAGCCACGCCTCCTCGAAGCCGACCACCCCCAGGTCGAGGTCGATCAGTTCCGCGCAGACCTCCGGCAACCCGAAGACGGCCGACAGGTGGGAGAGGGTGATCTCGTCCGCCGTCCGGCGTAGACGACCGTCACGCAGCTCCGCCTCCCCGGCCAGGAAGCCATGTGGCAGGATCGCCAGATCGGCCATCGTGCCCAGCAGCTTGTCGCGCGCGCCGACGTCGCGGTGGCGCTCCCACCGGGTGAGCCACATCGCCGCGAGCGCGCCCCAGTCGGTGCCCAGGCCGATCCTCGGCTCGGAGACGTCGCGATACTTCCGCAGGGGGTCGAGTGCGGCGACCGCGTCCTCGGACAGTTCGTCCATGAGGTCGCCGGTGCGCTCGTCGGCGGTCAGGTAGTAGAACATGCGCCGGTAGATCGCACTGGAGATGCGCAGCTGCTTGCAGGAGCAGCCCCAGTGCTGCACGTTGTGCCTGGAGCCCAGGCCCTTCCACGGGCCCAGGTGGTAGACGTCCACCTCGCCGGTGTGGCGGGTCATCGCCTCGGCGAAGCGGAACACGTCGGCACGGCCGGTGCGCAGGAACTGGTACCACAGCCACAGATCGGGTGACAGCTCGGAGTTGTCCCACGCGTAGCCGCCGATGTCGTAGCGCCAGGTGTGCCGGTCGGCGTCGTAGGTGTGCATGACGTCGCCGTAGTCCCAGAACCCGTACCAGCGGCGTTGCTCCTGCTGCGCGAGGTAGTGGTCGAAGAGGAAGTCCAGCCGCTCCTCGATCGGCGCGTCGTCGGAGCGCGGCGCCCACGTGCCGAAGACGCCCGCCTCCTTGATCCACTCGGGGGAGGCTACCAGCAGCCCCGGGGTGAGACCGGCGGCGCGCTCGGCCAGCGCCTCGTTCGACGGGGTGGCCTCGAACAGGCACAGCGACAGTTCGTGGGTGCGGGCGATGCCGTACGGGGTGCCGTACCCGGGCTCGTGGTCCTCGTAGGTGATCTCCAGGCCCTCCAGCTGCTCCCTGTGGCTCTCCTGGCCCAGGCCGTCGTGCCAGAAGCGCAGGTCCATGGGCTGGGCGCCGGGGGAGTGGAGCCAGACGGTCGCGGCCGCCAGGCCGGTGGCGGCGTCGCGGATGTCGAGCCGGGTGGGGTGGAGCTTCCAGAAGTCACGCAGGCCGAAGCCGAGACCGCCGCTGATGCCGCCCACGTAGCCGTACCCCTGGGAGCGGGTGCCGGAGGGGATCGTCACCCAGCCATGCCCCGGCTTGGTGCGCTTGCGCAGCAGGAAGCCGTCGGCGCTGTTCTGGTCGAGCGTGTAGTCGCTCCAGGTGGGAATCAGGTGCAGGTGGTCGGCCAGCGCCGACGGATCGGCCGCCCGCCCTTCGACCTGCGCCCGCCGTACGGCCGCGCCGGGGTCGCGGCGCAGGCCGGTCAGGCCGCGCACGGCCTCGGTCAGGAACCCGGTCGCCGATCCCGCCTCGCCGAATTCCCTGGACGGCCCCGCCAGCCGGACGTGCCGGTCGTGCGGCTCGTCGCGCATGATCACGTCGGCGCGCAGGCCGAGTCCGCGCAGGAAGTCACGCTCCGGGTCGCCGTCCCAGACGAAGCTGTGGACCAGGCGGACCTCGGGCGAGCCCGCGTAGAAGTACAGGCGCACGGTGAACGGCAGCCGGGCACCATGCCTGCCCTCGACCCTGACCACCGCGCGGACCGGGCCGGCCTGCTCGACGGTGACCCGCTCGACGGTGGCGGTCACCTCGTCGTCGTGGATGCTGACCAGGCGGACGTTCCTGACGATCTCGCGGGAGCGGTGTCGTCGCGAGCTCTCCGACTCCGTGTACGAGATGGACTCGATGAGCCCGCCGCCGAGTCGCCAGGTGACCGGGCCCGAGCGGATCGTCCGGCCGGTCACGGTGACCGGATGCTCGGGCAGGGTGGGAACGGCCCGCGGGCAGAGCTCGTAGGCGTCGGAGGGGTCGCTCTGCGGGCCGATGGCGTGGGCGGACCACTTGACCGAGCCGTCCGGCCAGGTGGCGGTGACCCAGCTCTGCACGGGAGTGCCGTCGCGCAGGGCGAAACCGGTCCCTGCGGCCACGGTGCCGCGCGGCCAGGGAACTCCCCAGGTGACACCCTGCCTGCGCGCCCCGTCGAGCCAGCGTACTTCGGTCATTCCTTCACCGAACCGATCATGACGCCCTTGGCGAAGTGTTTCTGCAGGAACGGGTAGACCAGCAGGATCGGCAGAGTCGCGACGACCACGACGGCGAACTTGATGCCCTGCTCGGGGAAGAGCACCGTGTCGAAGGCCGAGACCGACCGCTCGGCGTTGACGCTGGTGAGCATCCGGACCAGTACCTGGAGCGTCCACTTGTCGTTGTCGTTGATGTAGAGCAGGGGCGACATGTAGTCGTTCCATATGCCGACCGCGTAGAAGAGCGAGAAGGTGGCGATGATCGGCTTGGACAGGGGCAGCACGATCCGCCAGAAGACCCCCAGCTCGTTGCAGCCGTCGATGCGGGCGGCCTCTTCGAGTGCCTCCGGCAGTTCCTGGAAAAAGCTCTTAACGATGATCAGATAGAAGGGGTTGATCGCCAGAGGCAGGATCAGTGCCCAGTAGCTGTCGAGCATGCCGAGGTCTCGCACCACCAGGTAGGTGGGAATCATGCCACCGCTGAACACGATGGTGAAGATGACCAGGTTCAGTATCAGGGTTCGGCCGGGAAGTGCCCGTTTGGACAGCGGGTAGGCCATGGTGAGCGTCAACATGACCTGCACCAGCGTGCCGACCGCCGTCACGCAGATGGTGGTGATCATCGCCTTGAGGAAGACGGGAGTGCTGAAGATGTAGTCGTAGGTGCTGGTGATGAACGTGTCCGGCCACAGGAAGAACGGCCTGGTGGCGATCTCCGCCTCGGTGGCGAAGGACCCGGCCAGCACGTACATCAGTGGCAGGATGGTCACCAGCGCCAGGCCGACGAGGAATGCGATGTTGAACGCGTCGAAGAGCCGGCTGCCCCAGGAGCTGTAGTTGCTCACCGTGGCGGGGGTTTCCGCCAGCTTCTTCGCGGTCAGGTTGTGCGCCATGCACCCCTCCTTCAGAACAGGCCCCGCTGGCCGAGGCGCTTGGCCAGCCAGTTGCAGCCGAAGATGAGCACCAGTCCGGCGACGCCCTTGAACAGACCGACCGCGGTGGCGTAGCTGTAGCCGCCCTGTGTGATGCCGACGTAGTAGACGAAGGTGTCGAAGACGTCGGCGACGCCCGCGTTGAGCGAGTTCCGCAGCAGCCAGAACTGCTCGAAGCTCTGGTCGAGCAGGTTGCCGGAGGTGAGGATGGCCATGATGACGATGGTGGGCCGGATGGCGGGCAGGGTGATGTGCCAGAACTGGCTCCAGCGCCCGGCGCCGTCCATGCGGGCGGCCTCGTACAGGTCGGGGTTGACCCCGGCCAGCGCGGCCAGGTAGATGATCGTGCCCCAGCCGGTGGTCTTCCAGACCGTCTGCAGCATGATGATCGGCCGAAACCACGCCTCCTGGGCGACGTAGTCGACCTTCTGCCCGCCCGTGATCGAATGGATCCAGTCGGCGATCACGCCGTAGTCGACGGAGAAGAGCAGATACGTCAGCGACGCGACGATGGTCCAGGCCAGGAAGTGCGGAATGTAGATGAGCGACTGGACCGCACGTTTGAGCCAGCGCACCCGCAGTTCGTTGAGCAGGAGCGCGACGATGATCGGCGCCGGGAAGGCGATCAGGATCGTCAGCAGCGCGATGATCATCGTGTTGCCCATCAGGCGGCCGAAGTCGGGCCCGGTGAACAGATCCTCGAAGTGCTTGAGTCCCACCCATTCGCTGCCTTCGACGCCGAGGAACGGCACGAAATCCTTGAACGCGATGGACAGGCCGTACATCGGCCAGTACCTGAAGATGGCGAAGTAGGCCAGGCCGGGCAGCAGCATCAGGAAGAGCCAGCGGTGGCGCCCGAACGTGGACAGAGGTGGGAACAACCTGCCGCGTGGCCCTGCGGGCTTGTCGGTGGCCACCTTGGCGGGCACCCGTGCCAGGTCGGTGGCCATGGCGGCCTCCTTTCTCGCGTGTTCCGCGAGGGACTCGGTGGGAGTCCCTCGCGGAACACGGCGTGTCAGGGCGTCAGCCCTTGTTGATCAGTTCCAGGAGCTCGGCCATGACCTGGGTGCCGCCGCTGTCGTACCAGCGCTTGATCTCGGCTTTGAACTGCTCCTCGGTGAGCTCACCCGCGAGGAACTTGATCCGCCCGTCGGTGGGGATCGGGTTCAGCGTGGCGCCCTTGTCCACCGCGGTCTTGGAGATGTAGGGCAGGGTCGGGTCGTGCTGCGCCGTCTGCAGGTCGAGTTCGGAGAGAGTCTTCTTCTCTTCCTCGATGGCCTGCTCCTCGGGGGTGGCGCGCTTCCACTCGTACGCCTTGTCGCTTGAGAAGCCGACGCTGGCGCTGGTGCCGAGCTGGATGAAGCCCTTCTCTACATCGTTGTTGATGGTCTGGATGGCGGGGTCCTGGTCGTTGATCTTGACTGCGTACTCGCCGTCGAGTTTGAAGTTCCTCCCCTCGATGCCGTTGTTCAGGAGGGTCGCGCCTTCCTTGGAGGCCAGCTTGTCCATCATCTTGAGCACGTCGTCGAGCTGCGCTTCGGTCTTGATGGTCTGCTTGGAGATGGCGATGACGTCGTTGTAGCCGGTGAAGGGCAGCGAGAACTTCTGGCCGTCGGGGCGTTTGAGGTTGCCCGCCATCGCGACCTTGGTCTGGTAGTCGCTCGCGTCCGCCTGCTTGAACAGTTGGAACAGCTGGTCGGCGCGAACGTTGACGTCGATGATGATGCCGCCCTTGCCCTGGACGAACGGGTCGCTCCACTTGGCGGTGTCGAGCGTGGCCCAGTCGGGGTTGGTCAAGCCCTCGTCGATGAACTTCTTGATGTACTTCTGCGCCTCCCAGAACTCGGGAGCGTCGAACTCCGGCACCAGCTTTCCGTCGCGCACCGCGTGGCCGTTCGGGGCGCCGAACCAGACGTCGATCGCGTTGTACGGGCTGGAGGCGCTGAAGTTGGGAGCCGGCCACTTCGGCAGGATCAGGCCGTAGGTGTCCTTCTTGCCGTTGCCGTCGGGGTCCTTCTCGGTGAAGGCCTTGGCGATCTCGTAGAGATCGTCGGTGGTCTCCGGCTCCTTCAGGCCCAGCTTGTCCAGCCAGTCCTTGCGCAGCAGGATCGCCGAGCGAAGCAGCGGACGGATCCGGTAGACGCCGTAGTTCTTGCCGTTGGTGGAGGCGTTGGCCAGGATCCGGGGGTCCTGGGGCAGGTTCGGGTATTTCTTGATCTTGTCCGTCAGATCCCAGAAGGCCCCAGCCTGGGCCGCCTTGGTGAACGCGGCGTCCTTGGGGTTGACGACCAGGAGGTCGGGCAGCTTGTCCGAGGCCAGGGTGACGTTGGTCTTCGAGGGGTAGTCCGCGTCCGGCACCCAGGTGATGTTGAGCTTTTTGCCGACGAGCTTCTCCACGGCCTTGTGCATTTCGCCGTTGGGGTCCGGTGCGGCGCCGAAGAGCTTGACCATGAGGTTCAGCGCGGCGGGCGCGGCCTGGCCGCCTTCGTTCTCGCTGCCGCACGCGGCCGCGCCGAACAAGGTTGTTAGCGCAAACATGCCGGCCAGCAGTCGGCGGGGGGTGGTGTTCATCAGTTGCCTTTCGCAAGCAGGAGCGCCTCGTTCTCGGCGAAGAAGCGCAAGGCCAGCCAGGTGTTCAGCTGGATCCAGCCGCCCACGGCGAGCGTGGGAAGCAGGAGGGGCAGGAGTGACACCGCGTAGGCCGTCGCCGCCAGGGCGAACAGCAGCACGATCGAGGACGCGGGCCGGGCGAGCGCGAACAGCGACGCCTTGGGGAGGTAGTCGCGTGGCCGCAGGTCGAAATGGACGTACATGGGCAGCAGGTATGCCGCGATCATCGCCAGGAACAGCAGGGCGATCAGGGAGGCCGCGCCGTACAGGGTCGTGGTGGACAGTACGGCCGCCGCCAGGAGGATCGGGAGTACCAGCAGCGAGCCCCGCGCGAACTCCCGCCGGTAGGTGGTGGCGAACGCGCGCAGGGGCGGGAAACCCTCGCCCATCGCGTGTCTGCGGGCGAGGGTGTAGGCGGCCACCGTCGCCGGGCCGATGCCCAGGACGACGCCGCCGGCCAGGGTGAACAGCAGCCACAGCGCGTTGAGGCGGATGGCCCACCACACCTCGTCGAAGGCCGGGTAGAGGCGCATCATGGCGAGGTCACCTTCAGGTTGGCGTACTCACCGATCAGCGGAGCCATCTGGCGAAAGCCGATCTTCCCGCCAGGCAGCGGGTGCTCGTCGCGCCAGCGGAAGCTCTCCAGGCCGTTGACTGAGAAGGCGATCTCACCCCCGGCCACGGTCAGGCGCATCTCGTACGGCCCCTGGGCGTCGAGCGCCGCGGGCAGCGGGTCCGGCCCTTGGGCGACGAGGTGGAAGCCGTGGCTCTTGCGCAGGTTGCAGGTGTGCAACCTGCGCTCCGACGGCCACATCCGGCGGAAGTAGGAGACGTGGTAGGCGTCCAGGTCGCCGTGGTGGTACTGCTCGTACGGACCGGTGCGAGGAGCGAGGTCGAACAGGTCCTCGCCCTGCCTGCCTCGCGCGTGGAAGAACACGATGGCCAGGCCGGGCTCGTTGACCGGCCAGAACTCCCACTCGATCGTGACGTCTCCGTCGAAGTCCTCGGGGCACCACAGGACGATGTTGGCCTCCTGGCCGTCCTCCGATGGCCGCAGGCTCTCCAGCCGCATCCGGCCCCTTGGGAAGGTGATCGCGCCGGAGCCCTCCAGCTGGAAGCCCTTGACGTCCTCGGGAATGGCCAGGGCGTTGTGGTAGCTCATCCTCCTCCCTCCTCTAGGAAAGCGCTTTCCGGATGAGCAGTTCGAACAGCGCCAGGTGAGACCGACAGGACCCCCTCGACAGGCGCGCCCTCGGGGGGCGCCGTGGCGACCTCGCGCCAGATCTTGGTGCCGACGCCGGCGTGCGGGACCGTGCCCGAGTGCCACTTCTCGGCACCGGCCCGCGAGGTGCGCCACTGGAAGAAGGTGGTGGCGTCGGCGGCCACCACGTCCACCTCGGCACCGAAGCCGAACCGGTCCATTTCCCGATGCCGGCGGAGCATCAGGTTGATGGTCTTCAGTACGACAGGCGTGATCCAGGCTCGTTCCGGCCACCGCTCGGGGTTCCGGGCGCCGCCGTAGACGATCACATGCTCTCCTGGCTCTTGTCAGCTCTGCGTTAGGGGGGATTAAAACGTTCTTCTTCTGGCAGCACAAGACCCCATTTCAGGAAACGGTGTTAGCGTGCGGTTGCGGTCAGGGCGCAACAACCCAATACTGATGACGATTGCCCGCGTAGCTGCCTCCACGGGGGTGGTGCATGGGTTTCCCCAGCTAGCGAGCGTGTCGCCGTGAAATGAGGACGATCATCGCGTGATCCTTCGAGTGCGAACTTCCAGCTCGAAGGAGAAGAAAGCAATGGCCGTGAACAACAGTGAACCTTTTTCATCTTCTGGCGGCCAACCGCTGGTCACAGTATGACCGTAGGGCCGGTGTTCGCCTGATGACGCAAAGAAGCTCCTGGTAGACGGGCTGATCACCACGATCACGTTCGTCACAACCAGAGGCTTCGGACGCTGTTCTACCGTGCTGCCGTCCCTTTAATGAGTGGGCGAAAGAGGGGTGCGTCGCCGTCACCCCTCTTTCTCATGTCCGCGTTCTCCGTCCGGGTCTCATTCGAGGACGAAGC
>NZ_JBPXMB010000066.1:0-7783 GCF_051918945.1 Streptosporangium sp. LJ11
ACGGCACGCCCGCCACTACGCCCGCCTCCTCGACCGGCACGCCACCGCGCTCCAGGACGGCTCGGACGCCGAGGTCGATCGCTCGCCGTAGCTGTAGGTGCCCGAGCTGCAGGCCGTGAGCAGGCCGGCGCGCTTCAACGCGGCTGGCTGGTGGGGTGTGCCGGCGGGGTGGCTGCCAGGCTGGTCAGGAGCTTGAGCCGCTCTTCGGAGGTGCTGCCCGGTTCGGCGGTGTAGATGGTGAGGTCGTACACCGTCCGGCTGGAGATGGGCAGGTCAAGGGACTGGTAGGTCAGCTCCAGGTCGCCGACCTGCGGGTGCCACAGCCGCTTGCTGCCGGCGTGGCGGATGCGCACGTCGTGGGCGGCCCACTGGCTGCGGAACGCGGTGCTGAGCGTGGACAGCTCGCCGACGAGGTCGCGTAGCGCCCGGTCGTGGGGCTCGCGTCCGGCCTCGGCGCGCAGCAGCGCGGCGCTGACGGCGGTGGCCGCGTCCCAGTCGACGAAGAACCGCTGGGAGCCCGGGTCGAGGAAGATGTAGCGGGCGAGGTTGGCGCGGCCGTGCCGTGTGGTGGCAGGGCTGTCGAAGACCGGCGCGAGCAGGGCCCGGGCCAGCGCGTTGTGGGCGACGATGTCCTGGCGGCCGTTGCGTACGAACGCCGCGGACATCGTCATGGAGTCCAGCAGCCACTGGACGCGCGGCGGGACCTGTACGTCCTTGCGGCGCGAAGGTGCGCGGCGGGCGGGCCGGGCGGCGTGGGCCAGGTCGAACAGGTAGGTGCGTTCGTCCTGGTCCAGGCGCAGGGCCTGGGCGACCGCGTCGAGTACCTCTTGCGATACGCCGCTGATGTGGCCCTTCTCCAGCCGGGTGTACCACTCGGTGCTCACACCGGCCAGCACCGCGACCTCCTCGCGGCGCAGCCCGGGGACCCGGCGCCGACCGCCGGCGGGCAGCCCGACCTGCTCCGGGGCGAGCTTCGCGCGCCGGGTGGCAAGGAAGTCTCGGATCTGCTCGCGGTTGTCGAGCCGGTCGTCCATGCCCCCACGGTAACCGCAGGGTTCGCGCAGGCGCCGACGGTAAGGGGGTTGAGCTTATCCCCCTATAAACGCGCTCTGCCTCGCGCCCGGCCAGGCGGGTTTCCTGGGATCAGCACATCGAACGCGACCTGCGACACGGAGATGGATCCTGTCCGACCAGCTCTTGTAGCGGTGATCGGCCCGCCCATCACCGTCGAAGCCCTCCTGTGATGCACCACCAGGACCTCCAGCACCCGGGAGTATGACCATGACCGGCAAGACCGTACTGATCACCGGCGCGACCAGTGGCATCGGCGCCCACACCGCACGATTGCTCCTCGACCGCGGCCACCGCGTGGCCGTCACCGGCCGCGACGAGACCAAACTCAAGTCCTTCCTCGACGAGACCGGCCACCCCGACCGGCTGCTCGGCATCATCGCCGACGCCGCCGACTGGCCGGCCACCCAAGCCGCCGTGACCCGCACCGTGGCACACTTCGGCGCCCTGCACGCCGCGGTGGCCAACGCCGGCTTCATCCCCGGCGACCACCCGCGCACCATCGCCGACGGCGACCCGGAACTGTGGGCGCCCATGGTCCTCACCAACGTCCTCGGCCCCGCCCTGCTGGCCAACGCCGCCCTGCCCCACCTCGAGACCACGGGCGGGCGGCTGGTGCTCATCGGCAGCGTCGCCGGCCTGAAGAACAGCCCCGCCAACCTCTACTCCGCCACCAAGTGGGCCGTCACCGGCATGGCCGAGAACCTGCGGATGTACGCCACCAGCCGCGGCATCGGCGTCACCCTCGTCAACCCCGGCATGACCGACACCGCCTTCTGGCAAGGCGGCGTCCCGCCCTTCGCCCTGGCCCCCGAGCCCGTCGCCGAGGCCATCTGCTTCGCCCTCGGCCAGCCGGCCGACGTCGACCTCAACACCCTGACCATCCGGCCGGTCGGCCAGCCCGTCTGAGCCAGATCTGACACCCTGTGGCATCGCAGCCGGTCGTGAGCCGTGGTGTTTCCATCGAAAGCGAGACAGCCACCCCGGCAGATGGCCAGAGATCTCCTGGTCAAGTCCGCGGACAGTCCGGCTCCATGCCCGCCCATACGGCAAAAGCGTGAGCGGCCCGTGCCCGTGAGGTGTCACCGAGCGCGAGATCGGCGATCGTGCCAGCGCCCCTATTGATAATGCCCTACCGCACTACTCAACCACCGAACAAGGGAACAGGTATGAACCAGACACTCAAGCGGACGTTGCAGGTCGTCCGCAAGACCCTCACCGCAGGCGCAGCAGTAGCGCTGTCGGCGGCCATGCTGACCTTAATCACCGCTGCGCCCGCGCACGCCGCCGCCATCGCGAGAGTGCCTTGCGACGGTCAAATCCACGTCTGGATTCGGACAATCGATCCCAGTAATAATAATCTCTGCTTTAGAGGTACCGGCGTACTTAACGTGGCCATCTACAACATAGGGCTTGTGTCCTCAAGAGATCGATGGGTCACGGTGTACTACATCAGAAATGCCGGTGGCCCAGTGGAGGGCCAGCTCATCCCTCCCAAGATCGAGGGAGCCACGCCGCCGGTCCACGTTTGGCCCCTGTCTTATACCCCCATCCATATGATCACTCGGATTGCGGTATAAAAATCTCTAGTTAGATCTGCGAGCAGTCCTCGTCAACCAAGATGACGAGGACTGCTTGCTTTGTGCGCGAAATGCTGGCCTTTGTGGCCGGGCACTAAGGACCGGAATCAGAATGAGGTCTCTGTGGCTCGGGAATGACGGCGTGTCAGTTCGCGTTGGCGCGGCCCGGAGGCCTATGGAAGCTGGACTCCGGACCAGGCATCGACTTCGCACTGTCTGTCGGCATTGTTCCCTGTGGTCACGACTGTGCCGTTGGCACGCAGGCCAAGGGTGTGCGTTGAACCGGTCGCCACGGCGACAATGTCGCGCCAACCGCCGACTTCGCACTGTCCGTAGCTGTTGTCTCCTGCTGCGAGGACCCGTCCGGACGCAGTGACCCCGACGGTGTGGTAGCTGCCCGCGCCGAGCGCCACCACGTCTTCCCACTCATCGACCTCGCACGCCCCGGTTGCCCGGTCTCCGGTCGCTACTGCCCGCCCGTCGGCTCTGAGTCCGACGGTATGGAGATACCCGGCCGAAATGGCGGCTAGGTCACGCCACCCTTCAACGACACACTGCCGTCGTCGGTTGTTCCCCGTGGCCAGTGCAGAACCGTCCGATCGGACGCCGACCGAGTGCCAGTCACCACACGAGAGAACGACCATCTCGCGCCAGGACTGCACGTCGCACTGTCCTTCTGAACTCCGGCCAACTGCCAGCACGCGGCCATTCGCGAGTAGCCCGAGCGTGCGGCGCCAGCCTGCGGCCACGGCCGTGATGCCTCGCCATCCGGCGACATCACATTGCCCATCGCCATTCCACCCCGTCGCCAGCACCGTACCGTCCGACCGGAGTCCCACCGTATGAGACCTGCCCGTGTTCGTCGCGGTATGGACGTTGCCAGCTGCCACCGCGACGACGTCTTCCCATCGCTCGACACGACATTCAGCGGCTGCGGTATTACCCACGGCGAGAACGGTTCCATCCCAGCGCCGTCCGACCGAATGACACCTTCCGGCCGCCAGCGCCGACGGGTTAGCGAGCATTCCGCCTCCTTGTGCTTGGCGCGAGTGCGAGACGTGGGATTCCACCTTACTTTGCACTGAAATTAGAGCGGGGTCCTCAGTCGTCGCCAGCAGATGACGGCACAACCGAGTGTGATGAAGGGCTGGTGGATGTCGTCGCGGATCTCCCAGCGGATGCGTAGGCGGCGGAACCAGTGCAGTAGTGCGATGGCGCCTTCCACGACCCAGCGGTGTACGCCGAGTCCGGAGCCGTGTTCGGTGCCGCGTCGGGCGATGTGCGGGGTGATTTCGAACCGTCGGACCTGGTGGCGGTAGCTTTTGTGGTCGTAGCCGCGGTCGGCGTAGAGGTGCTTCGGGCGGCGCAGCGGTTGGCCGCGTTTGCCTCGGATCGGCGGGACGGCTCGGATCAGTGGGATCAGCTGGGTCACGTCGTTGCGGTTGCCGCCGGTCAGCGTGGCGGCCAGCGGGATGCCGTGGGCCTCGACGATCACGTGGTGCTTGCTGCCGGTCTTGCCCCGGTCCACCGGGGACGGGCCGGTGGCCGCACCACCTTTCATCGCCCGCAGATGGCTCGAGTCGACCGACGCCCGGGACAGATCCAGTATGCCGGCCGCCCGCAGTTCGGCCAGCAGCATCTCGTGCAGGCGCTGCCAGACCCCGGCCTCGTTCCACTCCCGCAGTCGCCTCCAGCAGGTCATCCCGGAGCCGAAGCCGAGTTCCTGCGGGAGGTAGCGCCAGGGGATGCCGGTGTAGAGCACGAACAGGATGCCGCACAGAACCCGCCGGTCATCGAGCCGACGACGCCCCGGGTACCGGAAGCGCCGCTCAATCACCGGCAACAGCGGCTCGATACGCTCCCACAGCCCATCGTCAACCTCCCACGGCTTGCGCCCACCACGAGTCTCGGTCGCAACCACTCCCTCCAGGCCGCGCCAACGCGAACTGACACGCCGTCATTCCCGAGCCTCAGAGACCTCATTCTGATTCCAGTCCTAAGCGAGATCCTGAGATCTGCAGGTAGTGACCAACGTGCCTGACAACCCTAGATAACTTGTCAGGCACGTTCGTCGAAAGCCCGCTTGCCTTACAGGCCTTCACACGACTGACCAGCAGGTTTGTTTGCCAACCCCAGATAACGCCAGTGCTCTGTGCGGTGTCGTCGCACCAAGAACACACACCGGGGAACGTCACCGGGCGCCCGCACTCGTCGCACCGTTGCACTCGTCGCGGGTCACCGGCCGCGGAGCCGTCGAGACGACGGCGGGAGCGGGCATCTTGCGCCGCAGTCGGTGAACGATCGGTTTCGCGGGGGAGCGGACCTCGTCGGGCAGCCCGGCGGTCAGGACCGTACGGTTCGGCGCGAGACGATCCGCGCCACGATGATCTGCCACGCGGCGTACGCGAGAACGAGCAGCCGCTCCGGCCATCCGATCGGGACGTCGGGGCCGAAGCGGCCGTCGGCCCCGAGCAGGACAGTCTGGGCGACCATGAACATGACCAGCGCCGCGGGCGGCAGCACCGCGGTCCACCACAGCCCGCGCTTGACGGTAGAGAATGCGCTGTCGCGGGTGAGCCCGGCGGTGATCAGCAGTACCGCGACCGGAAGGAACATGAGCGCGAGTCCGGCGCCAAGCCCGTGCAGAGTGCCGCTGGCGGACAGCTGATCCTGCGGAGTGTCGATGGGGTCGGTGACAAAGACGCCGCCGATGACCGTGCCGACGGCCGCGACCGCCAGGATGACCGCACCGATCCGGGTAGGGAGCCGCTGGGGCCGGACGAGGAGCGCGATCGCCAGGGTTCCGTAGCCGACCGCGGACAGCAGGAACGCCACCACCATGAGCCAGCCGAACTCGCCGAGCGCATATTCGCTCGTGGTCTGCCAACTCGTCGAGACGTCGGGCCGGATCAGGTGGAGCAGGACCAGCAAGAGCAAGAACGCGACGCCCGCGACCAACGAGATGCCGGCGGCGCGGGCCGGGAACGCTCGCCCCGTCGGCGCGGCCGTGAGCCGGTCGTCCTGGTGGGGCGAGGGAGGTGTGAGAGTCACGATGCACTTCTTCCTGGAGCCGGACGGTCTCCTCAGGAGGTGGTAGAAGCTGCGTCGCGATTCTCGACATCCGGTGCCACCGATCTCCGCCCGTTCAGAGCCAGCCAACGTGCCTTACGCGCCTGGCTCGAAAATCGGTCCGTTAGTGGGCAGGCGGCAGCGAACCTCGACCGGTGATTTCGGAACTGGTTATGCAGGTGGTGCGGCGGGGTCAGGCGGCTGGTTGCAGGGTGACCTTCTGGCCGGTGAGGTGTTCGAGCTGGCGGACCAGGTCACGTTCACGGCGCTGGGTGGCCAGGCGGGATTGGTAGAAGTCGGGCCCCAGGTCGATGAAGCGGGCCTCGGGATCCGACAGCAGGTGCCAGATGGCGGTCAGTACGGAGTTGCCGATGGCGACGATGGCGCGTTTTCGGCCCCTGCGGCGGGCGAGGCGGCGGTAGCGCTCGCCGAGGAAGGTGTTGGAGCGGGAGGTGGTGGCCACGATCTCCCCGACGGTGGCGGCGATCCACGGATTGCCCTTGCCGGTGGAGCCGCCCTTCTTGCGCCGGGCGGAGTTCTTGTCGATGGGCGCGAACTTGGCCCAGGACACCAGGTGGGCCGCGGTGGGGAAGCGGCTCATGTCCACCCCGATCTCGGCGATGATCTCTTGCGCTGCGATGGTGCCCACCCCGGTGATCTCATCCAGCTGAGCCGCTGCGGCGGCATACGGGGCAATCTGGTTTTCGATTCGGGCGGAGACCTGCTCGACCTTCGCGGTGAGGTCGTCGACGCGCTCGACCATCATCTGACACAAGAAGGCGTGCTCATCGGTGAAGTGCCCCCTCAGGGCCTCCTCCAGGACACTGATCTTGGCACGCATGGCACCGCGCGCCATCTGCGCCAGCACCCGAGGATTACGTTCTCCGTTGATCAACGCTGCGAGCATTTGGCGGCCGGATACGCCGAAGACGTCACTGATCACGCTGGACAGTTTGATCTGCGCGTCCTCCAGGAGCTTTTCCACGCGCTGCTTCTCGCGGGTGCGCTCACGCACCAACGTCCGCCGATAGCGGGTCAGATCGCGCAGTTGGCGGATCGGCTTGGGGTGCACCAGGCTGGGCCGGCACATGCCGCGCTCGACGACCTTGGCCAACCAGACCGCGTCCAGCTTGTCGGTCTTCGGGCGGCCAGGGACGTTCTTGACGTGCTTGGCGTTCAGCAGCCAGCAGGTGAAGCCCTCGGCTTCCAGCACGGTGTTGGTCACCTCGTCGCGCATCGTGGTGGTGACCCACTGCGTGCGCATGTAGTCGCGCAAGTAGTGCTCCCAGGGGTGGTGTGCATGCGGGAGGCAAGGAGTTCCAGCACCCGCACATTCAAGATCACGCTCGCTGGGGAGGACTGCTCGCGTGCGCGGCGCCACCAGCGCAGAATCTCCAGCGCCTGCGTCACCGACTCCTCGGCCGTCGACAGACGGGACAAGACGTTCGCGGCGTTCACGGCGATCTCATCGGGAACGCGGCCAGATCCGGCACTGGGGGGCTCAGAGGGGCGGGTGAAACGTTGCCAAGCCGAGCCGCGGGCACTGAAGTGTGAGGTGCCCTGCAGATTCCGGACAGTCGGCTGCATAAGCTGACAGAAGTCTGGAAGAGGTAAGTACGTGACGAGGCGTCGTAGGCAGTTCTCGCCGGAGTTCAAGGAAGAAGCCGTCCGCATGGTGCTGGAGGGCGAGCGGACGGTCGCGTCGGTGGCGCGGGAGTTCGACATCAACGCCAGCACGCTGGGCAGTTGGGTGAACCGGCATCGGATCGTGAGCACCCAAGCTGAGCAGCGGCTGGTTTCCGGGCCGGAGCGGGCGCGGATCCGGGAGCTGGAGCGGGAGAACGCGGAGCTGCGTGAGAAGCTGACGTTCTTGAAAAAAGCAGCCGCCTTCTTCGCGGCCGAGAGTCGATGACGCTCGCCAAGTACGAGCTGATCGACGCGGAGAAGGCATGCCACTCCATCGCCCGGATGTGCGCCTGGCTGGGGGTGAACCGCGCCGGGATTGATGGAGGCTTCATCGGTTGGAAAGGATGGAGCTCATGTCAGGTCGATCTGGTTCGTCG
>NZ_JBPXMB010000067.1:0-5989 GCF_051918945.1 Streptosporangium sp. LJ11
ACTCCACTCTGTGGTGAGGGATGTCCTCGTAGATCGACTTCACAACGGACACTACCTACGGTGATCGCTCAATTACGGTAGGCGCTCATGTGATCTCCGTGTCGCACCTCGGGCCTGCTTGCAGCCGCCGGAGGTTCCCGACAACCGGCCGGCGTCCACAACTCGAGCCCGGCGGCCAAGGGCCCTGCCTCCCCGCACCGAGCGCCTACCGGGTGATCTCAACGATCCCTTACCGTGCTCCTTGCCGGAGCTTTGGGAGTCCTGGGCCGACTCGGGGCCGCCGTCCCCGAATCCCCTGCCAGGCGAGTGCATCGCCCGCCCAGCGGGCGCGAGGGCTGGGCATGGTGCAGGGCGGCCGACGCCCTCGCCCCGGGTCCCGGGCGGGGCCGTCACATCCCCGAACCCCGGCGATCCCCTCGACCCTGACGACGTCGCCAACCACGCCCGTCGCGACCACGCCACCCGAATGGTCGAAGCGCTGCGTTATGAACCCTGTTCCCCGGCGTGCGCGAACTGGCTGCGGTACGGCGTGCAGCCCAAGGGCGCCAAGGCGGGCATGCTGCCGGGCCGGTGCCGCGGCAAGGCGCACAAGGCCGAGCGCCTCGGCTACGCGGGCCGTCGCGTCCTGGTCTCCCGCAAGTGGTCGAACAAGACCCTGCGCGAACACAAGCAGGATCGTCAGGCCTGGGTGCTCGACATGCTCGGCCTGCCCGACGACACCGTGACCGACCCGCACCGCTACCTCTGGCGACCGGTCTCCTCCAAAGACCTCAACCGCACCCCACTGGCCAAACGGCTGCTGCGCGAGGTCGCCAACCGCCGGCGCACCCGCGCACGCCTGATCGAACTCCAAGCCAGAGCAGACGGACGACCAATCGAAGATCTTTCGGCAATCGGAGAGGCGGCCTGACATGGAACCACTGTTCTACCGGCCCAAGGACGCCGCCGTGATGCTCGGCATGAGCCGTACCGCCGTCTTCCGACTGATCAAATCCGGCGAACTCAAGTCGATCAAAGACGAGGGATACCGGCTGGTCCCCCGGTGGGCGCTCCACGAGTTCGCCCGTGCTCTGGAGGCCAAGGCGGGGCTCTCCCGGGAAGAAGCGGCGTGATGGCGAAGAAGCCGGACGGCCGGTCCTCGATCTACTTCGGCAATGACGGCTCCTGGCACGGCTGGGTCACTTTGGGCATCAAGCCTGACGGCTTCCTCGACCGCCGTCACCGGATGGCCGCGACCGAGGCTGAAGTGACCCGCAAGGTGAGGGAACTGGAGAACACCCGGGAGTCGGGACAGGTCACCAAGCCCGGCCGTGCGCCCACCGTCGCCGAGTGGATGACCGAGTATCTCGACGTGATCTGTGAGCGGCTCGTGATCTCCGGCAAGATGGCGCCGCGCACGCTGACGGACTACCGGTCCAAGACGCGTCACTGGATCATTCCGCTGCTCGGACGACATCGGCTCAACCGGCTCGCTCCCGAGCACCTCGACACGGCCTACACCACGATGCTTGAGAAGAACCTCTCGACCAGCACCGTGCTCAAGGCACACCGCAAGATCCAGGCCGCGGAGCGTCTCAAGGCGGGGGAACGCTGGGAGGATCACGATCTCGTGTTCGCCACCCGCCACGGCGGCCCGATCGAGCGCACCGAGGACTGGAAGGTGTGGAAAACCATCCTCAAGCAGGCCGGGGTTCGGGACGTCCGGGTGCACGACGCTCGCCACACGGCCGCGACGCCGCTCATCGAGCAGGGTGTGAACATCCGGGTCGTTCAGGAGGTCCTGGGCCACACGAGGGTGACCACGACCGAGCGTTATGCACATGTGTCCACACCGCATCATGCGCGATGCCGGCGAGCGCCTGGCCTCGGCGCTCTGGGGAAGTCCTGAACCCTCGTTGCAACTAGGACTGCAACCATGACGCCCTTAGAGATCAAAAAGGCCCTCTCCCCGTATCTCGGGAGAGGGCCTCTGACCTGCGGAGGCTCGGGGATTTGAACCCCGGATGGGCGGTAAACACAAACCGCATTAGCAGCTCGGATCTTGCCCGTTCAGATCGGTTCCACCCGGACCAACAGGGGCGACCGGTCGGCCAGGAACGACATGGGACGGCGGTGAACTGCAACCCAAACTGCAACCCGCTCGGAAGCTTCAGCCGTCGTAGTCCTCGAACTCCCGCTCTCCGATCCGGCCGATCTTCTCGGCGAGTTCGCTCCACGTCGGAGCCTCCAGCACTGCGATCCGGTCGCTCAGCCACGTGGTCACCTCGGCGGGGCGCAGCTCGGGCACGAAGAGCCGGTGGCGGCCGATGAGAAAGGGATGACGTCGCAGCTGATCGGCGAGGGCCGACGGGGTGCAGACGGTGAGCTGGAACCGTTCCTCGACTGGTTCTCCCTGCGGGCCGACGTACATCTCCAGCAGTTCGCAGGCATGGGCAGGGTCCTCGATGCTCCGTCCGAACTCGAGGTCCGGCCATCGGAAAGTTCCCACTCGTGCTCTCATCACTCAATGATCGCGCAACAGGGGAAGGCCATGATCGGGCTGCCAGGCTGGGGAGTACATGAACCATGGCGCGTAGGGGCACCGAACTGGGATTCGGGCTAGTCACGAGTAGTCACGGCGAATTCTCTGTCGCCGAGACCAGTGGCACGGTGGTCATGGCCCTGAGCTTTACTGCTCGACGGATTCGGCGATCGTGCGGAGTCGTCGGATCTCGCTGAAGATCTCCCTGTCACTGAGGACGGAGATGATCGTCAATCCCTGCGGACCGCCAGGTTCTTTGTGATATTTCCCGAGGGTGTGGCAGAGCGCCGAGCGTAGTTCGCCAAGTTCTAGTTGGAGTGCGTCTCGCTGGACTCTGCGTGTCGCGAGTTGGACGCCCGTGGGTGTGCGGTCTCCCGCTGCGTCCTCCTCCGTGGTGATGTCGATGTCTTCGACCCGTACGTACTCATCGCCTGGGCGAACGTCGATCACCACGGGAGTGTCGTCGGGGAGACCTTCGAGGTAATCGAGAAGCTGTCGCACGGTGAGCATGACCGCATGATTTCTGGGGACGGCGCATCTGCGCAAGCCTTCACCTCTCTGCCCATCCCAGCCGCATACGGTTCCCGCGCTCACGTACCGGCGGTCATCCCGGAACCGAGCACCCTCGCCAGGGCGTAGCGGTTTTCAAGAGGGCTACGTTCCCCGCATCGACAACGGCTCTGAGCTGCTGTGATAGATGCCCTCCAGCGCGGAAACTGGAAGATCATCTCACGTATATCCCGCAAAGTTAGATCTGCTGGACAAGCTGAACGATCACCATGTAGGCGGCCTCGGTCTGAGCATAAGCGGCACGGACGGTGTAGCGCCCCGGTGGAAGGTCCACCCTTAGATGCTCCTCGCTGCCGATGTAGTCATGCCCGTGGACGGAGTCGAAAAGGACCACGGGCTCTCTGATGTCCCACACCAGTTCCTCCTCCCACTGCGCAGAACCGACCACATCGATAGCAGCCTGGAGGATTTCCGCAGCCGAGTCCGCGGCGATCCAGCGGACGAAGAGGTTGTGTTCGGGCAGGAACGTGGTGCCGGCGGGATGGTCGCCGAGAACGAGGGCCTTGGCCGGTCCAACATCGATCAAACCGATGTAGCCGTCGACTTCGCAGGCTCGGCCGTAGTCTCCCTCATCGTCGGGGTAATCCTTCGGTACACCGTTCCAGTACTGGCAGGCTGACTCCGGAACAACGATGTGCGGCCCGCCCAGCGTGGTGACCCAGAGCGGAACTTCATCGTCCGACTGTTCCATGTACGGCTGAGACATGACGGTTAGAGTACGACGAGAAGCTGACAAAAGGGGCGCACCTAGCCTTCTGATGCGTAGGTCCCCGAACGGTCATCAAAAGCGTTCAGACCGGTTCGCCGTGCAGGTCGTGAGCGAGCGCCTGTTCATATCAGTCCAGCTCGGTTCGAGATCGTACGGCCCGTTGGCTCTCAAGTTGGCTCCCGGAATCAGAGAACCGACGGCTTTACAGGGCGTCGCGGTCATTTACCTTAACTGCGCACCCACCTGCGACGCGACTCCGACTAGGCAGCTTCCTGCCTGGCAGCATTCTGCATATATTCCGGATCTTGATTTTGCACTTATGGATGACCGCCTCCGCTCTACGCGGTCAACAGCCGTCCCTGGTCTTCCCTCGTCCTCCTCGTAGCTGCCAATTCCTGGGCGAGCGCACCGGGTCAAGGGTCAGCGAAGCTGATCGCGCCAGCGACGCCGTAGGCGCCCTTGACCCGGTGCGCTCGCCTAGGACAATTGACCAGCAAGGAGACGGAGCACGGGATCTTTTGCTCGGGATCGATATGCGACTGTATACGCTCGCCTTACTGGTTCTCCACAGGCACAGCTACGGGCAATATGGAGGAGTATGTACCTATAGATGGAATGGTAAGGATAAAGCTCCTTGGTCCGCGTGCCCAGTTCTCTATTATTCCAACTTCGTCGTCCGACATATTCGATAGAGACTGAAGCGCCCCTGCTTCAACAACCAGAAATAGAGGAGGCTCTTTGAATGTGCGAAGGTGAGGTTCGAACTCCATCGTCAGTCTTTGGGTCAGTTCGTGCAACAATTTTCCGTCCAGCGACGAGCCAGGCGCAGTATGTATCGCCCAGATTATGAGTGGACGCAGTTGTCGGCCGAATTCAGCTTCCGATAGATTCTGCATGTCAAGAGCAAAAGACATGGCGTCGACAATGCGATTTCGTATATTCTTGCGCCAGCTCGAGGCGAGCATAATTTTTACGTCTACGCCAATATTGAGACGGGGCCCAACGGTTACTATGTCTATGCGAGAAGAACCGCGAAGCCTGACGTTTCGGAAGATTTCACCATCGCGTCCCACCAGCTTGGCGACTAGCCCCGCTGCTGCATCTTCGGCATCGACGTAGTGGCGGGTTATAGATTCACGAGCACGCCTAGCTAGGTCCGTTGAAAGATTATTCTTCGGAGGCGTTGCAGGAAGCTGCCCGTCTACTATTGCGACATCTTGTGCGGCTGGCATCTCTCCGACAATCTCGTCCGCCTTTCTCTCTATTGACTCACTCACCTCTTCAGGGCTTTCCAGGTTCGCACCCACTAGCTGCGCGACTTCTTGGTCATACTTCTTCGTTTCGGCATTTTGCTTGTTTGTTTCAGCTCTTATTTTGTTCAGCTCGGCTTCTTCTCGAAGCTCAAGGTGCTGTTGCCTCTGCCACCATTTAATGCCACCCCATGCGATCAAAAATAGGCCGACGCTTGCGAGTCCTGTGGAGATGGTTGGCCAAGAGTGGAGCAACCATCTGATTTGCTCCTGCTGAGATGAGAATATTTCTTTTCCAACAGGTGTCAGTTCTTTTATAGTTTTCTCTGGCGCCCCCGCTACCGTCTTTTCTTGCAGCAGAAATATCGGTATGGCAAGGCCGGCGGCGATCAACAGCGCCCCGACGCTGACCAGGAACTTATGAAAGTCCGCATATTCGAACTTTGGCAACACGTAACAACATTAGCGGAGCTGAGGCGCGACAGGCACAACTTGCACCAGTTTGTTCCCTGATTGTCAGGCTGGGACGGCCCGAGCACGGCCGCGCGCGAGAACGGCCCCCAGGCCGCACGCGCAGCGTGCGGCCGAGCGCAGGGCCGCGAGCGGCGCGGAGCGCCGTCGCCTTGATACCTATGAGAGCAATTCGGCAGTGTGTTGGCATGATCCAAAATACTTCGGATTGCATCGAGGTCCGCGTCACTGCCAGCAGCCGTGATGAGGCCGATCGGATTTGTTCGGCAGTGGTAGAGCGTCGGCTGGCCGCAGGAGCTCAGATCGTCGCGCCGATCGAGTCGACCTACTGGTGGGCCGGGCAGATCCAGCGCTCTGGCGAGTGGCTCTTGCTGATGACGACCACCACTGAGTGAACCGCGCCGGGATTGATGGAGGCTTCATCGGTTGGAAAGGATGGAGCTCATGTCAGGTCGATCTGGTTCGTCG
>NZ_JBPXMB010000068.1:0-4987 GCF_051918945.1 Streptosporangium sp. LJ11
TTGGTCGGGTCAGGGTGATGGTGTACGCGTCCGTTTCTTGAGAACTCAACAGTGTGTTAAAAGCCAGTGCATGAAGCACAATCCCGTCCAACCCATCCTGTGGGTGGGGGACGGATTCCTTTGGTTGAACATCCGCCGCCGTCGTAGACGGTGGTGGGCTTTCAGCTGGGTAAGGACTGTTCAGACATTGTTTGGAGAGTTTGATCCTGGCTCAGGACGAACGCTGGCGGCGTGCTTAACACATGCAAGTCGAGCGGAAAGGCCCTTCGGGGTACTCGAGCGGCGAACGGGTGAGTAACACGTGAGTAACCTGCCCCTGACTCTGGGATAAGCCCGGGAAACTGGGTCTAATACCGGATACGACACCTCCTGGCATCGGGTGGGTGTGGAAAGTTTTTTCGGTTGGGGATGGACTCGCGGCCTATCAGCTTGTTGGTGGGGTAATGGCCTACCAAGGCGACGACGGGTAGCCGGCCTGAGAGGGCGACCGGCCACACTGGGACTGAGACACGGCCCAGACTCCTACGGGAGGCAGCAGTGGGGAATATTGCGCAATGGGCGAAAGCCTGACGCAGCGACGCCGCGTGGGGGATGACGGCCTTCGGGTTGTAAACCTCTTTCAGCAGGGACGAAGTTGACGTGTACCTGCAGAAGAAGCGCCGGCTAACTACGTGCCAGCAGCCGCGGTAATACGTAGGGCGCAAGCGTTGTCCGGAATTATTGGGCGTAAAGAGCTCGTAGGTGGCTTGTCACGTCGGGTGTGAAAGCTTGGGGCTTAACTCCAGGTCTGCATTCGATACGGGCTGGCTAGAGGTAGGTAGGGGAGAACGGAATTCCTGGTGTAGCGGTGAAATGCGCAGATATCAGGAGGAACACCGGTGGCGAAGGCGGTTCTCTGGGCCTTACCTGACGCTGAGGAGCGAAAGCGTGGGGAGCGAACAGGATTAGATACCCTGGTAGTCCACGCTGTAAACGTTGGGCGCTAGGTGTGGGGACCTTCCACGGTTTCCGCGCCGTAGCTAACGCATTAAGCGCCCCGCCTGGGGAGTACGGCCGCAAGGCTAAAACTCAAAGGAATTGACGGGGGCCCGCACAAGCGGCGGAGCATGTTGCTTAATTCGACGCAACGCGAAGAACCTTACCAAGGCTTGACATCGCCCGGAAAGCTTCAGAGATGGAGCCCTCTTCGGACTGGGTGACAGGTGGTGCATGGCTGTCGTCAGCTCGTGTCGTGAGATGTTGGGTTAAGTCCCGCAACGAGCGCAACCCTTGTTCAATGTTGCCAGCACGCTCCTTCGGGGGTGGTGGGGACTCATTGGAGACTGCCGGGGTCAACTCGGAGGAAGGTGGGGATGACGTCAAGTCATCATGCCCCTTATGTCTTGGGCTGCAAACATGCTACAATGGCCGGTACAGAGGGTTGCGATACCGCAAGGTGGAGCGAATCCCTAAAAGCCGGTCTCAGTTCGGATTGGGGTCTGCAACTCGACCCCATGAAGTCGGAGTCGCTAGTAATCGCAGATCAGCAACGCTGCGGTGAATACGTTCCCGGGCCTTGTACACACCGCCCGTCACGTCACGAAAGTCGGCAACACCCGAAGCCCGTGGCCCAACCAGCTTGTCTGGGGGGAGCGGTCGAAGGTGGGGCTGGCGATTGGGACGAAGTCGTAACAAGGTAGCCGTACCGGAAGGTGCGGCTGGATCACCTCCTTTCTAAGGAGCACCGACCGCCTCATGCGGGACCGACCATCTGTCACATCGGCTTGGGATGTTTGTCCTGGGTGCTGGTGGCGGGTCTGGTGGGTCGCTGTTTGTTGTTTGAGATTTGCATAGTGGACGCGAGCATCTTTGTGGCCAAGTTTTTTAGGGCACACGGTGGATGCCTTGGCATCAGGAGCCGATGAAGGACGTGGGAGGCTGCGTTAAGCCCCGGGGAGTCGCCAACCAGACTGCGATCCGGGGATGTCCGAATGGGGAAACCTAGCACCAGTCATGTGGTGTTGCCTCCGCCTGAATGTATAGGGCGGTTGGTGGTAACGCGGGGAAGTGAAACATCTCAGTACCCGTAGGAAGAGAAAACAAATAGTGATTCCGTGAGTAGTGGTGAGCGAAAGCGGATCAGGCTAAACCGTAGGCGTGTGATAGCCGGCAGGCGTTGCGTTTGCGGGGTTGTGGGACCCTCTGGGAGGAACTGCCGTTCCTCCAGACAGTAAGAAATCCTTCCGATAGTCGAAGCTTCTGGGAAGTTGCGCCGTAGACCGTGAGAGTCGGGTAGGCGAAATTGGTTGGACTGTTTGAGGGGATCCCAAGTAGCACGGGGCCCGAGAAATCCTGTGTGAATCTGCCAGGACCACCTGGTAAGCCTAAATACTCCCTGATGACCGATAGTGAACAAGTACCGTGAGGGAAAGGTGAAAAGCGCCCCGGTGAGGGGTCGTGAAATAGTACCTGAAACCGTGTGCCTACAAGCCGTAGGAGCGTAAACAGAAGCTTGCTTTTGTTTGTGATGTGACTGCGTGCCTTTTGAAGAATGAGCCTGCGAGTTATGGTGTGTGGCGAGGTTAACCCGTGTGGGGGAGCCGTAGCGAAAGCGAGTCTGAATAGGGCGTTTGAGTCGCATGCTGTAGACCCGAAGCGGAGTGATCTAGGCATGGGCAGGTTGAAGCGCGGGTAAGACCGCGTGGAGGACCGAACCCACCAGGGTTGAAAACCTGGGGGATGACCTGTGTTTAGGGGTGAAAGGCCAATCAAACTCCGTGATAGCTGGTTCTCCCCGAAATGCATTTAGGTGCAGCGTTACGTGTTTCTTGCCGGAGGTAGAGCACTGGATGGCTAATGGGCCCGACAAGGTTACTGACGTCAGCCAAACTCCGAATGCCGGTAAGTGAGAGCGTAGCAGTGAGACTGCGGGGGATAAGCTCCGTAGTCGAGAGGGAAACAGCCCAGACCACCGACTAAGGCCCCTAAGCGTGTGCTAAGTGGGAAAGGATGTGGAGTCGCAGTGACAACCAGGAGGTTGGCTTAGAAGCAGCCACCCTTGAAAGAGTGCGTAATAGCTCACTGGTCAAGTGATTCCGCGCCGACAATGTAGCGGGGCTCAAGTACACCGCCGAAGTCGTGGCATTCACATATTATCCGAGCCTTTGTGGTTTAGGTGTGTGGATGGGTAGGGGAGCGTCGTGCGGCCGGGGAAGCAGCGGAGTGATCCAGCTGTGGAGGCTGTGCGAGTGAGAATGCAGGCATGAGTAGCGAATCAGAAGTGAGAAACTTCTGCGCCGGATGACCAAGGGTTCCTGGGGCAGGCTAATCCGCCCAGGGTAAGTCGGGACCTAAGGCGAGGCCGACAGGCGTAGTCGATGGACAACGGGTTGATATTCCCGTACCCGCTACGATGCGCCAATACTGAATCCAGTGATACTAAGGGTCCTTAACCCCCCTAAAGCCTTCGGGCTTGGGGTGAGGGTGAACGCCTGGCCTGAACTGGTAGTAGGTAAGCGATGGGGTGACGCAGGAAGGTAGCCCAGCCCAGGCGATGGTAGTCCTGGGGTAAGCATGTAGGACGCGTTGTAGGCAAATCCGCAACGCATTAAGTCTGAGATGTGATGCCGAGCCGATTGTGGCGAAGTGGGTGATCCTATGCTGCCGAGAAAAGCCTCTAGTGAGTGTCGTGGCGGCCCGTACCCTAAACCGACTCAGGTGGTCAGGTAGAGAATACTAAGGCGATCGGGTGAACTGTGGTTAAGGAACTCGGCAAATTGCCCCCGTAACTTCGGGAGAAGGGGGGCCTTCGCTGGTGACGAGCTTCGCGCTCTGAGCTGGTGGGGGTCGCAGAGGCCAGGGGGAAGCGACTGTTTACTAAAAACACAGGTCCGTGCGAAGTCGTAAGACGATGTATACGGACTGACGCCTGCCCGGTGCTGGAACGTTAAGGGGACCGGTTAGTGGAGTTTACTCCGCGAAGCTGAGAACTTAAGCGCCAGTAAACGGCGGTGGTAACTATAACCATCCTAAGGTAGCGAAATTCCTTGTCGGGTAAGTTCCGACCTGCACGAATGGCGTAACGACTTCCCCGCTGTCTCAACCGCAGACCCGGCGAAATTGCACTACGAGTAAAGATGCTCGTTACGCGCAGCAGGACGGAAAGACCCCGGGACCTTCACTATAGCTTGACATTGGCGTTTGGAACGTCTTGTGTAGGATAGGTGGGAGACGGTGAAGCTATCACGCTAGTGGTGGTGGAGTCATTGGTGAAATACCACTCTGGTCGTTTTGAACGTCTAACTTCGGTCCGTGATCCGGATCAGGGACAGTGTCTGGTGGGTAGTTTAACTGGGGCGGTTGCCTCCTAAAGAGTAACGGAGGCGCCCAAAGGTTCCCTCAGCCTGGTTGGCAATCAGGTGTCGAGTGTAAGTGCACAAGGGAGCTTGACTGTGAGACCGACGGGTCGAGCAGGAGCGAAAGCTGGGACTAGTGATCCGGCGGTGGCATGTGGAAGCGCCGTCGCTCAACGGCTAAAAGGTACCCCGGGGATAACAGGCTGATCTTCCCCAAGAGTCCATATCGACGGGATGGTTTGGCACCTCGATGTCGGCTCGTCGCATCCTGGGGCTGGAGTAGGTCCCAAGGGTTGGGCTGTTCGCCCATTAAAGCGGTACGCGAGCTGGGTTTAGAACGTCGCGAGACAGTTCGGTCCCTATCCGCTGCGCGCGCAGGAGACTTGAAAGGAGCTGTCCCTAGTACGAGAGGACCGGGACGGACGAACCTCTGGTGTGCCAGTTGTTCCGCCAGGAGCACGGCTGGTTGGCTACGTTCGGAAGGGATAACCGCTGAAAGCATCTAAGCGGGAAGCTCGCCTTGAGATGAGGTCTCCCACCACGAGAGTGGGTAAGGCTCCCGGGAGACGACCGGGTTGATAGGCTGGAAGTGGAAGCGCAGTAATGTGTGGAGCTGACCAGTACTAATAGGCCGAGGACTTGACCACAAAGCA
>NZ_JBPXMB010000069.1:0-5152 GCF_051918945.1 Streptosporangium sp. LJ11
TAGCCGAGCGCCAGCCCGAGGGCGATCTCCTCCGCCGACGTGCGCGCGCCCCGGTACAGGGCACGGACCAGCAAGACGCCCGGCAAGGCGATGGCCAGTACGACATGGGCGCAGAACAGGAGCATGTCTCGGCCGGAGACGCCGTAGAGGGCCAGCACCGCCGCCGTGCCGGCGGTCATCGACATCGCGGGCAGCCACCTTGCGAGACGTTTCGCCTTCCGAGGCAGGGCGGCGGTCCCTCGCGGGGAGGGAGATCCGCCGGGTTCATCGTCCCCGATGATCGCGAGCGAGCCCGGGGTGGGAGATGAGGAGGACGGAGTTTCGGCCATACGGGCAAGCCTGGTGAGGCCGACGACCGAGGCCGGCCCCGCCGCTCGCGTTCCGCGATGTTTTTCCTAGCTTTTTATATGTTTTTCATAATTGATTGGAAGGATGTGCCGCCGGATGGGCGTGGTGGCTGTTCTCTGTCCGTTTTCCGCTCCAGGATTCCCAGGCCTGGCCCGGTGACGCCGATGAACTTTCCCTGGTACGCGAAGACCCGGTAGGCGGCCTGGGTCTCCGCGTACTCTTGGAAGACCATGTTGTCCTGGATGTCGTCCATCACAAGAATGTGGTTCCCGCTCAGATGCGGCTGCGACCGCAGCAGGAAGAACTCCCTTCCCTGGCGGGTCTTGTCCGAGTCGTAGTGGACCAGGTCCACCTCTCTACCGGGAAGCAGGATCTTCTCGAGGTTGTGGCGGTCGCCTTTGGTGTGGAGTGTCCAGGGCCCCTTCAGCTCCTCGGGGATCACGTATCCGATGTACCGCTCGGGTTCCGGGAGGCGGAAGAACGGGAAGTCGCTCGAGAAGAGGTGACCGGTCCCGTTCATACGTATCGCCGCGAGGATGGCGGACGTGGACCACCCGGCGGCGACTCCCGTCTCCAGCACGGTATCCGGGCGCAGGATCCTGGTGAGGAAGTGGAGCAGCTCGACACCGCCGGGCCCGCCCAGGTCGACACCGGCCGAGGCGAGTGCCTCGACCCGGGGGCGGGCCGATTCGGCGAGGGTCCGGGCGAAGTCCGCGCCTTCCTGCCACAGGGCGGCGTCGATACGGCCACCCCAGGTGCCGAGGTCCTCCGCCTGCCCGGCCGCCCACGTGTGCGCGGCCCTTCTCTCCCGGTCGTGCCCCGAACTCACCCGTGTCCAGATCTTGCGGGACATGATCGGGAGATAACCTGGTCGCGCGGCGTTGCGGATGATGGTGGAAACAGTGGTGAGTGGCATTGCACGCAGCCTTTTCTTCTGATCCGGCATTCTGTTACGCATGCGATGGAGATGTCTGTGAAAAGCTCCGTCATCGGGAATCGGATATGACGCCGTTCTTTCGCCGGAGCGCGAGGCCCGCGGCTGCCGGCCCTTCCGCGGGCCGTGGGGCCGACCGGGCGAGGGCCGGGCTGATGTCGAACAACACGTCGACCCAGTAATTGGTGGCCTGGTAGTTGTTGGTCGGGAAGACGCTGCCCGCGCTGTAGGCGTACGTGCCGTTGCCGCCCTCCGCGCCGTTCGCGAGGGCGATGAGCGGACCGCGCTTGTACTGCGTGTTGAAATAGAGCCTCGAGACGGAGTAGTAGCCCGACGTGGTGTGATAAGAGGCCACATATGTGGTGTTGGCCTGGATGGAGATGGGCGTCTCGAAGCGCACCTCCTGCCACCCGGACGCGGTCTCGCCGGTGAACGTCGCGCTCGAGAGCAACTGGCCGGTGATCGTCCACAGGCTGCCGACATGGGTCCCGGTGTTCTGGGGGCCCTTGTAGAACCTGATCCCCTTCACGACCCCCGGCGTGGTGCTCCGGAACTTCACCCCGACCGAGGTCGCCTTGGGGTCGTTCTGGGTCGGGAGCGCCGGCACCGTCGTGTCGTCCCAGAGGGTGAAGTACGGGGTGAACACCACGTCGACCCAGTAGTTCGTGGCCTGGTAGGTGGAGGTGGGGAAGGCGCTCGCGGTGGTGTATTTGTACACGCCGTTGCCGCCCGCCACGCCGGTCTCGGGCGCGACGATCAGGCCGTTGGAGTACTGCTGGGTGAAGTACGGCCGCGTCACCGAGTAGTACCCCGAGGTCGTGTGGTAGGAGGCGACGTAGGTGGTGTGGGCGCTCACCTGGACGGGCGTGGAGAAGGTCACCTGCTGCCAGCCGCTCGCCGTCTCGTTGGTGAACGTCGCCCGCGCCAGCAACTGTCCCGTGGAGCTCCACAGGTTGCCGACGTGCGTCCCCGTGTTGAGCGCTCCCTTGTAGAACCTGACGCCCGAGACGACGCCCGCGGTCGTGGTCTGGAACTTCACGCCGACCTCGGTCCGGTGGGTGTCGTTGTGGGAGGCGACGGCGGGCACGGTGGTCGCCGGCCAGATCGTGCAGGGGCACCCTTCGGTGATGGTGACGGGGAGCGTGGCCGACACGTTCTGGAGGTTGCCGATGTCGTCGACCGCCCGGGCTCTTATGGTCACCGGGCCGGCTGTCTCGGGCGTCCATTTGTACTGCCACTCGGTGCGGCCGGTCGCCTGGAACCACCTGTTGCCGTCGAACGAGACCTCGACGCCCGCCACGACGCCGCCTCCGGTGTCGGCCGCGGTGCCGCGGACCGTGATGGTGCTACCGGCAGGGGCGTGCGCGCCCGCCGACGGGTCGGTGATCGCCGACGTCGGAGGGGCGGTGTCGGTCGACGCGGTCGCCGGGACCAGCCCCGGCTGGAGGCTCGCCGGTTGCGTCAGCATGTCGGCGAGGAGGTTGACCGTCGCCTGCTGCATGCGGATGTCCGTGGGCGTGCCCGGCCGGTCGTGGCTGGCGTCGAGCCCCCACGACCACTGCGTGGTTCCCGCGCCGAAGACGAGGGCGCCGCCCGAGTGCCGGTAGAGCGCGAGGTTGTGCGTCGCGATCCCGGCGCCGTAGGTGTTGCCGAAGTCGAGCAGGTATTTGGACAGGTTGGTCAGCGTCGTGCTGGAAAGCTTCACCGGCCCCGGCGGGGCGAACCCGTTGTCGGGTGCCACGTCCCATTCGTACCCGAGTGTTCCGGCAGGGAAGACCGCCGTCTGGCCGGGCTGCAGGTTCGCCACGGATGTGTTGCGCCACAGCCGCATCTGGCTGTACGCGGCGGGAACGGTTATCGCGTCGTTGACGATGCCGTTGATGACGAACAAGGTCCCGGTCACGGCGTTCTCCGGCCTGCCGCCGTCCGACGGCGGAGAGAAACGCGGGTCGCGCCAGGTTCCGGTCCACAGCGGGCTGGGATCGATCTTGGCGTTGGCCAGCGTTTCCTTGTAGCAGACAAGCGTGCGGAAGGGGGTGTTCGTCCCGTCGACGCTGTTCTCCCACCGGGTCTTCCAGAAGATCTCGTTCCCGGAGAAGAAGGCGAGGCTGACGCCGTTGTCCCGGGCGTTGTCGGCGTTCCCTCTCATGTCGTCGGACCAGTACTCGTCGTGCCCGACGGACATGAAGACCTCGTGTTCGAGCAGTTCCTGTCCGCGGCTCGCGGTGTCGACGTTGCTGGTGTAGCTGACGTCGTAGCCGTTGGCCTCGAGCCATCTGATCATGGGGTACTCGGAGTTGAAGAACCACGACGGCTGGCTGTGCACCCGCGTGGTGAACGGGCGGTTGTAACTGATCCTGAAGGCGCGTCCGGCCGGACTGCCGGAGTAGAGGCTGTTGCCGCCGTACCGGTTGTACGCCTGCCAGGTCGCGTCGGAGGTCTGGACCAGGATCTCCGACCCGCGCTGGTCGTCGCGGACGACGAAGACGATGTGGCTGTCGCCGACCGGTCCGTCCTCCCGGACCAGCTTCCCGAGGTAGACCCCCGAGACGGCGCCGGCCGGCACCGCCCAGGAGGCCGACTCCGCCCAGTTCCCGCAGTCGACCAGGCCGGTCGCCGCGTCGCTCAGGCAGGCAGGTTGCGGCTGGGGCAACGGGACGGACGGGTTGACCGTCGCCATCTTCCGCGCGCCCATGCCGCCGTAGTATCCGATGCGATAGATGTCGATCCGGTAGTCGCTCGCGGGGGTGATCACCTTGAACCGTACGGTCTCCCCCTTGTCGACGCTCATCTGAGTCGCGTAACCCTGGATGTTCCCCGCGCCCACTCCGCTGACGTCCCATTCGCTGGGAGGGTTTCCCGGCAGGCTGTTCTCCAGGCAGATGATCGAGGTCGGGGGGCAGGCGGCTTGGTGCCTCCGCGCCGTCCTGCCACGGCCGGTGGTCCCGGCCCGGATCGCGCGCGCCTCCTCGCGCATCCCGTCCGCGACCGAGACGGCGAGATCGGAGGTGACCGGCGGTGTGCCGGCGCGCCGGGCCGGGCCGGGCACGGCCGCGCCGGCACGCGGGTCGTCCCGCCCGGAGTCCGCCAGGACGTCGGAGACGGGCCGCCCTCCGGCGGAGGCGTGGACGGAGGGGGAGGTGAGTAACCCGATCAGAACGCCGGCGCCGATGGCCGCGGGGATGGTCCGAAGCCTCCGCCGCGGCCTCCGAGTGGTCTTCTCACCGTTCGACATTCATCAACTCCGATCGCGATCCCACAGCCAAGCCGCCGTCTGGCCAGGCCTGGAAGCAGGCGAAACATAGCAACAACGGGGTCCTGTCACGTATCACCTGGAAAAGCGGAGAGTTCCTGGAAAGACGGACGCGGGCTGCTATTCCTCACCAAAAGGTTGTTTCATAACAAGAATCGCGTCCGGCGCACAAAGGTCCGGGGAACGTGAGCCACCGTCCTTGGCTCGCACAAGGGATCGGCAAGAATCGACGGGGACGCGGTGCCCCGAGCCCTCCGGCGGGTTCCAGCCGACAGGCTTGCGCTCATGAGCATGACGTCGCCCGTGCGGGGAACCACGCCGAACCCGCCCGCGCCTGAGGGAGCCGTTCGATCGGACGGACCCACGAGCGGCGGAGACCTCGGTCTGAGCCGGGGAATGCGGGGTCTGTCGCCGTCGAGGTGGCTGCCCGCGGCTTCCGCGGGGGTTTTCACGATCGCCGTGCTGGGTTTTCACGGTGTTTCGGGTTCGGACATGGCGCTGTTCGGGGTTTACGTCGCGCTCGGTGTCACCCTTCCCGGGCTGCTGCTGCTCCGCTCCCTGTACCGGGGCGCGTGCACGACGGCGGAGGAGATCGCGCTCGCGACCGCGCTGGGCCT
>NZ_JBPXMB010000070.1:0-4901 GCF_051918945.1 Streptosporangium sp. LJ11
GAGGAGAGCCGGCGCAGGGAGATGTGGCTGCAGGCCTCGGCGGAGGTCACCACCAGCCTGCTGTCGGGCGCCGAACCGGATCAGGTGCTGACCCTGGTGGTGGGCCGGGCCCGGGACCTGGCCGCCGCCGACACCACGATGATCATGCTGCCCGACGTGGCCCGCGAGGTCCTGCACGTGATGATCGCCGACGGTCCGGGTACCGACGGACTCGGCCGGGCCACGGTGGACGTCACCGGCTCGCTCCCGGGCAGGGCCCTGCTGGGCGGCGAGCCGGTCATGGTCAACGATCTCGGCGAGACGGACCTGCCCGCCGCCCTCACCCGGGATCTGACGGTAGGTCCCGCCGCCGCGGTGCCGCTGGGCGCCGCCGGGGCGGTGCGGGGGGTGCTGGTACTGGGCAAGCGACCAGGCCGCCTGCCGTTCAGCGGCGGCGAGCTGCGGACCCTGCACTCCTTCGCCGGGCAGGCCGCGGTCGCGCTGGAGCTGGCCGAGGCCCGCCAGGACGCCGAGCGGCTGGGGCTGCTGGAAGACCGCGACCGGATCGCCAAGGACCTGCACGACGTCGTCATCCAGCGGCTCTTCGCCGTCGCCATGACCTTGATGAGCATCGTGCGGTTCGTCGAGCATCCCGAGGCCGCAGGCCGGCTCCAGCACGGGATCAACGAGCTGGACGAGACCATCCGGCAGATCCGTTCGACGATCTTCGCCTTGCAGACTCCCCGCCAGGCCGACGAGCCCAGCCTGCGCGCGCGGATCGTGGAGCTGGTCGAGGGCGCGCGTGGGCACCTGGGCTTCATGCCGGGCCTGCGGATGGAGGGGCAGCTCGACAACAAGGTGCCCGCACCGGTCGCCGAGCACCTGCTGGCCGTCCTGCGTGAGGCGCTGTCCAACATCGTGCGCCACGCCAAGGCCTCCAAGGCCGACGTCTTCACCGAGACGGCCGATGACCGGCTCACCCTCACCGTCACCGACGACGGCGTCGGCCTGTCCGACGAGGGCAAACGTAGCGGCCTGCGCAACATGGAAGAACGCGCCACCGCGCTCGGCGGCTCCTTCGAGGCCGGCTCCTCCCCGCCGGGCGGGACCCGGCTGACCTGGCGCGTACCCCTCACCTGACAAGCGGCGCGGCACCGGTGAGAACCCGGGGACCGCCACCTCCGTATGCCTCGACGCTCTTCGGCCCCAGCCGGTGACAGGAGGGTCGCTGGTCCCGGCGAACCGGGACCAGCGACCCCGGCCGGGGTCGGGCCGGTCGCGGTTGCATGAAGGCGAACCCCTTCCACGTCCTGGGAGGGCTCCGGCCGGCGGCGGGCGGCGGATACCTCGGGGCGACCTTGCGGGCCTGCCTCGCCCTGGCGGCCTGCCCCACCATCGTCGTCACCCCCGACCAGGTCGACCGGGTACGGTACGCAGACATGCCCGCCCCGCGCGCCGCGATCGAATCCACGACCGGAACGGCACATCCGGCACTCGCCTGACCGGAAGACGACGCCCGCGCACCGGAGGGCTCCCGCCGGAGGGAGGGAGTTCCCGCGCCAGGATGCGCAGGGAACCGCGCACCGGCGAGCGCTCCACCCGCGCCACCCGTGCCGGGGCTGCCGGCACCGGGGCCGAAGGTCCCTCGCGCCGGTGGCTTTCGCCTCGGGATCAGGCCGCCACCGCGATGATCTGCTGGACGCATGAGCATCAAGGCGGACACCCCTTCCCGTGCACCTGCTCTGGATCAACCTGGCGCTGGACGGGATTCCGGCCATCGCCCTGGGCGTCGACCGGCCCGCGGGAGATCCTCTGGCGCTGCGACCACAGCGGGGTGGCCTGCTGTCGGGCGCCGTACTGAGGCGGGTCGGGCTACGGTCCCTCATCGTCGGCCTGCTGGTGATCGCCGCGGTAGAGGCGGCCCGCCGGATGGGCTGGAGCGACGAGCAGGTGCGCACCCAGGCGGTCCTCGCGCTGGTCTTCGCCCGCCTCACCCTCGCCTACGTCGTGCGGGCCCGCCGGTGGACCTTCGAGCGGGGATGGTGGCACGGCCGCACGGTCACGATCGCGGTCGTCGCCACCGCGCTGCTCCAGGCGCTTGTCACCCTTGTCCCGTTTCTCGGCGCCCCGCTGGCCCTGGTGCCGTTGCCCGCGGCCGGGTGGGCGCTGGCCCTGGGTACGGCCGTGCTCACCCCCCTGCTCTGCGACCTCGTCCGGTGGCCGGCCGCGAGCGGGGCGGGTGACCGTCCCGGCCGAGATCACGAGAGGTCAGGACTCCGAACGCGGTGACGGAGGTCCCTCGGGCAAAGGACCTTTACCGCTGTCGCCCTCCGGCCGCCCGCCGGTGTGATGGTGCCATGGGCACCATGAGGAGGATGTCGTGATCGTAGTTGGAGTCGACGGTTCGCAGGCCGCGCTCGCGGCCGTGGGCTGGGCGGCGCGCGAGGCCGCGGCCCGCGGTAGTGCGCTGAGCATCGTGCACGCCATGCCCGCCTGGCCCTTGGAGGTCTCCGAGGAGGATCGCTACGCCGAGGTGGGCCGCTGGATGCGCGAGGGGGCCGCGACCATGCTGGACGCGGCACTGGAGCGCGCCCGCCAGGAAGATCCCCGCGTCGCGGCGCAGCCGCGGCTGCTGGGCGGTGACCCGCGCGCCGTCCTGATCGAGACCACCGCGGACGCGGAACTACTGGTGGTCGGCAACCACGGGCTGGGTGGTTTCGCGGGAATGCTGCTCGGTTCGGTCGCGCTGGGGGTAACCGGGCGGGCCACCTGCCCGGTGGCCGTCGTCCGCGACCCGGCCACCGGGCAGGGGGCCGAAGAGGTGGTCGTCGGGGTCGACGGCTCGGCGGCGGGCGCGGACGCCCTGGGATTCGCCTTCGCCGAGGCGTCCCTGCGCGGTGCCGGCCTGCGGGCGGTGCACGCCTGGAGCCGTCCGATCGCCGGTGGCGGCCCCCTCGCCCTGCGGGCCGCGGAGGAGACGGCCGAGGCCGAACGGCGCCTGCTGGCCGAGGCCCTGGCCGGTTGGAGCGAGCGCTACCCCGACGTCAAGGTCACCGAACAGCTCGAACACGGTCACCCGGCGCTCGTCCTGGCCGAGGCCTCGGCCCACGCCGGCCTGCTGGTCGTCGGCTCACGCGGCCGCGGTGACCTGACCGGGCTGCTGCTGGGGTCGGTCAGCCATTCGCTGCTGCACCACGCCGCCTGCCCCCTGGTCGTGACCCCCGCCCCAGCGCCTCCCGGCTCCTCCTGACCGGCGCCGCCACGCGGCCGGCGAGCGGCTTGGACACGGGGCTCCCCGCGGCGAACCGCCCGGAAGTCCCGCGCCGGTCAGACGCTGGTGAGGCCGTACGCCCGGAACTGGGCGTGGACCCGATCCAGCAGCGCCTGGCCGGGGGGAAGCACACCCGCCAGGGGGAAGGCCAGGCCGAGGCGCTGGTACTTCTCGGCGGCCATGCGGTGGTAGGGCAGGACGTCGACGTGGTCGACGTTGTCCAGGCCGGCCACGAAACGGGCGACGCCGTCGACGTTGTCCGGGGCGTCGGTGACCCCGGGAACCAGCACGAACCTGATCCAGGCCGGGCGGCCCAGCTCAGCCAGGCGGCGGGCGGAGCTCGGCTTCGCCCTGCCGTATCACGGCTTCGCGGTCGCCGGTCATCTGCGCGCGTCCTCCTTGAAGGAGACGAGGCGGGAGACGCCGTACGGGGCGACCCGCCGGCAGTCACCGATGATCCGACCCCGGCCGCAGGAGTCGGGCAGCCGGGTGATCACGCCCGAGCGGCGGGCCGCGCGGATCTCGGGGGTGTAGCCGGCCTGCAGGAAGTCGCGGACGTCCGCGTGCGCGTGCCACGCCTCGTCACGGAAACCGCGCGAGGGCGCCGAGGCCGCCTCTTGTCGTTCGGCCGACATGCCGGTCATGCTCGTCATCGGAGAACTCCCTCGCCTCTCGTCCACGTTTCCACTGTCGTCGTCCGCGCGGCCCGTCTCATCGGCCGGAGGTCACCGACGGGCGGGACCAACGTCCTGGATCGCCGGGAAGGATCCGGCCGCCTCGCCGGCGGTGACGTACGGCGGCGTCAGCCCTGCCGGAGCGCCGGGCACCGACCCGTTACGGGAGGTGCCTCACCCGGATGACGCCCGGGACGGTCCTGGCCAGCAGATCGGCGATCCGGTCGTGGTGGCCGTCGGCGTGCCCGCCCAGCGTGGCCACACCGTCGTGGACGGCGACCTCCCAGCGCGGCCCGAGGGGATACTGCTCGGACAGGGCGGCGAGCACGTCCGCGCGCAGCTCCTCGTCGGAACGGGCCAGCACGCGTATCAGGTCACGTCGGCTGATCATGCCCACCACTCGGTCGTCCCGCAGGACGGGAAGGCTCTTGACGCGCTTGGTGACGAGGAGTTCGACCAGCCGAATGGCGTCGGTCGTGGGGGTGACGGTCACCACCTGGCGGGTCATCACCTCCTCCACCCGCAGCGGCGGAGGAGGAGCGGTCTGGCCGGGGGCGATGCGCATCGAAGTGCGGGGATCGGGCTGGAACTCACCTCGCAGCAGGTCCATCTCGCTGACGATCCCCACGAGTGTTCCGTCGTCGTCCAGGACGGGGGCGGCGGTGATGGCGTTGGCGAACAGCACTCGAATGGCCCAGCGCACCGAGTGGGCGGGCAGGAGCGTGACGACCGGGCCGGTCATGACATCGCGAGCCAGCATTTTCATCGATCCTTCCAGACAGGGACGTCATCACGGCCCCGAGGCGGCCCGCCGACCACCTCGGCGACCCCGCTGACGTTCACGCGCGCGCGTCGTCCTCTCCCGGGCGGTGTGGACTCTTTCCTCCATCCCACTTCCGTCGCGCGCCGCGTGACAGGGCCGAAGGTCCTCTGTGACAGGGACGTTCGAGATCGTGACGCGGTTCGTACGGCACTGT
>NZ_JBPXMB010000071.1:0-4651 GCF_051918945.1 Streptosporangium sp. LJ11
CCGGCCTGGCCCTGGGCGGCGCCGGTACCACCTGGGGCATCGGCGCCTGGTGGGCCACCACCTCCCTGGTGCGCCGCCACCCCGTCCTCCGCTGACCACCCCCACCCACAGCACAGGATCCACAGACAGCGCAGGGCCCGCCCCCATGGGGGCGGGCCTTTCCCGTGCGCACGGGTTTCGTGCGTACGGGCCGGGGTGCGGCCGCGCGGTCGCCGCGAGGTCGGAGTCGACCCGGATGTCCTGCGGAACCCGGCTGGAGTGATCTGTCTCACGTGCTGTCACAACGATCAATCACGCGGTGTCTTGTGGTCGTACCTCTGGAGACGAAGGAGACACACCATGACCGAGAACACCGACGTGGTCGTGATCGGCGGCGGATACGCCGGCGTCATGGCGGCCAATCGCCTGACCCGGCGCGACGACGTGACGGTGACCCTGATCAACCCGCGCCCGGCCTTCGTCGACCGGATCCGCCTGCACCAGCTGGTGGGCGGGTCCCACGAGGCGGTCGTCGACTACGCGGACGTCCTGGCCGAGGGCGTCCGGCTGGTCGTCGACACCGTGACACGGATCCACGCCTCCGAGCGCGGCGTGACATTGGCGACCGGCGCCACGGTCGGCTACGACTACCTGATCTACGCGGTGGGCAGTGGCAGCGCCGATCCGCGCGTGCCCGGAGCGGCCGAGTTCGCCTACCCGATCGCCACCCTGGAGGAGGCGCAGCGGCTGCGGCCCGTCGTCGACGCCGCTCCCGCCACGGCCGTGGTGACGGTGGTCGGAGCCGGTCCGACCGGCATCGAGGCCGCCGCCGAGCTGGCGGAGGCCGGCCGCAGCGTGACCCTGGTGTGCGGCGAGGTGCTCGGCCCGTACCTGCACCCGCGGGGCCGGCGCTCGGTCGCCAGGCGGCTGGCCGAACTCGGGGTGAGCGTGCTCGACGGCCCCGGCGCGACGGTGACGGCCGTGACCCGCGACGCCGTGCGGCTCAGCGACGGCCGCGAGCTGCCGAGCACGGTGACCATCTGGACCGCCGGCTTCGGCGTGCCGGATCTGGCCGGCCGCAGCGGGCTGAGCACCGACGCCCTGGGCCGTCTGCGCACGGACGAGACGTTGACCAGTGTGGACGACGTGTGCATCGTCGCGGCCGGGGATTCGGCGGCACCGTCGGATCTGCCGTTCCGGATGAGCTGCCAGGCCGCGGTCCAGCTGGGCCCGCACGCCGCCGACACGGTGCTCAGCCGGATCGCGGGCGAGGACCCCGCGCCCCTCGCCCTGGCGTTCGTCGCCCAGTGCATCAGCCTGGGGCGCCGGGCCGGCATCTTCCAGCTCACCCACAGGAACGACGTCGCGATGCGGTTCCACATCGGGGGCCGCCCTGGCGCGAGGATCAAGGAGTCCATTTGCAAGAGCATTGTCTGGCAGCTGGCCCACCAGGCGCGCAAGCCCGGTTCGCTCGACTTCCCGGCCTGGGCCAAGGATGGCAGGCGCCGGCAGGTGCTGCGGGCCAGGCGCGGTGAGACGCTGGCCACCCGCTGAACGGGCGGCCCGGCGAGCGTCTCCGGCGACCAGGGGCGGCCACGAAGGAGAGAGCGCGAGAAATGAGTGACCACACCGTCAACGCGGCGACCGAGGTGTTCGTCGCCCACCGCAACCTGCTCTTCACCGTCGCCTACGAGATGCTCGGCTCGGCCGCCGACGCCGAGGACGTCCTGCAGGAGACCTGGCTGCGGTGGATGAAGGTCGACCTGGGGCAGGTACGCGACCGGCGCGCCTACCTGGTCCGGATCACGACTCGGCAGTCGCTCAACCGGCTGCGCGCCATGAGACGCCGCAAGGAGACCTACGTCGGCTCCTGGCTGCCCGAGCCGCTGCTCACCGCGCCGGACGTGGCCTTCGACGCCGAGCTCGCCGAGAGCGTGTCGATGGCGCTCATGCTCGTCCTGGAGACCTTGTCGCCGACCGAACGCGCCGTCTTCGTGCTGCGCGAGGCCTTCGACGTCGGCTACGACGAGATCGCGGCCGCCGTCGGCAAGAGTCCCGCGGCCGTCCGCCAGATCGCGCTCCGCGCCCGCCGGCACGTCGATGCCCGCCGCCCTCGCGAGGCGGTCTCCCCGAGTACGACCCGGGCGGCTCTGGAGTCGTTCCGGCGCGCGGTCGAGACCAGAAACCTGCAAGGCCTCCTCGACGTGCTCGCCCCCGAGGTCGTCCTCATCGCCGACGGCGGCGGCCTCAAGCAGGCCGCGCCGCGGCCGATCACCGGCGCCGACAAGGTGGCCCGCTTCATCGCCGGCGGCCTCGGCAAGGCCGAGGTCGCGCCCACCGGCGAGTCCACCGTGGTCAACGGCAGCCCGGCACTCCTCGTCCACGTGAACGGCGAGCTCGACGGCGTCATGGCGATCAGTGTCCAGGACGCCCGCATCACCGGCCTCTACTACATCCGCAACCCGGAAAAACTGACCCGCATCGACTCGGAGATTCCACTCACCCTGCGGTGAAACCGGCGGCGGAACAGCCGCCTGGGCTGTCCGGGGGAGGGGACGGTCCCGGCCGATCGGGCCGCGTACCCGTGACCGAAGTGGATCGCGGGCGCGCCGTCCCCGGGGCCGGTCACGCTAGCGGGGGGTGAACACGCAGAACTCGTTGCCATCGGGGTCGGCCATCACCACCTGGCCGGCCTCGCGCCGGCCGATGTCGATTCGCGTCGCTCCGAGGGAGACGAGACGGTCGACCTCCGCCTGCTGATCACCGTGCGCGGGCGGAGCGAGGTCGAAGTGCAGTCTGTTCTTCCCGGTCTTCGGCGCCACCGGCGGACCGCCCCAGGTGATCTTCGGACCGCCGTGCGGCGAGCGGATCGCGGTCTCCTGGTCCTGGTCCCAGACCAGCGGCCAGCCCAGCGCCTCGCTCCAGAAGTATCCGACCTCCTGCGAACCGTCGCACGCGAGCGCCCCGACGAATCCGCAGTCGGCGAGGAATTTGTTGTCCGGCCCGATGACGCAGAACTCGTTGCCCTCGGGGTCGGCGAGCACGACGTGATCCTCCTCCGGGCGTTGCCCGACGTCGATGTGCCGCGCGCCGAGTTCGAGTGCCCTGGCCACCGTCTGTCGCTGGTCCTCCAGGGACGTGCTCGTCAGGTCGAAGTGCATCTGGTTCGGGCCGGTCTTCTTCTCCCGGCTCGGAAGGCATCGGATCCGGAACCCGGTGTCGTCGCTCGGCAGGAGCGTGATGCCGTCGTGGGGGTCGTCGGCCGTCTCCCAGCCCAGGACTCCGGCCCAGAAGCGCGCGAGACGGAGCGGGTCGTTCGCGTCGAAGCAGAGCGCGACGAGTTGAGCGGTCATCCCGGATCTCCCAGCTGTTGGCTCGCAGGCGCAGGCGGGGCACGTCCTCCTGCGCATGACGGAGGCCAACGCTAGTCCGCTCGAGGACCAGGACGCCAACGCATTTAGGTCAGAAGGTGACGCTTCCGGCGCATGATCCGCGATCAGGACGGTGGACGCCCGGCTCGGGCGTCTTCGACGCGGATCCCGGACGGCAGATCGCACCGCTCGGCCACCAGCATCCGTGCGGCCGGATCCGGTGAGGCGGTCAGGGCTTCGATCTCGGTGTCCGAGGCGGTGGCGATCCGCGGCGGCAGGGCGAGCGCGGCGAGCGGTTGCGCCGCGGGATCGACGTCGTCGGCCCGCAACACCTGGCGCGCCAGCTCGACGAGCCGCGCGCCCGCGTCGCTCAGCACGATGCCGCGGCCGACCCGGTGGAACAGGGGCACACCGGGTTCCCGCTCGAACGTCACGATCGCCTGTGACGGCGACGGCTGCGCGATGTGGAGCTGCTGGGCCACCCGGCCGAAGTTCATGTGCTCGACGACGGCGAGAAAATACGACAGCTGACGCGCGTCCACCCGGCTTCCTCGAAACGATGGGCGCAGCCTACTGATGAGGGAGCCGGTCCACGATCCGGCTCGTGGCGGCGTGCGGTTCGGGGCGGGCGTTCACGACAGGGCGGATCACGCCGCGCACGGCATCCGGGACGAACGGCGGATCGCGCGGGGTGAGGTGCGCGCCCCCGCTGCTCCGGGAGGTGAATCATGAGCTTTCGCGCGTGGTTCACCTTTCGACCGTCGCCGATACATGTCGGCGTCATTTGCCACGAAGATCTTGATCAAGTGTCGGTTCCGTGGTGCCGTGACAGCGCGAGGCATGCTCACGTCGGTGCGGACGACGCCGCCGGTGCGAGCACCACGCCGCGCGCCGTCAGGTCATGAAGCCAGTCCTTCGAGAAAGCGGAAGAATGCGAAAGCTGTCGTCATTCACGTCCATCGCGAGGGCATCGAAGCCGGCGACCGGGTCGCGGAGGAGGGCGTCCTTTCCCGCGTCCTCGCCCGCGTCCTTGCCCGCGTTCTTCACGCGCGGGCGTTCCCGGCTCGGGATCGTGCTCGGCGCCACCGCCCTGGGGGTCGTGATCCCCACGTCGGCGGCCTACGCCGACCCGCCGCACAACCTGCCCTAGTAGGCCGGAGGGTACGAGGCCTCGTTCTCTCCGGCCTACGACTACGACGGCGACGGCTGCTACGCCACCCCCGCCATCGGGCCGGACGGGACCCTCGCTGCGGGGCTGAACCCGACCGGCGCGGTCAACGGCAACTGCCGTGACCAGTCGG
>NZ_JBPXMB010000072.1:0-3989 GCF_051918945.1 Streptosporangium sp. LJ11
TGTTTGGCCACGACCGCGCCCAGCCCGCCGGTGCCGCCGGTGACCAGCACCGTGCCCTCCGGACCGAACACCGACCGCTCCTCGCCACGGTCCACGGTGCGGTTCAGCCCTGGCATCAGCAGGTGCCCGTCCCGTACCGCGACCTGTGGCTCGCCCGTGGCCAGCGCCTGAGCGACCGTGTCCGCGTCGAGGGCGTCGGTGTCCAGGTCCAGCAGTACGAGTCGGCCGGGCTGTTCGGCCTGCGCCGCTCGCACCAGACCCCACACCGCCGCCTGCGCCAGGTCCGGCACCTCATCCGCGACCGCCACCACCGCACCGTGGGTGACGAGGACCAGCCTCGAGGAGGCGAACCGCTCCTCGGCCAGCCACTGCTGCACCAGGGCCAGCACCTCACGCGTCACCACACCCAGCTCACCGCCAGATGGGATCGTGACCAGCACCGCCTCGGGCACCTCGATGACCGCATCCAGGCCGGCCCCCGCCTCCAGCACCGCCCAGCGGGGTACTTCTGTACTCGTCCCGGCCGCGATGGCGGTCCAGCCCACCTGGTGCAACCAGCCGCGATCACCCGCGGCGGCCAGGTCGGAGGTCGACAACGGACGCAACGTGAGCGCCTCGACCTCCGCCACCGGCACACCGGCCCCATCGGCGATGGTCAGCGCCATGCTGGTGCCACCCGTACCAATGATCTTCACTCGCAGGCTGGTCGCCGCCGTGGCGTGCAGGGACACACCCGACCAGGAGAAGGGCAGGAAAGGCCTGCCCGGCTCGGCCTCCGGCAGCAGATCGCCCAGCGCGCTGGCGTGCAACACCGCGTCCAACAGGGCCGGATGCACCCCGAACCGCACCGCGTCCCCATGCGCCTGCTCGGGCAGCGCGACCTCGGCGAACACCTCACCCGGCCGCGACCACGCCCGCGTCACCCCCTGGAAGACAGGCCCGTACTCCAGACCGACCGCCGCCAGATCGTCATACAGACCATCGACCACCACCGGCCGCACGTCCACCGGAGGCCACTGCGTCAGCTCGAACGCCGCCACCGGCAGCTCGGCGGTCACCAGGCCCTGTGCGTGCTGCGTCCATCCGGCGGCGTCCTGGGAGCGGGAGTGGACCGTCAGCGGACGTGCTCCGGACTCCTCCACCGCTCCGATGACCACCTGGATCTGGACCCCACCCTGGGCGGGCACCACCAGCGGCGCCTGGATGGTCAGTTCCTGCAGGTAGGAGCACTCGACCTCGTCGCCCGCCCGGATGGCCAGCTCGACCAGCGCCGCCCCCGGAACCAGCATCTGACCACCCACGAGGTGATCGGCCAGCCACGGCTGCGTGGTGGGTGACAAGCGACCACTGAAGATCACCGACTCGCCGCTGGCGACCTCGGTCACGGCGCTGAACACCGGATGATCGATCGCGCCCAGCCCGGCGGCGTTCATGTCTCCGGCATCGGTCAGCGCGGGGATCCAGTACCGCTCGTGCTGGAAGGCGTACGTCGGCAGGTCGACCTGTGCTCTCGGGGTGAGGATCGCTCGCCAGTCGACTCCCACGCCGTGAGCGTGCAGCCGGCCCAGTGCCTCGACCAGTGTCCGGACCTCGTCCCGGTCCTTGCGAGCGGTCGCGACGAACACACCGTCCTGCACGCTCTGCTGGGCCAGGCCGGTCAGCACCCCATCCGGGCCGACCTCCACGAACACACTCGCCTGGCAGGCGGCCACACCGTCGGCGAAGCGCACCGCCTCGCGCACATGCCGCACCCAGTACGCCGGGTCGGTCAGCAGGCCAGGCTCGGCGGGCCGGCCCGTCACGTTGGAGACGACAGGAATGGCCGGCTCACTGAAAGTCAGAGCGGAGACGACCTGCTCGAACTCGGCGAGCATCGGCTCCATCAACGGCGAGTGGAAGGCATGCGACACGCGCAGGCGTCGGGTGCGGGCACTCACCAGGGCGGCGATCTCCTCCACCGCACTCTCGTCACCGGAGATCACCACCGAGGCCGGGCCGTTCACCGCCGCGATGCTCACATCCTCGCGGCCCTCCAGCAGCGGAAGGACCTCCGCCTCAGGAGCGGCGACGGCCAGCATCGCCCCACCCTCCGGCAGCCCCTGCATCAACCGCGCCCGCGCGGAAACCAGCGCACACGCATCAGGCAGCGACAGCACGCCCGCCACATGAGCGGCGGCGATCTCCCCCACCGAGTGACCCACCAGCACATCCGGGGTCACCCCCAGCGAGGCCAGCAGACGATACAGAGCGACCTCGAAGGCGAACAGCGCCGGCTGGGTCATCCCCGTCTCACCCAGCACACCATCGGGATCGGAGAACATCACCTCACGCACCGACCCCGGCAACAACGCACAAACCTCATCCAGGGCGTCGGCGAACACCGGGAACGCGGCGGCCAGCTCACGGCCCATGCCCACCCGCTGGCTGCCCTGACCGGCGAACAACATCGCCAACCCGCCACCGGCCGCGGCACCCGGCGTCGCCGTGCCCTCGGCCAGGGCGCGCAGGCCCGCCACCAGCTCGACCTGGTCGGCGCCGACCACCACCGCGCGCTGCTCCAGCAGCGCCCGGCCCGTCGCCAGCGTCCAGGCCGCATCGGCCGGGTTCAGCTCAGGCCGCTCCTCCACCCACGACGCGAGCTGCCCGGCCTGCGCCCGCAGCGCCTCGGGAGTCTTGGCCGAGACCAGCCACGGCGTCACCGGCAGCTCGACGCCGGAGGGCTCCGACTCCACCACCGGACCCTGCTCGATGATCACATGCGCGTTCGTGCCGCTGATCCCGAAAGACGAGATGGCCGCGCGGCGGGCGTGCCCGTTCTCCTGCCAGGGCACGGGCTCGGTGAGCAGTTCCACCGCACCGGCCGACCAGTCCACGTGCGGGCTTGGCTCGTCCACGTGCAGGGTCTTGGGGAGGAGCTCGTGGCGGAGAGCCATCACCATCTTGATGACGCCACCGACACCGGCGGCGGCCTGGGTGTGACCGATGTTCGACTTCAGCGACCCCAGCCACAGCGGCCGGTCCTCGGGCCGGTCCTGGCCGTAGGTGGCCAGGATGGCCTGGGCCTCGATCGGGTCGCCGAGGGTGGTGCCCGTGCCGTGCGCTTCCACGGCGTCGATGTCCGCGGTCGACAGTCCGGCGTTCGCCAGCGCCTGGCGGATCACCCGCTGCTGCGCCGGGCCGTTCGGGGCGGTCAGGCCGTTGCTCGCGCCGTCCTGGTTGATCGCGCTGCCGCGCATGACGGCGAGGATGTGGTGACCGTTGCGCCGGGCGTCCGACAGCCGCTCGACCAGCAGCATGCCGACGCCCTCGCCCCAGCCGGTACCGTCCGCCGACGCGGAGAACGCCTTGCACCGACCGTCCACCGACAGGCCACGCTGCCGGGAGAACTCGATGAACATGCCGGGCGTCGACATGACCGTGACACCGCCCGCCAGGGCCAGATCACATTCACCCGAGCGCAACGCCTGCGCCGCCCAGTGCAGCGCGACCAGCGACGACGAGCACGCCGTGTCCACCGTGACCGCGGGGCCCTCCAGGCCCAGGGTGTACGACACCCGTCCGGACACCAGGCTTCCACCGCTGGTCGCGGCGGGGGTACCGAGACCGTAGTCGTGGTACATCACCCCGGCGAACACGCCCGTCCGGCTGCCGCGCAGTCCCACCGGATCCAGGCCCGCCCGCTCGATCGCCTCCCACGACGCCTCCAGCAGCAACCGCTGCTGCGGATCCATCGCGAGGGCCTCACGCGGGCTGATCCCGAAGAACCCGGGGTCGAAGTCGGCGGCGTCGTACAGGAACGCGCCTTGTCGCGTGTAGCTCTTTCCCGGTGCGCCCGGTTCCGGGCCGTATACCCCTTCCACGTCCCAGCCACGATCGGACGGGAAATCGCCCACCGCGTCCCGAGCCTGCGCGACCAGGTCCCACAGACCCTCTGGTGAGGAGACGCCGCCGGGGTAGCGGCAGGCCATGCCCACGATCGCGATCGGCTC
>NZ_JBPXMB010000073.1:0-3515 GCF_051918945.1 Streptosporangium sp. LJ11
GTCTTCGCCGACTCCTGCACCGACTTGGTGTTGGCCGTACGCCAGCCGCTTTCCGCGCCGACCTGGGAGAAACCCATAACGATCTTGCCGTCGTCGGCGACCTTGCCACTGTCGGTGCCGGTGGCCGGCGTGCTCGTGCTACCGCAACCCGTCATCGTCAACGCGACGGCACCGACCGCGATCAGTGCCGAGATCTTTTTCAACATAGGGTTCCTTTCATGATGTGAGCGCCGACATTCACGTGGTGTCAACGCCCTTCCTGCTTCCGTGGGCGACTAGCGCACCGTCGCCGTGCTGGCTCTGAGAATGAGACGGGGAGGTACGACGTGCCGCTCGCGCACGTACGGCTCCCCCATCTCGATCTGCCGCACGAGCATGTCGATGCTGCGCCTGCCCACGGCCCCGAAGTCCTGTCTGACGGTCGTGAGAGGAGGGGAGAAGAACTCCGACTCCGGGATGTCGTCGAATCCCACGATGTTGATCTGGCCGGGGACCCTCACTCCTCGCTCCATGAGGGCCCGCAGCACGCCCAGAGCCATCTGGTCGTTGGCCACGAACACGGCGGTGACCTCGTCGATCATCGCGGCCAGCCGCTGCCCGGCACGGTAGCCGGAGCGTGGGCTCCAGTCGCCGGCCAGGAGGTCGGGGACCGGACGGCCCGCGGCGGTCAGCGCCTCGCGCCAGCCGTGCGCGCGGCCTTCTGCCTCCAGCCAGTTGGCCGGACCGCCGACGTGCCAGACCGTCTCGTGCTGCAGGTCCAGCAGGTGCCGGGTCGCCAGGATGGCACCCTCGACCTGGTCGACGCTGACCGCCGCCACGCTGTCCGTCCGGCCACCCTCGACGGCCACGGCCGGCATGCCGGCGGGCATGTCCTCCAGCGCCTCGGCCGCCGAACGCTGTGGGGCGACCACGACGATGCCGTCCACGCCCTGTTCGGTCAGATAGCCGATGGCGTCGAGCACCCTTGCCCTGTCGATGGTCCGAAGACTCACGATGCTGATGAAGTAGCCCGCGTTCCTGGCGGCCTGCTCGATGCCGTAGACCGTGCTCGCGGGACCGTACAGCGTCGTGTCGAAGCTGACGACCCCCAGCCGTCGGGAGTTCCTGGTGACCAGCGCTCGTGCGACGAGATTGCGCCGGTAGCCCAGCAGGTCGATCGCGCGCAGAACCTGGGCCCGGGTCTCCTCGCTGACGTTGGGATGGTCGTTGAGCACACGCGAGACCGTCTGGTGCGACACGCCCGCCATCTTCGCCACGTCCGCCATGATGGGCGGGCGACGCCTCGGGCCAGGTCCCACCCGGCGCTCCTCTCATGCGATCCAGGAAAACTGTGAGCGCTAACATCTTTTGTGCCGAGAACTTCACGTGTCACCGCGCAGGCCGGACACGAACGCCGATGAGTACGGCGTGCCGACTCCGGGGCGGGCTCTCGGGGCCGGCTTCCGCCATGCCCGCGCCTGAGACCGCCCCGCGCCCCTCACCCGGGTCAGACGCGGGTCCAGCGCTGGTTGGGGGCGCCGTTACAGGACCAGATCTGGAGTTTGACGCCGTTGGCGGTGGAGTAGTTGGGCACGTCCAGGCACTTGTTCGCACCGATGGCGGTGATGCTTCCGTCGCCGTTGAGGCGCCACTTCTGGTTGCTCTGGCCGTTGCAGTCCCAGATATGCACCAGCGCGCCGTCGGCGGTGCTCATGTTGGCCACGTCCAGGCACTTGTTGCCGTACACCCGGAGCTCACCCGCGCCGGTCGGCGTCCACTGCTGGTTGACCTGCCCGTTGCAGTCCCAGATCTGCACCTGCGCGCCGTTGGCCTGCGAGACGTTGGCGACGTCCAGGCATCTGCCCGAACCCACGCCGCGGATCCCGCTCACGGGCGAGGGCGTCGGCGTCGAACTGGGGCCGCCGGGCTGGCCGATGGTGCCGGGGACCGACTGGAGTGCCGCGTACCAGGCGGCGGCCATCTTGTCGTAGCCGCCGGCGGTGGGGTGGATGCCGTCGATCAGGTCGGACGTGGTCAGTTTGCTGTGCATGTCGACCAGGTGGACGCGCTTGCCACTGTTCACCTTGTTCTGCACGATGCCGGGGATGGCCGCGTTGAAGGTGCGGGCGGCGGCCTCCTGCCCGGAGTTGGACAGCGGGATGATGGTGGCGACGAACACGTCCGCGTCCGGCACGGTCGTCGTGATGCGGTCGATCAGGGTCGACAGCCGTTGGGGCGCACCGGCCACGTTGTAGTTCTGCAGGATGTCGTTGGTGCCGATGTGCAGCAGCACCGTGCGCGGGTTGTAGGTGCGCGCCCAGTTGGTGATGTTCGCGTCGATCTGGTCGATACGCCAGCCGGGGTGCCCCTGGTGGTCGTGGTCGCCCAGGCCGGCCGGCCCGTTGAACTGCGACCCGACGAAGTCCACCGTGTACCGCCCGGAGACCAGCCGCTGCCACAGGCCGATACGGTATCCGCCCGGCACCTGCGTTCCCTCGGTGATCGAGTCTCCCAGTGGCATGACCCGCACTCCGCCGTTGGACTCCGCGCCGGCGACGCTCGTCTGCGTCACCGCGCCCAGGGCGACCATGGTCACGGCCAGAAGCGCCGCACCGAACCACCGGCTCCACCCACGCATGCTCAACCTCTTTCCGGCAGCTGAGAGCAGTTACTGCTGACAGCTCGTGTAGCGCTAACGGTCTGTATTCGGGTCGCTCACCAACGAATGTCATGTGGTGGCGGGCGTGGCGGTCGGGCGTGGCGGCTCGGGCGCCTCGCAGGTGTCCCCGGTCGCCCGAGGGCCGCGAGACCCGATGTATCAGGCTGATCAGAGCTTTCGCCGTGCGGGAAAGCCTTCTGTTCAAGAGATCGGCGACCGTGAGGGGGAGGGAACCCGCGGATGTGGTGTCTGTACGGGATTCACGATCGCCGAGCATGTCTTTTGAGGGGAACACCAGGATGTGAGCGCTAACATTCCGTCTGCCGGTCGTGGCTCCTTCTCATCGAACGGTTGTGGTGGTGGAGCGGAGCAAACACTAGGTAGGGAGAAGCTGTCAAGAGTACGAAACATGGCGTGCCGGAAGAAGCGAGAGGCAAGCACGGTTCATCTGGTGCTTCATGGGTCACCGCATCGGGCCGGACAGGGCGATGTGATGAAAATTTCACAAGAGACGTCTCGACCCAGGTGGCGGAACCGTGGCTTCCCAGGGGTCAGGAGACGTTGGCGCAGGTGCAGGACATAGGTAGCAAGCAACGCGGACAGAACCTTTCTAGATGTGCTTGACACATTTTGTAATAGTTTCCACACTGAGTCCCCGAGACGGCCCCATGCCAAGTCGGTGGTGGGCGGCAGGGGCCGTCGACCGCGACGCCCCGGTGGTGTGCGTTCCCTGATGACGGGACGCGGCGTCGATCCTGCGGATTTCCCCTCGCGATTATCCGCTTCCGCGTTTCTGTGATGCAGTTATGGAGGCTCAGGCATGGGCACAAACGCCATACCCCCGCCCGGCACCCGGCGACCTCTCGGCGGCCTTCGC
>NZ_JBPXMB010000074.1:0-3503 GCF_051918945.1 Streptosporangium sp. LJ11
TTCCTCGGCCACCAGGACACGCTGTACGCCGACACCCGCGGCCTGGCCACCTTCGCCCGGCAGTACTACCGCCGCTGCCACATCGAGGGCGACGTCGACTTCGTCTTCGGCCGCGCCACCGCGGTCTTCGACCGGTGCGAGCTGCGCGCCCTGACCCGCGACGTGTCGTTTCTGCCGTACGGTTTCGTGTTCGCGCCGAGCACCGCCGCCGCGAACCCACACGGCTACCTGGCCACCAGGTGCCGCGTCACCGGTGAGGCCCCCGACGGCTCCTACGGCCTCGCCCGCCCCTGGCGTCCGAGCAGTGACCCGACCGCCGTCCCGATGCTGACCGTGCGCGAGACCTGGATCGGCCCCGTGGCCGACACCACCGCCCCGTACGTGAACATGAGCTCGGGCTACCCCTGGCAGGAGGCCAGGTTCGGCGAGTACCGCAACTCCGGTCCGGGAGCGGCGATCCCCGTTCCGGAGAACAGGCCGCAGCTGACCCCCGAGCAGGCGGCCGAACGGACCGTCCGCACCCACCTCGGCGACTGGAGACCGCCGAGATAGGCTGGTACGGGCCGCACGATGGCCTGCTGGATGTGTCGCGCGTGGTGCTCGACTCGGCGCACGTGCGCGCTGAAAAAGGGGCGAACACACAGGTCCTTCACCCGTGGACCGGAGTAAGCCCGGTTCCAAGCTGCACCTCCTGTCGGACGCGCCGGACTGCCTCTGGTCGTCGGCCTGTCCGCGGCCAACGTCCACGACAGCCGCCGGTTGAAGCCGATGGTGCTCGCCTTCTGTCCCGTCTCATTCAATCTGAGGCACCGGAAGCCCCTGACCTGCGGTGCCTCAGATTGAATGAGACAACTCATCCGGTCTTGTCTCATTCAATCTGAGGCACATCGACTAATCCGATTTGTGCTCATCTTTTAGAACACATTATCGAGTATTGCTCTACTGGTCGCACTGAAACCGTCTCATTCAACTTGAGGCATCCTGCAGTTTTTCTCATCTACTTGAGGCAGTTGACGTCCTGGGCAGGCACGATCGGTCCGATCACCAGGAGCAAACTGGAGATTTACCTCATGATCGATGAAACGGAAAAGTTACCTTTCGAGCTTCATGCGGCAGACGTAGCGTGGCGGCATGACGAAGGAAGCGCATCGTCCCTTCGTAGACGTCGGGCGGCGTATAGGCGCAGAGTTCGTGGCGGCGTGCCAAGACTGTCGGTGGGCCCAGGTCGTTGATGAGGATCTGCATGAGGAGGTAACCGGTCGCCTGCTGGAGTGGCATGTGGTCCACCCGGAGCAGGGGTTCGATCACCTGAGCGACCGCGACTTCGGGACATTCGCCTTTGATGAGTTCGGTCCTTTGGGCATCCGTCCCGCGCACGGCACGAGCTGGGCACCACAGGGCCGGCCGGACCGGCTGCCGGCCACTTACCACCGCACTCATGGGACCACCTACCTCCACGGCTGCTACTCCGTCGGCGACGACACGTTGTGGGGCGTCAACCGGCGCCGCAAAGGCATCGCTCCCACCTGGGCCGCGTGGCGGTCAATCCGTGCCGCCCGCCCGGACGGCGCTCCGATCTACGTGATCCTGGACAACCTGTCAGCGCACAAGAACTGGCGCATCCGCACCTGGGCCAGGCGCCACAAGGTCGAGTTGTGCTTCACCCCGACCTACGCCTCCTGGGCCAACCCGATCGAGGCGCACTTCGGGCCACTGCGGCAGTTCATCATCGCCAACTCCGACCATCCCAACCACACGGTGCAGACCCGAGCCCTGCACGCCTACCTGCGCTGGCGCAACGCCAACGCCCGCCACCCCACCCTCCTGGCCGCCCAACGCCGCAAACGTGCCCGCGTCCGCAGCGAAAAGGGCATCCGCTTCGGCGGACGCCCCCTTCCACTCGCCGCGTGATCGCTCAACCCGGCAAACGTTTCCGGTCACAGCACTAGCCATCGTGACGTTCCGCCCGTCACGCCGGGCGATCCGCCTTGGGGTGGTGGCCCGGACGGTTTGCGCCGTCGTGATGTTCCACCCGTCATGCCGGGTGGCAGGCCGATCCGCCGAGGCCGGTGTCTACGCGGTGGTGCGACGGCGGGCTCGATCCCTGATCTCCTCCGGCAGGGCGTCGGCGGCGAGCAGCCGGGGCAGCAGGTCCGGTTCCGACGTCATCGCCCGGAAGGTGAGCGCGACGGTCACCTTGTGGGCGGGCCGGTGCACGATCTCGACCGGGTCGGCGGCGCGGATGTCGCCTGGCTCGATCACGCGCAGGTACGCGCCCGGCAGTGCGGCCCGGGTGAATCGTTTGGTCCAGCCCTCGCGCTCCAGCCAGCCCTGGAACGTCGCGCAGGGCAGGCGCGGGCACGACACCTCCAGCACGACGTCCGGCCCGATCCGCCACCGCTCACCGATCAGGGCCCCGTTGACGTCCAGGCCCGTGGTCGTGAGGTTCTCCCCGAAGACCCCGTTCGGCAGCGGCCTGTCCAGCTCGGCCTCCCAGCCGTCAAGATCCTCGCGGGCGTACGCGTAGACGGCCTGGTCGGAGCCGCCGTGGTGTTTCACGTCGTGGACGCGGTCACCGGCGAGTCCGACCGCGCCGGTGCCCTTGGGGCCGGGGGCGGTGACCGCGACCGGGCCGTCGACGGGCCGCTTGTCGATGCCCGTCGAGTCGAGCCCCTTCCAGGGGTTGGGGCGTGGCCGGCCGACGTTGACCGAGAGCAGCTTCATAATGGCGACGGTACGTTCCCCCGCCCGTCCGGACGATACCTTTTCCGCGCGGCGGCGCGTGGGCGTTCACGCCGGGGACGATCCGGGTCCCACCGGGCCCCACCGATCTGCGCCGGTCCGCGCCAAGGCCGGAACGCCCCGTGACGGGATGCCCCGTGACGGGACGCCTGGAGAGGCCAGCCGGCCCGTCGGCCGCGACGCGCCTCGTGGGAGGCTTCCTGCCCGGTGATTCGCGATCTTTCGTTCGTGGTTCACCTCCTGACCGTCGCCGATACATGTCGGCGCCATCTGCCGCGGAGACCTTGATCAAGCACCGGTTTCGTGGTGCCGTGCAGGTGCGAGGCGCGCTCACATCGGTGCGGAGAACGCCGCCGACGAGCACCACGCCGACGCGTCGTCAGGTCATGGAGCAGTCCTTCGAGAAAGCGGAAGAATGCGAAAGCCGTGGTCGTTCACGTCCACCCCGAGGGCATCGAAGTCAGCGACCGGGCCGGAGAGGAGCCCATCCCTTCCCGCGTCCCCCGCGCGCGGGCGTTCCCGGTTCGGGATCGTGCTCGGTGTCACCGTTCTGGGGATCGTCCTCCCCGCGTCGGCGGCCTACGCCGATCCGCCCCGCAACCTGCCCCAGTCGGCCGGAGGGTACGAGTCGTCGTTCTCTCCGGCCTACGACTACGACGGTGACGGCTGCTACGCCACCCCCGGCATCGGGCCGGACGGGACCCTCGCTGCGGGGCTGAACCCGACCGGCGCGGTCAACGGCAACTGCCGTGACCAGTCGG
>NZ_JBPXMB010000075.1:0-3296 GCF_051918945.1 Streptosporangium sp. LJ11
AGCAGCGGGTGATCGATCCCCTCCAAACCAACCGCGTCCATGTCCCCGGCCTCGGCCTGCGCCGCCACCCAGAACCGTTCGCGCTGGAAGGCGTAGGTCGGCAGGTCGACGTGCGCCGGTCGGGCGGGAGCGAAGAAGGTGTCCCAGTCGACGGTGACGCCGCGGACCTGCAGTTGCCCCAGGGCCCTGACCAGCGTCCGGACCTCGTCGCGGTCCTTGCGAGCGGTCGCGACGAACGCTCCGTCCTGCACGCTCTGCTGGGCCAGCGCGGTCAGGGTGGCGTCCGGTCCGATCTCCACGAACACGTTCGCCTGGCAGGCGGTGACCCCGTCGGCGAAGCGCACCGCCTCGCGCACATGCCGCACCCAGTACGCCGGATCGGTCAGCAGGCCAGGCTCGGCGGGCCGGCCCGTCACGTTGGAGACGACAGGAATGGCCGGCTCGCTGAAGGTCAGAGCGGAGACGATCTGCTCGAACTCGGCGAGCATCGGCTCCATCAACGGCGAGTGGAAGGCGTGTGAGACCCGCAGCCTGCGCGTCCGGACGCTCACCAGGGCGGCGATCTCCTCCACCGCGTTCTCGTCACCGGAGATCACCACGGCCTCCGGGCCGTTCACCGCCGCGATGCCGACGTCCTGGCGGCCCTCCAGCAGCGGGAGGATGTCCGCCTCGGGAGCGGCGATGGCCAGCATCGCCCCACCTTCCGGCAGCCCCTGCATCAACCGCGCCCGTGCCGTGACAAGAGCACACGCATCGGGCAGCGACAGCACGCCCGCCACATGAGCGGCGGCGATCTCCCCCACCGAGTGACCCACCAGCACGTCCGGCGTGATGCCGAGCGAGGCCAGCAGGCGGTAGAGGGCGACCTCGAAGGCGAACAGCGCCGGCTGGGTCATTCCCGTCTCGGCCAGCACACCGTCGGGGTCGGAGAACATCACCTGCCGCACGGGGTGCGGCAGCAACGCGCAGATCTCGTCCAGCGCCTCGGCGAACACCGGGAACGCGGCGGCCAGCTCACGGCCCATGCCCACCCGCTGGCTGCCCTGACCGGCGAACAACATCGCCATCCTGGCTCGCCCGCGCACCTGCCCGGCCTCGACCACCGACTCGCCCGGCTCGCCCTCGGCCAGCGCGGACAGCGCCTCCAGCAGCCCGGTACGGTCCGCGCCGACCACCGCCGCGCGCTGCTCCAGCAGCGCCCGGCCCGTCGCCAGCGACCAGCCGACATCCGCCACGTCCAGCTCCGGCCGCTTCAGCATCCAGGACCTGAGCCGCCTCGCCTGTGCCCGCAGCGCCGCCACCGACTTCCCGGAGAGCAGCCACGGGACGGCGGGCAGGGCCTCGCCCGGCTCCCTGTCCGGTTCGGCCGGGGACTCCTCCAGGACGACGTGCGCGTTCGTGCCGCTGATCCCGAAGGAGGAGACCGCCGCCCGGCGCGGGCCGTTCTCCGGCTCCCAGGGACGGGCCTCGGTCAGCAGTTCCACCGCGCCCGCCGACCAGTCGATGTGCTCCGACCGCTCCTCGGCGTGCAGGGTCTGCGGCATGACGCCGTTGCGCAGGGCCATCACCATCTTGATCACACCGGCCACACCGGCGGCCGCCTGCGCGTGGCCGATGTTCGACTTGATGGAGCCCAGCCACAGCGGCCGGTCCTCCGGACGGTCCTGGCCGTACGTGGCGATCAGTGCCTGCGCCTCGATCGGGTCGCCCAGCACCGTTCCCGTGCCGTGCGCCTCGACCAGGTCGACGTCCGCGGGGGAGAGGTTCGCGTTGGACAGGGCCTGGCGGATCACCCGCTGCTGCGAGGGACCGTTCGGCGCCGTCAGCCCGTTGCTCGCACCGTCCTGGTTGACCGCACTGCCCCGCAGGACAGCGAGGATCTGGTGGCCGTTGCGCCGGGCGTCCGACAGCCGCTCGACGAGCAGCATGCCCACGCCCTCCGAGAGGCCGACGCCGCCCTCCGCCTGGGCGAACGCCCGGCAGCGGCCGTCCGGCGACAGGTTGCGCTGCCGGGCGAACTCGATGAACGTCCACGGGGTGGCCATCACCGTCACACCGCCCGCCAGAGCCAGGTCACAGTCGCCCGAGCGCAGTGCCTGCGCCGCCAGGTGCAGCGCGACCAGCGACGACGAGCACGCGGTGTCCACGGTCATCGCGGGGCCCTCGAACCCGAAGGTGTACGACACCCGCCCGGAGGCGACGCTGCCGGAGTTTCCGGTGCCGATCAGGCCCTCCAGCTCCTCCGGTACGGAGGAGAGCTGGCTCGCGTAGTCGTGGTACATCACACCGGCGAACACGCCCGTGCGGCTGCCGCGCAGCCCGTGCGGGTCGATTCCCGCACGCTCGATCGCCTGCCAGGAGCTCTCCAGCAGCAGCCGCTGCTGCGGGTCCATGGCGAGGGCCTCGCGCGGGCTGATCCCGAAGAAGCCGGGGTCGAACTCGGCGGCGTCGTACAGGAAGCCGCCGTGCCTGGCGTAGGAGGTGCCACGGTTGCCGGGGTCCGGGTCGTACAGCTTCTCCAGATCCCAGCCCCGGTCGGTGGGGAACTCGCCCACCGCGTCGCCCGCCTGCGCCACGAGCCGCCACATGTCCTCCGGCGATTCGACCCCGCCGGGATAGCGGCAGGCCATGCCGACGATCGCGATGGGCTCGTCGTCTCCGGTCGAGACCCGCGAGGTGACCGCGATCTCCCGCTTGCCGAGCAGCTCGCCGGACAGGAACGGGACGAGCGCCGACTGGGTCGGATAGTCGAAGATCAGCGTGGCCGGCAGCCGCATGCCGGTGACCTGGCTGAGCCGGTTGCGGAACTCCACCGCCATCAGCGAGTCGAAGCCGAGCTCCTGGAAGGAGATGCCGTCGTCGAGCGCGGACGTGTCGGCGAATCCGAGGACCACGGCCAGCTGGTCGCGTACCAGGTCCTCCAGCACGGCGCGCTGCCCGGCCGGAGGCAGGCTCGCCAGCTGCTGCTTCAGGGTGGCCGCCGCCTCCGAGGCCGCCGTCACCACCCGCCTGGCGGGAGCGGCCACCAGGCCACGCAGCAGCGGTGGCAGCGAGTCCGCGTGGGTACTGAGGACCTTGAAGTTGAGCTGGGCCGGGAGCAGCGTGGCCCGTCCCGTGTCGAGTGCGGCGTCGAAGAGGGTCAGGCCGTCCTCGGCGGTCAGCGGGTCGACGCCGGAGCGCGCGAGGCGCCGCAGGTCGGCTTCGTCCAGGTCGGCCAGTCCGCCGATCGCCCACAGGCCCCAGGCCAGCGAGGTTCCCGCCAGTCCCCGCGACCTGCGATGCTCGGCCAGCGCGTC
>NZ_JBPXMB010000076.1:0-3206 GCF_051918945.1 Streptosporangium sp. LJ11
GACGCGCTGGCCGAGCATCGCAGGTCGCGGGGACTGGCGGGAACCTCGCTGGCCTGGGGCCTGTGGGCGATCGGCGGGATGGCGGAGGAACTGACCGAGGCCGACGTACGCCGTATGGAGCGCATGGGTCTGAAGCCGCTGTCGGCTGCCGACGGGCTGGCGCTGTTCGACGCCGCTCTGCGCCACGACCGGCCGGCGCTGATCGCCGCGAGGTTCGCCCAGGGCAGGAACCCCGCCCGGACGGCACTGCCACGAGCGGGCATCCTCAACGGCCTCGCGGGACGGCTGGCCGCGATGGAGCGCGCGGAACGCCGGTCGGTCCTGTCCGACCTGGTGTGCCAGGAAGTGGCGACGGTGCTCGGGCACGCCTCGAAGGAGGCCGTCCAGCCGGATCGCGCCTTCCAGGACCTCGGCTTCGACTCCCTCACCGCGGTCGAGTTCAGGAACAGGCTCGGCACCGTCACCGGACTCCGGCTACCGGCCACACTGATCTTCGACTACCCGACCGCTCAAGCGGTGGCCGACTACGTGGGGGCGGAGCTGACCGGCGCCGCGTCCGCGATCGCGTCGGTCACGACGGCCAGGACGCCGGGCGACGACGAGCCGATCGCGATCGTGGGCATGGCTTGCCGCTACCCCGGCGGCGTGCTGTCGCCCGAGGGGCTGTGGGACCTCGTGGCCAGCGGTACGGACGCCATCTCCGAGTTCCCCGCCGACCGCGGCTGGGACATGGAGAGGATCTACAACCCGGACCCGGAGAACGAGGGCACCTCCTACGTGAAGCACGGCGGTTTCCTGTACGACGCCGCCGAGTTCGACCCCGGCTTCTTCGGGATCAGCCCGCGTGAGGCACTGACGATGGACCCGCAGCAGCGGCTGCTGCTGGAGGCGTCATGGGAGGCGCTGGAGCGGGCCGGTGTCAGTCCCGTCGGGCTGCGCGGCAGCCGGACGGGCGTGTTCGCCGGCTTGATGTACCACGACTACGGCCTCGGCGCCCCCGCCTCGACCAGCGGCGGAAGCCTGGTGTCCGGGCGGGTGTCCTACACCTTCGGGTTCGAGGGCCCCGCGATGACCGTGGACACGGCGTGCTCGTCGTCGCTGGTCGCGCTGCACCTGGCGGCGCAGGCGTTGCGCTCGGGTGAGTGTGATCTGGCCCTCGCGGGCGGTGTGACGGTGATGTCGACGCCCGGGACCTTCATCGAGTTCTCCCGCCAGCGCGGTCTGGCACCCGACGGCAGGTGCAAGTCCTTCGGCGACACGGCGAACGGCACCGCCTGGGGCGAGGGTGTCGGCGTGCTGCTGGTCGAGCGGCTGTCGGACGCGCGGCGCAACGGCCACCAGGTCCTCGCGATCGTACGGGGCAGTGCGGTCAACCAGGACGGTGCGAGCAACGGCCTGACCGCGCCGAACGGCCCGGCGCAGCAGCGGGTGATCCGCCAGGCGCTGGCCAGCGCGAACCTCTCGTCCGCTGACGTGGACGTGGTCGAGGCGCACGGCACGGGAACGGTGCTGGGCGACCCGATCGAGGCGCAGGCGTTGATCGCCACCTACGGTCAGGACCGGCCCGAGGACCGGCCGTTGTGGCTGGGGTCGTTGAAGTCGAACATCGGTCACACGCAGGCCGCCGCCGGTGTCGGTGGTGTGATCAAGATGGTGATGGCGATGCGGCACGGGACGCTGCCGCGGACCCTGCACGCCGAGGAGCGGTCGGGACACATCGACTGGTCGGCGGGTGCGGTGGAGCTGCTGACCGAGGCCCGTCCCTGGGATATCGAGGACCGCCCACGCCGGGCGGCCGTGTCGTCCTTCGGGATCAGCGGGACGAACGCACACGTGATCATCGAACAGGGGCCGGCGGAGCCCGAGGCCAAGATTGACGCCGTCGAGCTGCCGTTGACGCCCTGGCTGGTCTCGGCCAAGACCCCCCAGGCGCTTCGGGGGCAGGCTTCCCGGCTCGCGTCGTGGGTGGAGGAGCGGCCTGAGCTGAACCCGGCCGATGCGGCCTGGACGCTGGCGACGGGCCGGGCGCTGCTGGAGCAGCGCGCGGTGGTGGTCGGCGCCGACCAGGTCGAGCTACTGACCGGGCTGCGTGCCCTGGCCGACGGTACGACGCCGGGTGCCGCGGCCGGTGGCGGCAGGTTGGCGATGTTGTTCGCCGGTCAGGGCAGCCAGCGGGTGGGCATGGGCCGTGAGCTGGCCGCCGCGTTCCCGGTGTTCGCCGACGCCCTGGACGAGATCTATGCGCTGCTGCCGCACCCGGTGCGTGAGGCGATGTTCTCGGGCCCGGACGAGGTGTTGGCCGAGACCGGGATGACCCAGCCGGCGCTGTTCGCCTTCGAGGTCGCTCTGTATCGTCTGCTGGCCTCGCTGGGGGTGAGGCCGGATGTGCTGGTGGGTCACTCGGTGGGTGAGATCGCCGCCGCTCATGTGGCGGGGGTGCTGTCGCTGCCTGATGCGTGTGCGCTGGTTTCCGCGAGGGCGCGGTTGATGCAGGGGCTGCCGCAGGGTGGGGCGATGCTGGCCATCGCCGCTCCTGAGGCGGAGGTCCTTCCGCTGCTGGAGGGCCGCGAGGATGTGAGCATCGCGGCGGTGAACGGCCCGGCCTCGGTGGTGATCTCCGGTGACGAGAGTGCGGTGGAGGAGATCGCCGCCCTGACGAGTGCCCGCACTCGCAGGCTGCGGGTCTCGCATGCCTTCCACTCGCCGTTGATGGAGCCGATGCTCGCCGAGTTCGAGCAGATCGTCTCCGCTCTGACCTTCAGCGAGCCGGCCATCCCTGTCGTCTCCAACGTGACGGGCCGGCCCGCCGAGCCTGGCCTGCTGACCGACCCGGCGTACTGGGTGCGGCATGTGCGCGAGGCGGTGCGGTTCGCCGACGGGGTCACCGCCTGCCAGGCGAACGTGTTCGTGGAGATCGGACCAGATTCGACTCTGACCGCGCTGGCCCAGCAGAGCGTCGACGATGGTGTGTTCGTCGCGGTCGCGCGTAAGGACCGTGACGAGGCTCGGACGCTGGTCAGGGCTTTGGGGCAGTTGCAGGTTCGGGGTATCGCGGTTGATTGGGATGCCTTCTTCGCTCCGGCTCGGCCGGTGCGGGTGGATCTGCCGACCTACGCCTTCCAGCGGGAGCGGTTCTGGGTGGCGGCGCAGGCCGAGGCCGGGGACATGGACGCGGTTGGTTTGGAGGGGATCGATCACCCGCTGCT
>NZ_JBPXMB010000077.1:0-2923 GCF_051918945.1 Streptosporangium sp. LJ11
GCGCCTCCACCGCCGACGGCGCCAACATCGTCCAGTACGACGACTGGGGCGGCAACAACCAGCAGTGGCAGTTCGTCAAGATGGGCGGAACGGACCCGACGCCCAGCCCGACCCCGACGCCGGGTCCGGGCGGTAACTACACCAACCCGGTGGTCTGGCAGGACTTCGCCGACGGCGACATCATCCGGGTCGGCGACGCCTACTACTACTCGGCGTCGACGATGCACTACTCGCCCGGCGCGCCGATCCTGCGCTCCTACAACCTGGTCGACTGGGAGTACGCGGGCCACTCGGTCCCGCGCCTGGACTTCGAGTCCAACGCCTACGACCTCAACGGCGGCCGGGCCTACGTGAAGGGCATCTGGGCCTCGACGCTCAACTACCGGCCGAGCAACAGCACGTACTACTGGATGGGCTGCACCGAGTTCAACCGCACCTACGTCTACACCGCGTCGGCGGTCGACGGCACCTGGACCAAGCGCTCCCGGATCAACAACTGCTACTACGACGCCGGCCTGCTCATCGACGACAACGACACCATGTACGTCGCCTACGGCAACGGCACGATCAGCGTCGCCCAGCTCTCGGCCGACGGCCTCAGCCAGGTGCGCGCCCAGCAAGTGTTCCAGACCCCCTCCAGCGTCGGCACCCTTGAGGGCGCCCGCTTCTACAAGCGCAACGGCTACTACTACATCTGGCTGACCCGCCCGGCCAACGGCCAGTACGTGCTGCGCTCCAGCAGCCCGTTCGGCCCGTACGAGATGCGCCAGGTCCTGCTGAACATGCCCGGCCCGATCTCCGGCGGCGGCGTGCCGCACCAGGGCGGCCTGGTCCAGACGCAGAACGGCGCCTGGTACTACATGTCGTTCGTCGACGCCTACCCCGGCGGCCGGATGCCGGCTCTGGCACCGATCAACTGGAGCGCCGACGGCTGGCCGACCGTCCAGACGGTCAACGGCGGCTGGGGCGTCAACTACCCGAAGCCGAACATCCAGACCTCCAAGACCGTGGCCTCGATGATCGGTCCGGACACCTTCACCTCGGCCAGTCTCGGCCACCGGTGGGAGTGGAACCACAACCCCGACACCAGCCGCTTCTCCACCGGCAACGGCCTGCGCCTGCAGACCGCGACCGTCACCAACGACCTCTACAACGCCCGCAACACCCTGACCCACCGCATCCAGGGCCCGTCGTCGACCGCGACGATCGAGCTCGACTACTCGCAGATGGCCAACGGCGACCGTTCCGGGCTGGCGATGCTGCGAGATCAGTCGGCGTGGATCGGCGTCAAACGCGACAACGGCGTCAACCGGGTCGTGATGACCAACGGCCTGACCATGAACAGCAGCTGGGCCACCACGGGCACCGGCACCGAGGCGGCGAGCGCGAACATCTCGGGCGGCAAGATCTGGTTGCGGGTGAACGCCGACATCCGGCCGGGATCCGGCAGACAGGCCCGGTTCTCCTACAGCACCGACGGTGTGAACTTCACCGCGCTCGGACCGGCCTTCACGTTGAACAACGCCTGGCAGTTCTTCATGGGCTACCGCTTCGGCATCTTCAACTACGCCTCCCAGTCACTGGGCGGAGCGGTGACCGTGAACCGGTTCGACCTCACCACACCGTAAAACCGAAGGGATTACGCGATGAACCCCCCAAATCGCTCATCTCGTCCTTCCGGGCGCACCCGGCTACGGAGATTCCTGTCCATCCTGAGCGCCGGCGTGGTCGCCATCGGCGTGTCGGCGGCGATCTCCGCTCCGGCGGACGCCGCCTCCACGCTGGGCGCGTCGGCGGCCGAGAGAGGCGGCCGCTACTTCGGCGCCGCCGTCGCCGCCGGCCGGCTCGGTGACTCCACCTACGTCAACATCCTGAACCGCGAGTTCAACTCGGTGACCGCCGAGAACGAGATGAAGTGGAGCTCCACCGAGCCCCAGCGCGGCAGCTTCAACTACACCAGCGCCAACCGGATCGTGAACCACGCCCTGGGACAGGGCATGAAGATCCGCGGTCACGCCCTGCTCTGGCACCAGCAGCAGCCCGGCTGGGCCCAGGGCCTGTCCGGTTCCGACCTGCGCAACGCCGCCATCAACCACGTCACCCAGGTCGCCACCTACTTCCGCGGCAAGATCGATTCCTGGGACGTCGTGAACGAGGCGTTCGCCGACGGCGGCTCCGGCGGGCGGCGCGACTCCAACCTGCAGCGCACCGGCAACGACTGGATCGAGGCGGCCTTCCGGGCCGCCGACGCCGCCGACCCGGGTGCCAAGCTCTGCTACAACGACTACAACACCGACGGGATCAACGCCAAGAGCACCGGCATCTACAACATGGTGCGCGACTTCAAGGCGCGCGGCGTGCCGATCGACTGCGTCGGCTTCCAGTCCCACCTGGGCGGCTCCCTCTCCGGTGACTACCAGGCCAACCTCCAGCGCTTCGCCGACCTCGGCGTCGACGTCCAGATCACCGAGCTCGACGTGGCCCAGGGGCCCAACCAGGCCAACATCTACGCCGCGGTGACCCGGGCGTGCCTGGCGGTGTCCCGGTGCAACGGCATCACCGTCTGGGGCATCCGCGACAGCGACTCCTGGCGCACCGGGGAGAACCCGCTGCTGTTCGACTCCTCGGGCAACAAGAAGGCCGCCTACACCAGCACGCTCAACGCCCTCAACGGCGGTTCCACCAACCCGACCCCGACCCCGACGCCGACCTCCGGCGGGCCGATCGACACCAACGCCTGGTACGTGCTGGTCAACCGCACCAGCGGCAAGGCCCTGGACGTCTACAACCAGTCGACGGCCGACGGCGGACGCATCACCCAGTGGACCCGCACCAACGGCAACAACCAGCAGTGGCAGTTCGTCGACTCCGGCGGCGGCTACTACCGCGTCAAGTCCCGCCACTCCGGCAAGGTCCTGGACGT
>NZ_JBPXMB010000078.1:0-2817 GCF_051918945.1 Streptosporangium sp. LJ11
CGCAACCGGCTGATGGCGGTCTCCGGGCTGCGACTGCCCGCCACCCTCGTCTTCGACTACCCGACCGCCCAGGCGGTAGCGGATTACCTGGCGGCGGAGCTGGCCGGTGGTCAGGTCTCGCAGGCGGTGGTGGCTGATGTCTCGGTGGCCGACGAGCCGATCGCGATCGTGGGGATGGCCTGCCGGTTCCCCGGCGGGGTGTCCTCGCCCGAGGGTTTGTGGGACCTGGTGTCGTCCGGCACGGACGCCATCGGCGAGTTTCCCACCGACCGCGGCTGGGACCTGACGAAGGTATACGACCCGGATCCGGACAGCCGGGGCACTTCGTACTCCAGGCACGGCGGGTTCCTGTACGAGGCCGCCGAGTTCGACCCCGGCTTCTTCGGGATCTCGCCGCGTGAGGCGCTCTCGATGGATCCGCAGCAGCGGCTGCTGCTGGAGAGCTCGTGGGAGGCGATCGAGCGGGCGGGCCTGGATCCGGTGGGGTTGCGTGGCAGCCGTACGGGTGTCTTCGCGGGTGTGATGTACCACGACTACGGTCTGGGTACTCCTGCGAACACCAGTGGCGGCAGTCTGGTGTCCGGACGGGTGTCGTACACCCTGGGCCTGGAGGGTCCCGCGGTCACGGTGGACACGGCGTGCTCGTCGTCGCTGGTGGCGCTGCACTGGGCGGCGCAGGCGTTGCGCTCGGGTGAGTGTGATCTGGCCCTCGCGGGCGGTGTGACGGTGATGTCGACGCCCGGCATGTTCATCGAGTTCTCCCGGCAGCGCGGTCTGGCGCCCGATGGCAGGTGCAAGGCATTCGGTGCCGCCGCGGATGGAGCCGGCTGGGCCGAGGGTGTCGGTGTGCTGCTGGTCGAGCGGCTCTCGGACGCCCGGCGCAACGGCCACCAGATCCTCGCGGTGGTGCGGGGCAGCGCGGTCAACCAGGACGGCGCGAGCAACGGGCTGACGGCGCCGAACGGTCCCTCGCAGCAGCGGGTGATCCGTCAGGCGCTGGCGAACGCCGGTCTGTCGAGCGCGGATGTCGATGTGGTCGAGGCGCACGGCACCGGAACGGTGCTGGGTGACCCGATCGAGGCCCAGGCGCTGATCGCCACGTACGGTCAGGACCGGCCCGAGGACCGGCCGCTGTGGCTGGGCTCCATCAAGTCGAACATCGGCCACGCCCAGGCCGCCGCCGGCGTGAGCGGTGTGATCAAGATGGTGATGGCGCTGCGCAACGGCGTCATGCCGCAGACCCTGCACGCCGAGGAACCGTCTCCGCACGTGGACTGGTCGGCGGGTGCGGTGGAGCTGCTGACCGAGGCCCGCCCGTGGGACACCGGCGACCGCCCGCGCCGGGCGGCGGTGTCGTCTTTCGGGATCAGCGGCACGAACGCGCATGTGATCATCGAGCAGGGTCCGGTGGTGGAGTCGGAGCCCTCCGGCGCCGAGCTGCCGGTGACGCCGTGGCTGGTCTCGGCCAAGACTCCCGAGGCGCTGCGGGCGCAGGCCGGGCAGCTCGCGGCGTGGGTGGAGGAGCGGCCTGAGCTGGACGTGGCTGATATCGGCTGGACGCTGGCGACGGGCCGGGCGGTGCTGGAGCAGCGTGCGGTGGTGATGGGCGCGGATCGGGCCGAGCTGGTGGCGGGCCTGCGTGCCCTGGCCGAGGGCACGGCGACGCCGGGTGCCGCGGCCGGTGGCGGGTTGGCGATGTTGTTCGCCGGTCAGGGCAGCCAGCGGGTGGGCATGGGGGCGTCCCTCGCGGCGGCGTTCCCGGTATTCGCCGAGGCGCTGGATGAGATCTGTGCGCTGCTGCCGCACCCGGTGCGTGAGGCGATGTTCTCGGGCCCGGACGAGGTGTTGGCCGAGACCCGGATGACCCAGCCGGCGCTGTTCGCCTTCGAGGTCGCCCTCTACCGCCTGCTGGCCTCGCTGGGGGTCACCCCGGACGTGCTGGTGGGTCACTCGGTGGGGGAGGTCGCCGCCGCGCATGTGGCGGGCGTGCTGTCGCTGCCTGATGCGTGTGCGCTGGTTTCCGCGCGGGCGCGGTTGATGCAGGCGCTGCCGGAGGGTGGGGCGATGCTGGCCATCGCCGCTCCCGAGGCGGAGGTCCTTCCCCTGCTGGAAGGCCGCCAGGACGTCGGCATCGCCGCGGTGAACGGCCCGGAGGCCGTGGTGATCTCCGGTAGCGAGAGTGCGGTGGAGGAGATCGCCGCCCTGACGAGTGCCCGCACCCGACGCCTGCGCGTGTCGCACGCCTTCCACTCGCCGTTGATGGAGCCGATGCTCGCCGAGTTCGAGCAGGTCGTCTCCGCTCTGACCTTCAGCGAGCCGGCCATTCCTGTCGTCTCCAACGTGACGGGCCGGCCCGCGGAGCCGGGGCTGTTGACCGATCCGGCGTACTGGGTGCGGCATGTGCGGGAGGCGGTGCGCTTCGCCGATGGTGTGGCCGCCTGCCAGGCGAACGTGTTCGTGGAGGTCGGCCCGGACACCACCCTGACCGCCCTGGCCCAGCAGAGCGTGCAGGACGGTGTGTTCGTCGCGACCGCTCGCAAGGACCGGGACGAGATCCGGACACTCATCGAGGCGCTCGACCGGTTGCACACGCACGGTGTCTCGCTCGATTGGGACGCTCTCTTCGCTCCGGCGCGGCCACACCGCGTGGATCTGCCGACGTACGCCTTCCAGCGTGAGCGCTTTTGGGTCCCCACACAGATCGAGACCGGCGACATGGCCGGTGTGGGGCTCGGCGCCATCGATCATCCGTTGTTGAGTGCGGTGACGGAGGTCGCCGGTGGTGGGTCGGTGGTCTTCAGTGGCCGCTTGTCTCCT
>NZ_JBPXMB010000079.1:0-2297 GCF_051918945.1 Streptosporangium sp. LJ11
GGCGGATTGGGTCAGTCCGACGAGTACGCCGGCGAACAGGCCGGCGCATGCGATGACGGTTCTGAGGCGCATCCTTCGTCTCCACAGGTTTGGTAAGCGCTTTCCAGGATCGAGCGAAGCTAAGCACTCACCGGCGCACCTGGGAAGGCCCGGATGCGAACGAGACCACCCGCGGCGCCTCGGCCTCGACGGCGGGCGGCAGGTCGGCCGAGGTCGCGGTGGCGAAAAGGGGGGCGCGCCATCGTCACGCAGGGCGGCCGGGCGGCCGGGCGGTCGTGAAAGTTTCAGGAGGACGTGGTGGGCGTGAACCGGGTGGTGTGACCACGCGAGCCTCTGGCCTGTGTTTTTGCAAACGATTGTTGCAGAAATCGGAGCGTGACCAGGAGGAATATCCGACTCCGTTTGCAGTTTTACCGGAATGTATTGACGTTTCCTCCATGTAACGCGACTGTGTCTGCAATCGGTTGTTCACAGATGTGGTCTCTGAGTGGCCCGCGTGACTGCTGTGTCGAGGTGGTGCGACCGGCAACGGCATGCATCGAGGCAGCGGAGCAGGCGGCCTCCCGGCAGACCTGAGGGATCGAAGGGCTGGAAGGCGCCCGTGCCGCGCCCGTCCGCGCGGCACGGGCGCGGATCGCACCACGACTCCAGCCGGGGACGACCCCCGAGGCGCGCGACCTCTGCTTTGCCATGCCCTGAACCCATACAGATCGCAGAAATGGAGCTGAACGTGCGTAGAGAAGAACATTTCGGTAGGAGGCTGGCGGTCATCCTGACCGCCGGCCTCATCACCACCGGCGGGCTGGTGGTCACGTTCAACACGCCCGCCTCGGCGGCCCCCTCCAACGGCAACTACACGCTGGCCAACGCCGGCAGCGGTCTGTGCGCCACCGTACCCGGGCAGAGCACCGGCGACGGCGTCCAGCTGGCCCAGAACACCTGCGCCGACGCCGCCGGGCAGGTCTTCACGCTCACCTCCTCAGGAGGCGGCTACCAGATCAAGGCGGCGCACAGCGGCAAGTGCCTCGGGGTGCGGGACGCCTCCACCAGCGCCGGCAAGGCGGTCCAGCAGGAGTCCTGCACCTCGGCCGCCTCGCAGACCTGGCAGCTCACCGCCTCGGGGTCCAACTACCGGGTGGTCAACGGCAACGGCGGCAAGTGCCTCAACGTCAAGGACAACTCCACCTCCTCCGGCGCCCTGCTGCAGCAGAACTCCTGCGACTCGGCGGCCACCAAGCAGTGGACGCTGCGGCCCGCCGGCGGGGGCGGCACGCCCGACCCGGACCCCACCTCCACCCCCACCGTGACGCCCACCTCCGGCGGAGGTGACGGCAGCGGTCCGTGGCCCTCGGACACCGGCAGCGTCCACCAGACCACCACCCGCAACGCCGGCACGTTCTTCGACGGCGGCATGAAGCGCTACTACGGCATCGGCGACGGCGGCCAGGGCGAGAGCCAGGACCCGATGTTCGTCGTGGCCAACGGCGGCACCATCCAGAACGTCATCCTCGACGCCCCGGCCGGCGACGGCATCCACTGCGAGGGCTCGTGCACCATCCGCAACGTCTGGTGGAACGACGTCGGCGAGGACGCCGCCACCTTCCGCAGCTCCAGCTCCTCGGCCACCTACCTGGTGGACGGCGGAGGCGCCAAGTCGGCCTCCGACAAGGTCTTCCAGCACAACGGAGCCGGCAAGCTGACCATCCGCAACTTCCAGGTGCACAACGCCGGCAAGCTGTACCGGGCCTGTGGCAACTGCTCCACCTCCTACCAGCGCCACGTCGTGCTGGACGGCGTCACCGCCCGCTCCACCAAGGTGCTGGCCGGGATCAACTCCAACTGGGGCGACACCGCGCGCTTCAGCCGGATCACCGTCTACGGCAGCACCACCATCTGCGAGCGCTACAAGGGCGTACCGAAGGGCAGCGAGCCCAGCAAGATCGGTGAAGGCCCCGACGGCACGCACTGCCTGTACTCCGAATCCGACATCACCCGCCGCTAGAGCTCCCGGGCAGGCGGGCGCTGTCCCCGCCCGCCTGCCCGGCGCTCCCGAAAGACGTCCTTGACCGGAACGGCGAGACCACATCGGCCGCCAGAACCCGCGACGGCGGCGGCTTCTCTCGCCGTGTCCGTCGCCGGAGCCGGCCGAGGTGCCGGAAAGGTCGATCTGCAGCGGTCCCCCCTCCACTTGTCATCCGACGACCCGGGAATCCTGGAGACCAACGATGCGCTTGACGATTTCTCTCGCGTGCGCCGCTCTGCTGGCCGGCATGCTCGCCGCGCTGCCCGTGAACGCG
>NZ_JBPXMB010000080.1:0-2142 GCF_051918945.1 Streptosporangium sp. LJ11
GGCCCTCATGCGTGCTCGTGACCTGCTCGTCGATTTTCCCACCGTCACCCTCGGCACCTCCGTGCTGGACGCGGCCCGGCTGCTGGCCGACCAGGATCTGCCGGGCCTGATCGTGGTGGACTCCGGCGGGCTGCCGCTGAGCATCCTGGCCGGCACCCAGGTGCTGGCCCTGGCGGTGCCCGGCTACTGCCAGGACGATCCGGCGCTGGCCCGGGTGGTGGACGAGGCCCACGCCGACGCCTTCCTGCACAACATGGCCGGCCAGACCGTACGCCAGGCGCTGCCGCCCACACCGCGCGAGCTACCGGTCACCGATCCGGACGCCACCGTGCTGGAGATCGCCACGCTGATGGCCCGCACCCACAGCCCGCTGGTCGCCGTGGTGGGCGAGGGCCGCCTGCACGGCGCGGTGACGCTGCAGGCGCTCATGGACCGGATGCTCGCCTCATGACGGCTCTGGCCTGGCTGTCGGTGGCGGTCTTCCTCGGCGCTTATGCGCTGATCGCGACCGAGCGGATCCACCGGGTCGCCTCCGCCCTCGGCGGAGCCGGGATCATGCTGGCCGTCCACGCCAGCGACGCGCAGGCGGCGTTCTTCTCCTCGGAGACCGGTGTCGACTGGAACGTCATCTTCCTGCTGCTGGGCATGATGGTCATCGTCGGGGTGCTCAAGCAGACAGGCGTGTTCGAGTACCTGGCGATCTGGGCCGCCAAACGGGCCCGGGGACGCCCGTTTCGGCTGATGGTGCTGCTGGTGGTCATCACCGCGCTGGCCTCGGCGCTGCTGGACAACGTCACCACGGTGCTGCTGATCGCGCCGGTGACGTTCCTGGTGTGCGAGCGCCTGGCGCTGCCGGTGGTGCCGTTCCTCCTCGCCGAGGCGATGGCCTCCAACATCGGCGGGGCCGCCACCCTGGTCGGCGACCCGCCCAACATCATCATCGCCAGCCGGGGCGGGCTGAGCTTCAACGACTTCCTCGCCCACATGGCACCGATGATCGTCGTCGTGACGGTGGTGTTCGTCGGCCTGTGCCGGATCATGTTCCGCACGGCGTTCGTCCACGACCCCGAACGCGCCGCCGGCATCATGGCCTTGGACGAGCGCGAGGCCATCGCCGACCGCACCCTGCTGTGGCAGAGCCTGGTCGTGCTCGCCCTGGTGATGGCCGCCTTCGTGCTGCACCCGGTGCTGCACTACGAGCCCTCGGTGGTGGCGATCCTCGGCGCCGGGATCCTGGTGGCGGCCACCAAGGTCACCACCGAGCAGGCCATCGCCGAGGTCGAATGGCCCACCCTGGTGTTCTTCATGGGACTGTTCGTCATGGTCGGCGCCCTGGTCGAGACCGGCGTCATCGGCCAGATCTCCCAGGCCGCCGTCGGCGCCACCGAAGGCCGGTTGGGGCTGACCGCGATCGGCCTGCTGTGGGCCTCGGCCGGCATCTCGGCGATCGTGGACAACATCCCCTACGTGGCGACCATGAGCCCGATCGTCGCCGACCTGGTGCAGGCGAACGGCGGCAACGACCACGCCCAGGTGCTGTGGTGGGCGCTGGCCTTCGGCGCCGACCTGGGCGGCAACGCCACCGCCGTCGGCGCCGCCGCCAACGTCGTCATCATCGGCATCGCCGCCCGCAACCGCACCCCGATCAGTTTCTGGGAGTTCACCCGGTACGGTCTCATCGTCGCCTTCGTCACCGTGGCGCTGGTGACGCCCTACCTGTGGCTGCGCTACCTGATGTGAACCCCTCCCCCGCCTTCCGGGCGGCGAGGCATGGCCGCGGGCCGAAAGAGCCGGGACAGCGCCTCACCCCGCGGCGAGGAAGTCCTTGATCTTCGCGGCGATCGCGGGGTAGTCGGGGGCGAACCAGATCATGTGACCGTCGGCCCGGCTTTCGGCCAGCTCGGCCCGGGGAATGGTCGCGGCGAGGGATTCGGCGTGGGTGAAGGGGACCGAGCGGTCGGTGCGGCTGGCGATGACCAGGGCCGGCTGGGTGACCTGCCCGGCGCAGTCGGGGACGGCCAGCATGTCGTTGACGAAACCCTCACCCGAGCGCATCAGGGTGAACAGCGCGAGAAGTTCGGCCTGGTCGCGCTCGCTCAAGGCGGCCATGACCTGGCCGGCGGGCCGGGTGGACAGGTCACG
>NZ_JBPXMB010000081.1:0-2112 GCF_051918945.1 Streptosporangium sp. LJ11
TCCCGGCGGCGTTGTCGAAGACGATGACGACGTCACGGGCGTCACGGGTGGCGCCGAGGAAGGTCAGGCCGGTCTTGACCTGGGGTACCAGCACCGTCTCGCGGTAGGTCCCGGCCGCGATCACCAGGGTCCAGCCCCGTTCGGGAGCGTCCGGTGTCGCGTTGACGGCCGCCTGAACGGTCGTGTGGTCGCCCCGGCCCCGGGGGTCGACGTACAGCGTGCGCTCGTCCCGCCTGCGCCGCGGTGATCCGTACGGTCCGAACGGGCGCCGGGTGGCGGCCCCGGCCGGCGTTGCGACGGCAGGGACGAGCGCGAGGCCGAGGGCCGCGGCCGCGGCTCCGGCCAGCGTCCGGCGCCGGCCGAACAGTGGATTCTCGGGCGACATGGCCAAACTCCTGTGTTCACGTATGTGAGAAGTTCCCTTTACAAGAACATCTGAAGATTAAACAAATCAGGCAGTGATATGAATAGCGGAAACTTGCGGGTAAGGCTTCAGCTGATGATTGACGGATCGATGTCGGCTGATACTTTCCACTTGGTCTAAAAGCTGTTCAGAGTTCGGATCATGCGGTTGAGGTGAGGAGCTTCAGCCACATGATCGAGCCTTGGAGGTAGAGTCCGGCCTCGTAGCTTTCCGGGGCTTTGTCGTAACAGGTAGCCAGACCGTGCCAGGTCTTGATCTTCTGGAAACAGCCTTCGGCAGTGGTGCGCTGCCGGTAGCGCTCCGGATCGAAGACGACGGGCCGAACCTTTTCTCTTCCGGTTGGCCCGCTGATCGGTCTTCTCCGTGATGACCGCGGTGATCCGGCGGCGCAGTCACGCGTGGGCCTGGTGCGCTGGGCCCACGCGTGACGTTTTGTATCGGGTCCATCCGACGGGTGTTGGTTTCAGGGGCCGATGTCGGTCGGGGCCGGTGTGGGTTCGCAGGCCGATATCGGCACGTTGACTACGGGGTGGAGGGTGTGGAGTAGAGGCGCGAGACTCCGCCTATGGGGTCACGTCGATGATGCCGACGCCGGTGTTCTGCATGGCTTGTGTCTTGGCGTCCTGCGGGCTGAGCGCGTTGTAGGCGTAAGGCACCGTGAAGTTCGTGGTCGACGTCAGGTGCGCGTGCGGGGTGTTCACGTAGACGTTGTTCACCAGGTTCCAGTACCCGGTCGTGTTGCTGCCGTAGAACCAGCCGACCGGTCCGTGGATGGCGCCGGTCACCTCGTCGACCGCACCGGTGCCGACGTTCTCGAAGTAGTTCCCCTCGACCAGGACCTGCGCGCCCATCCGGGCGTTGATGGCGGTGTCGGCCACGTTCTGGAAGTAGTTGTTCAGCATGTGCACCTGCGATCGCCTGATGAGCGGCACGCGGGAGTTCACGTTATGGAACCGGTTGTTCGCGAACGTGATGTAGTCGCTCGCCGAGCTCTCGCTGTCGCCGCCGGCGGTCAGTGTCATCTTCCACGAGTCATGCAGGTAGTTCCACGAGATCGTGACGTACGCCGCGCCGTCCTTGACGTCGATCAGGCCGTCGTAATAGTCCTTGTCCACGTTCGGGAACTCGTTGTATATCTCGTTGTGGTCGATCCAGACGTTGGAGCTTGATTTCTGGACGGTGATCCCGTCCCGCTCCCCGGTGTCGATGTGGTGGATCTTCAGGTTCCGGATGACGACGTTGCGGGACTTGCGGAGGCTGAGGCCGACCCCGTCGAACTCGCCCTGGGTCCCGACCCCGAGGATGGAGACGTTCTCCACATCGTTGACGTGCATCTTGTCCCGGCTGAAGTCGGACGCTCTGATCGTCTCGTCGACATAGATGACCAGGCCCTCACCGGAGCGGTCGTCATGCTCCTTGATCAGGTCGTACATCGCATCGCCCGGGTTGGAATAGCCGGCGCTGCGCCGGTACTCGCTGAGGGTGTACTCGTGGACCACGGAGGCCCCGAATCCGCCGGTGGTCCCGCCGTTCATCGAGGCGTACCCAACCGGCTGGTCCGCCTGCTTGAAGGTCGTCGAGCCGCCGAAGGTCACGGCGAGGCGGCCGTCCGCGGCGAAGGACCAGTTCAGGGTGCCGGTGTAGGAGGAGCAGCGGGAGCCGTTGGAGCCGGACCAGAACTGGTTGGT
>NZ_JBPXMB010000082.1:0-2110 GCF_051918945.1 Streptosporangium sp. LJ11
CCGGCTCCGGCCGCGACCGGTGGCAACGACGCCCCCGGCGACAAGGTCGTCATCGGTTTCTCCGCGCCCGCGGCCGACCACGGCTGGATCGCCGCGATCGCCAAGAACGCCGAGGCCGCGGCCAAGGAGTACTCCGACATCGAGTTCAAGCCGGTCGAGCCGACCAACGACATCAACGCGCAGATCTCCGCCGTCGAGTCGCTGATCGCGGCGAAGGTCTCCGCGCTGGTGATCTTGCCCAACGACGGTCAGCAGCTCAACCAGATCGCCCGCCAGGCCTCCGACGCCGGCATCCCGGTGATCAACCTGGACCGGGTCTTCCCCGACAAGCTCTCCTACCGCACCTGGATCGGCGGCGACAACTACGGCATGGGCGTGGCGGCCGGCCACTACATCGGCAAGAAGCTCAAGGACAAGGGGGTGGCCAACCCGGTGATCCTGGAGATCCAGGGCATCGCCACCCTGCCGCTGACCCAGGACCGCAGCAAGGGCTTCGAGGACGCGCTGAAGACCTACGGCTTCAGCGTGACGGCCAAGCAGGACGCGCAGTTCACCGTGGAGTCGGGCACCAAGGTCGCCGCCAACCTGATGCAGGCGCACAAGAAGATCGACGCGATCTGGAACCACGACGACGACCAGGGCATCGGCGTGCTGGCCGCGATCAAGGAGGCCGGGCGCAGCGAGTTCTTCATGGTCGGCGGTGCCGGCTCGGCCAACGCGATGCGCGACATCCAGGCGGGGTCGGGGGTGCTGGAGGCCACCGTGACCTACAGCCCCACCATGGCCTCCTCGGCGATCAAGCTGGCGCGCCTGATCGCGCAGGGCAAGGGCATGAGCGACCTGGTGGAGAACCAGGTGCCCCAGTCGATCACCCTGGCCTCCGAGACCATCACCAAGGAGAACGTGGCCGAGTACCTGCCGTTGGGATTCGAGTCTTGATGAATCAGTCTGACAGGCCGAGCCTGGGGATCGGCATGGTCGGGTACGCCTTCATGGGCCGGGTGCATTCCCAGGCCTGGCGCAGCGTGTCGGCGTTCTTCGACCTGCCGGCCCGGCCGGTGATGGCCGCGGTCTGCGGCCGCTCGGCCGAGGGGACGGCGGCGGCGGCCGAGCAGATGGGCTGGGCCGCGGCCGAGACCGACTGGCGCAAGCTGATCGCCCGCGACGACGTGGACGTGGTCGACATCTGCACGCCGGGCGACTCGCACGCCGAGATCGCGATCGCCGCGCTGGAGGCTGGCAAGCACGTGTTGTGCGAGAAGCCGCTGGCCAACACCGTCGCCGAGGCCGAGGCGATGGCGGCGGCGGCCCGCTCGGCGGCCGAGCGGGGGGTGTATGCGATGGTGGCGTTCAACTACCGCCGGGTGCCGGCCATCGCCCAGGCCGCCCGCTGGGTGGCCGAGGGCCGCCTGGGCGCCATCCGCCACGTGCGGGCCCAGTACCTGCAGGACTGGATCGTCGATCCGGACTTCCCGCTGGTGTGGCGGCTGCGAAAAGACCTGGCCGGCTCCGGCGCGCTGGGCGACATCGGCGCGCACATCATTGACACCGCCCAGTTCGTCACCGGCCAGCGCCTGACGCACGTGTCCGGGCTGACCGAGACGTTCATCACCCAGCGGCCGCTGGCCGGCGCCTCGGCCGGACTGTCGGCCGACACCGGCAACGGAAGCGGCACCGAGATGGGCGAGGTCGACGTCGATGACGCGGCGTTGTTCATCGGCCGTCTCAGTGGCGGCGCGCTGGCGTCGTTCGAGGCGACCCGGTTCGCCACCGGCCGCAAGAACGCGCTGCGCATCGAGATCAACGGTTCGAAGGCGAGTGTGGCGTTCGACTTCGAGGCGATGAACGAGTTGTGGTTTCACGACCACGCGTTGCCGGCCGAGGAGGCGGGGTTCCGCCGGGTGCTGGTCACCGAGGCCGGGCACCCCTACGCGGGGGCGTGGTGGCCGCCGGGTCACGGCCTGGGCTATGAGCACACCTTCACCCACGAGGTGAAGGACTTCGTCGAGGCGATCACCGCCGGTGTCGCCCCGGCCCCGTCGTTCGACGACGGACTGAACATCCAGCGTGTGCTGGCCGCGGTCGAGCGCAGCGCCGCCGACCAGAGCCG
>NZ_JBPXMB010000083.1:0-1970 GCF_051918945.1 Streptosporangium sp. LJ11
CACATGGCACGAGATCGGCACCGGGGGCGTGAGGGCTGCGCCGCGGATCCGCGGATCCGCGGTCACGTCGAGACGACCGTTAGACGGCCGTGCGCGACCACTGCTGGTTGGTGCCGGTGTTGCACGGATACTGCTTGATGATCACGCTGTCCGCGGTCGACGCGGCCGGTACGTCCACGCATTTGCCGCTGTGTCGTGCCCGGAGCTGGAAGTAGCCGCCGTTGGCGACCATCTGGAACTGCTGGTTGGCGCCGGTGCCACAGGTGTACTGGACGAGCTCGGCGCCGTCGGCGGTCGAAGCGCCCACCACATCGAGGCACTTTCCGCTGTGGCGGCTGATGATGCGCCAGTAGCCGCTGCCGGCGTCCTGGAACCGCCACTGCTGCCACGCGTTGCCGCCGTAGGTGTACTGGCCGACGCGCGCACCGTTGCTGGTGTTCGGCTGCTGGACGTCCATGGCCTTGCCGCTGTGGCGCGCGTTGATCCTGTAGAACGTCTCCGGCGTCGGCGTCGGCGTGGGGTTGGGGTCGCTGACGGCGTCGCCCCAGGCGTACCGGACCCGGTTGGAGCCGTGGCCGTTGCGGGTGGTCAAGTTGAGAGTGGTGCCGCTGCCGCCCAGGGAGAACATCGAGTACCAGTCGTAGCCGATGGTGCCCGTCTTGCCGCCGATGGCGGGCCAGTAGGTGCCGCCCATCTGGTTGTCCCGCATGACCTGGGCCACGGCGCGGAGGTAGCGCACGAAGTTGTCGGTGCTGTTCGGGTCGCCGTAGTTGAGGCCGGTGGACATCGGCGCGCCGAACTCGGTCGCGACCGCGCGGGAGGCGCAGTTGCCCAGACGCGTCTGGATGTGGCTTCGGAAGTCGTCGTAGGTCATGGCGCCGTAGAAGAAGGCGTAGTAGTGGAAGGACAGCAGTGTCGAGTTGAAGCGGCTGTCGTTGCAGATGTCCCGCAGGTCCTGGCTGAAGCCGGTGCCGCCGATGAGCACCCGGCCGGGCACCGCCGAGGTGTGATAGCCGAGCCAGTTCGCCGCGACGTTGCGCCATTCCGCCGACGAGTAGCCGTGCGGCTCGTTCATCGGCTCGAAGTAGACGTGGCTGTTTGAGCCGTAGGTGTTGGTCACGCTGGACCACATCGTGTTCCACGCGGCGAGGTTCGTGATCCTGCCGCCGGAGGCGGCGCCGTCCTCCCAGTAGGCCAGGATGACCTTGAATCCGCGTTCGGTGGCGGCGTCGATGGCGCCGCGGTAGGCGTTCCACCAGGTCGTGTTGGCCACGGTGTGGGTGTTGATGGGCAGCCGGACGGTGTTGACCCCCATGAGGTATTCCATGCTGTCGTAGAGCGAGTTGGCCTTGGCCCGTACCGTCGCGTTGCTGTCGGACTGGCTCAGGCCCTGCACGACGAGCGTGCCGGTGCTGAAGTTGTCACCCAGCACGGCCCAGTTCATGCCTCGAAATTGCCTGGTGTCGGCATTGGCCGGCGGCGCGGAGACGACGAGGCCTGTCACTGCGGTGAGCGCGGTCACCACAAGGACGATCAGTAACCGGCGCAGCGACCGAGTGCTTCGCGACGGTCCTGATGAGTGACCATCAGGCGCCATGATCAGTGCCATGAAATGTCCAATCACTAGATCTGAATTCCTGGGTCGGACCCTCGGCCGGCGTGACGACCGGGTTGTTGTGGTTCAGGGGCATCCGGCCGAGACCGTCGGAGCTCACCGCCGGGCGGAGGGCGTAGTCGTCGCCGGACTGGTTCGGCGACTCCTTGAAGTGGCCCACGACACAGGCCGGATGCGTGGCCGCCGACGCTGACGGCGCCGCGGCGATGTGGACGGCGCTCCTCGGCGCGGCCGCGACTACGTGACGGTGGCGACGATCTTTCGACGTGGGGACACCGCGGGCATCCTTTCCGGGAATCGGGGAGAAGACGTCGAGGGGCGACATCACGGCCGCGCACTCACGGCGAGGCCTCAG
>NZ_JBPXMB010000084.1:0-1820 GCF_051918945.1 Streptosporangium sp. LJ11
GCCGACGACTCCAGCAGCTCAACCCCCATCCCCAGCCACTGCGACCCCTGACCGGGAAAGACGAACACCGTCTTACCGTCCGAGCCGGGCACACCGGTCACCACTCCGGCGCTGACGCCACCCGAGGCCAGCGTCGCCGTACCGGCGAGGAGCTCACCCCGATCCGCGCCCACGACCACCGCGCGGTGGTCGAACACCGACCGGGAGGATGCCAGGGAGTGGGCCACGTCGGCGTCGGCGTCGGTTCCCGCCTCCAGCCACGCCCCGAGCCGCCCGGCCTGTGCCCGGAGCGCCTCGCTCGTCTTCGCCGAAAGCACCCACGGCACCACCGGCACCGCCGGTACCTCGGCGGGCGCCTCGGCCTCGACCGCCTCCTGGGCGGGGGCCTCCTCCAGCACCACGTGCGCGTTCGTGCCGCTGACTCCGAAGGAGGAGACCGCGGCCCGGCGCGGGTGATCCCCGGCGGTCCACGAGCGGGCCTCGGTCAGCAGTTCCACCGCGCCCGCCGACCAGTCCACGTGCGGGCTCGGCTCGTTCGCGTGCAGCGTCTGAGGCAGCACGCCGTGCCGCATCGCCATCACCATCTTGATGATCCCGGCGGTGCCCGCGGCGGCCTGGGCGTGACCGATGTTCGACTTGATGGAACCCAGCCAGACGGGCCGGTCCTCGGGCCGGTCCTGGCCGTAGGTGGCCATCAGCGCCTGCGCCTCGATCGGGTCGCCGAGCGGCGTTCCGGTGCCGTGCGCCTCGACCACGTCGATGTCGGCGGGCGAGAGGTTCGCGTTGGACAGGGCCTGGCGGATCACCCGCTGCTGCGAGGGACCGTTCGGCGCGGTCAGCCCGTTGCTCGCGCCGTCCTGGTTGACGGCGCTGCCCCGTACGACGGCGAGGATCTGGTGGCCGTTGCGCCGGGCGTCCGACAGCCGCTCGACGAGCAGCATGCCCACGCCCTCGCTCCAGCCCGCGCCGTCGGCGTCCGCCGAGAACGCCTTGCACCGGCCGTCGACGGACAGGGCGCCCTGCCGGCAGAACTCGATGAACGTGCCCGGAGTCGCCATCACCGTCACGCCACCGGCCAGGGCCAGGTCGCACTCGCCGTTCCTGAGCGCCTGCACGGCCAGGTGCAGCGCGACCAGCGACGACGAGCACGCGGTGTCCACGGTCATCGCGGGGCCCTCGAACCCGAAGGTGTACGACACCCGGCCCGAGGCGACGCTGCCGGAGTTGCCGGTGCCGATCAGGCCCTCCAGCTCTTCCGGTATGGAGGTGAGCTGGCTCGCGTAGTCGTGGTACATCACGCCGGTGAACACGCCCGTACGACTTCCTCGCAGGTGGTTCAGGCGGATCCCGGCCCGCTCGACCGCCTCCCAGGAGGTCTCCAGCAGCAGCCGCTGCTGCGGATCCATCGCGAGCGCCTCACGCGGGCTGATCCCGAAGAAGCCGGGGTCGAACTCGGCGGCTTCTCCCAGGAAGCCACCGCGCCGCACGTAGGAGGTGCCGTGGGCCTCGGGGTCCGGGTCGTACAGTTTGTCCAGGTCCCAGCCGCGGTCGGTGGGAAACTCGCCGATGGCGTCCGTGCCGGACGACACCAGGTCCCACAGACCCTCGGGCGAGGACACCCCACCGGGGAACCGGCAGGCCATCCCCACGATCGCGATCGGCTCGTCGTCGACCACCGTCCTGGCCACGGTGACCGCGCCGGCCGAGGCGGCTCCGCCGAGTTCGCTCGCCAGGTGATCGGCCACCGCCTGGGCGGTCGGGTAGTCGAAGACGAGGGTGGCGGGCAGTCGCAGCCCGGAGACCGCCATCAGCCGGTTGCG
>NZ_JBPXMB010000085.1:0-1687 GCF_051918945.1 Streptosporangium sp. LJ11
TACCGTCACCAACAGGCCGCACTCACCGCAGCAGAAACCAAGTAGCCAAGTCTCCACGAAACTCGGCGCGGTTCACCCCGGCTGGCCAGTACGAGCGCGTCACCGGCCAGCTGGCTTCCTTGGTCGCCGAGCGCGACCACCGCCACGGGCTCGGCGAGGAGGTGCGGCGCGGCCAAGACCTCGCTCGCCGTGACCCGGTCGCAGTCAAGCGGGTCCGCACCCGAAACGAACAGGCCCGCGAACGCTTCGAAGCGCAACAGCGCCAGGCCGCCGCCCGGGCCGCCAGCCGGACACCTTCTCACCGGCCACCCACCCCCAAGGGCCCCAGCCAGGGGTTCGGCAGGTAAGTGCGGGCGGCGGAGGTGGCGGAGCGTTCGAAGCCCGCTTCGGGCGCGCCGGTCAGGGCATGGTCGCCGCGGCCCAAGGGGGCGCACAGGGGGTGCGCGGCGCGCCCCCCTTGATTTCGCGTCGTCCCAGGTCAACTAGTGCCGCATCAGGCAACATTTGCCGCGTCGGCCTGGGCAAGGACAAGCCTGCAGCCGGCACACCCGAGGGTGTGCCGGCTGCATGAATTCCTGACCGGGGCACCGTGCTGCCGACGGACACAGCGCCCTCGGTGACGCCACCGCTGACCAGTGGGGCTTCGGCTCCGCGGCAGCGGGGCAGGCGGGGGCCGCCGTTGGCTCACACGCCGACGGCTGCGCGTCCGGCGGCGTAGACGCGGGCCTGCTCGGCGATGCGGCGGCCGAGGTGCTCGGCGGTGGCTATGTCGGCCTTGTGGACTTCCTCGGGGCCGTGGTCGGTGTGGGTCTGGGCGCCCGCGCCCAGGTAGAAGCCGAGGCGGTTGAGATCATCCTCGGAGGCGGTGGTGCTGTTCCAGCCCGGGTGCAGGCCGAGGTTGACCCAGGTCATGCCGTGCTGGGCCGCCAGGACGGCGAAGTACTGGAGCGTGTGGAGCTTGTCGCCGCTCTTGGCGCCGGAGTTGCTGAATCCGGCGGCGAGCTTGTCCTTCCACGAGTGGACGAACCAGCGCTTGGAGGTGGTCTCGGCGAACTGGTGGAAGGCACCGGAAGCCGTGCCCATGTAGGTCGGCGAACCGAAGACGATCGCGTCGGAGGCGTCGAGCAGCTCCCACTGCTCGTCGGTGATCTCGTCGACCTTGATCAGGTGGACGACGGCTCCGGCCTGCACGGCGCCGTCACGCACGGCCTCAGCGAGGACGGTTGTGTGGCCGTAGCCGGAGTGGTAGGCGATCGCGACGACGGGGGTGCTCATGAAGATTTTCCTCCTGGCAGTGGGTTGGCTGACTCCCTCTGGGAGCCGGGAGGTCGACGATCATCCGGCGTGGCGGCTTGGAGTCGACCTGTACCCACTAGGACCGAACAGCCTCCGCCTCCGTGACACCGGAAGGGTGATTTGTGAGAATGGGCAGCTTTTTCGTTACCTGATGATGTGAGGTTGGGCTGACGGGCACCCGGTCACGTCATTCACTTCCGGACCAGAGGCGCGGACGACACCACCTGCTGAATCACAACAGGGCAAACGTTGCCTGATGCGGCACTAGTATGATGCGCCGCAAGTCCAGAGGGTAACTATTTCTTTGATGGCTCGCTGGGTGGGTTGATCTTGGCGAGGTAGTCGGCGAGGGACTTGAGGATCTCGTCGGCGGTCTTGGTCCAGGTGAACG
>NZ_JBPXMB010000086.1:0-1656 GCF_051918945.1 Streptosporangium sp. LJ11
GCCACGTAGAGCGGGCAGGGGTCGGCCTCCGGCGGCGTGCACTTGACCAGGAAGTCGGTCTTCCCCGCGATGATCATCCGGTCGGCGACCGGGTCCTCCACGGTGCCGAGCGAGGCTCGCTCGACCCCGTAGTGGATCAGCGCCCAGGCGTCCTTGGCGTAGTACGTCTCGTCGAACACGACCGCGTGCGGCCGCCCGAGGTCGACGAACCGCAGGACCCCTCCGAACGCCGCGACCAGCAGCGGTCCCAGCCAGCCCCAGGCCACGCTTCCCTGCATGGGAGGCAAGAGGCGATCCCGTATTAATCCCATTCGGGCAATTATGGTGATAATTCAGCCGCGATGGACAGCATCATAAAGATCGCGTTTGGGGATTCCCGCCGCCTTCGCCACGTCCACGATCGCCTGTTTCCTCGGTATCCCCGTCTCCTCCCGGCGTGCCACCTCGTCGACCAGGTCCCCGATCACCGGCGGCAGGGCCTGCCCGGCGTACCCCGCGACGACGACCGTGATCTCCCCCTTGACGCCCCCGGCCGCCCACTCGGCCAGCTCCCCGAGGCCACCTCGCCGCACCTCCTCGTACGTCTTGGTGAGCTCCCGGCAGACCGCCGCCCGGCGGTCGGCGCCGAACGCCTCCGCCATCGCCGCCAGCGCGACCTGCAGCCGGTGCGGCGCCTCGAAGAAGACCATGGTGCGCTCCTCCTCCGCGAGGGCGGAGAGCCGGCGGGAGCGCTCACCGGACTTGCGCGGGGGGAAGCCCTCGAAGCAGAAGCGGTCGCTGGGCAGCCCCGAGACGGCCAGCGCCGTGGTGACCGCGGACGGTCCGGGCAGCGAGGTGACGGTGATCCCCGCCTCGACCGCCAGGTGGGTGAGGCGGTAGCCGGGGTCGGAGACGCCCGGCATGCCCGCGTCGGTGATGACCAGCACGGTCTTGCCGTCCTGGAGGGCCTGGAGGAGCTCGGCGGCCCGCCCGGCCTCGTTGGCGTCGTAGTAGGAGACGACCCGGCCGCCGATCTCCGCGCCCAGCTCCCCCGCCAGGCGGCGCAGCCTGCGGGTGTCCTCCGCCGCGACCACGTCGGCACTCTCCAGCGCCTGCCTCAGCCGGGGCGAGGCGTCGCCCACCTGCCCGATCGGAGCCCCTGCCAGCACAAGCCTGCCGTTGTCCGTCACCGTTCCATCCTCCCGCATTCCGGATGGGCGCCCAGCCTGGGAGGAAGTTCTCGAATTGGGCATCTAGGAATTTTTTTCCTGGGCTCAGGGGGGTGGGGGGACCGTACGATGTCCGGGTGGCCGTGACCGACTTCACCAACCAGGGACCGCAGCAGCCGGAGCCCCAGGAGCCCCAGACGCCCGGCGGGACGAAGGGCTCGGCGCGCGACCGACTGGTGCCGCCGATGCCCGGCGGCGCCCTGTGGGGCTGGCTGGGACCGTTGCTGGTCGCGCTGTTCGGGGGGGTCCTGCGGTTCGTCGACCTCGGCCATCCGCGCGCGATCATGTTCGACGAGACGTACTACGCCAAGGACGCCTGGGCGCTGATCAACTTCGGCGCCGAACACAACGTCGTCAAGGACGCCGACAAGATCCTGATAGGGGGCGGCACCGGCATCTGGCAGGAGTGCGCGCCCGCCGAGCTCGACAAGTGCGCCTCCTTCGTGGT
>NZ_JBPXMB010000087.1:0-1560 GCF_051918945.1 Streptosporangium sp. LJ11
CGAAAGAGGGGTGCGTCGCCGTCACCCCTCTTTCTCATGTCCGCGTTCTCCGTCCGGGTCTCATTCGAGGACGAAGCTGGCGTTGCCTTCGAAGGTGGTGGTGCTGTCGTTTTGCTCGACCCATGCCTGGCCGGCGCGGTGGCGCAGGTAGTAGTCGGGGAAGTTGACCGATTCCAGGGAGATCGTGCCGGAGCCGGTGAGGCCGGTGCGGCGGGTGAAGCTGGCGTCGGCTCTGAACAGGGTGGTGCCGTCGTTGCGCTCGACCCAGGCTTCGTGGTTGCGGTGTCGCAGGTAGTAGCCGGGGAAGTTGGTGGACTCCAGTGACACGGTGCCCGAGCCGGACAGGCCGGTGACGATCCTGAACTGGGAGTCGGCCAGCGGGGAGACGTTCGCCTCCAGGCGGGCCCGGTAGTCCCAGTGGCGTATCGCGGAGCCGGGTGTGTCGTGGGACATCAGCCGTAGGGGGGTCGCGCCGTCGGGGACCGGGATGCCGAAGTCGGGGGTGCCGTCGGCCCTCCAGTAGATCTTCTGGACGCGGGTGCGGCGGTTGGGGTCATTCAGCGGGTCGCCGGTGATGTCGCGGTAGTTGCGGTCGTGGTAGACGAGGATGTCGCTGTGGCCGTCCTCGGAGACGGTGAAGGAGTTGTGGCCGGGGCCGTACTGGCCGGTGGCGGTGTTGCTGGCGAAGACGGGGTTGGTGTTCTTGGTCCAGGAGGAGGCGTTGAGCGGGTCGGCCGAGGCGGAGGCGGTCAGCATGCCCAGGCAGTAGTTGGCGTCGGTGGCGCTGGCGGAGTAGGTGAGGAAGAGCCGCCCGTTGCGCTGCAGCACGGCCGGGCCCTCGGCGACCTTGTGGCCGCGGGTCTCCCACGCCAGGGTGGGCACGGTCAGGCGGGTGGTGGCGCCGGTGATGGTCCAGGGGTTGGCGCCCATGCGGGCGATGTAGAGGTTGGAGTTGGTGGCGATGTTCGGCTCCTGCTGGGCCCAGAGCAGGTAGCGCACGCCGTTGGTGGTGAAGGTGGTGGCGTCCAGGGCGAAGGTGTCCCAGGGGGTGGTGATCCGGCCGCGTTCGGTCCAGGTGCCGGTCAGGGGGTTGGCGGCGGAGTTTTCGAGCGCGTACATGCGGATGCGCCAGATGTCGTCGGCCCGGCCGGCGGCGAAGTAGATGTACCACTTGCCGTTGATGAAGTGGATTTCTGGTGCCCAGATGTGGGCGCCCATCTCGCCGCTGGTGTGTTTGCGCCAGATGACCGTCTCGGGGGCGCTGGCCAGGCCCTGGATGGTGGTGGCGCGGCGCAGCACGATGCGGTCGTACTCGGGGACGGTCGCGGTGAGGTAGTAGTAGCCGTCGGTGTGGCGGAAGATGTGCGGGTCGGCGCGCTGGGTGACCAGGGGGTTGGTGTACTGGGCGGGTGGCGAGGCGTGGGCCGCGATCGGTGAGAGCAGGCCGGCGATCATGGCGAGCAGTGTGGCCAGGGCGGTCACCAGGGCGCGGCGCGCGTGCGGTGGGGGCATCAGGGTCATCCTTCTGTCAGGCCAGGGGAGAAGGTCACGGTGAAGGAG
>NZ_JBPXMB010000088.1:0-1540 GCF_051918945.1 Streptosporangium sp. LJ11
CAGAAGCAGAACCAGGTCAGGCCGGCGGTGAGCAGGGCGTAGATGCCGGTCTCGATCCACTGGAAGGGCCAGAAGCGTTCCAGGGGCTGGTAGGTCGCCTGCTGCCGGTAACCAAGCCGGTTGATCTCGGCCAAGCACGAGTCCATGCCCTGTCCCGGTCCCGCTCCCGGCGGTGCGCAGGGTCCCGACGTGGTGGAGGTCTTGACGGCGGCTTCCACGCCGCTCGCGCGCCCGGACGGATCGATGAACTCGCTGGACAGGACCCAGGCACCGGCGTGGCCGGGGACGACCGAATCCAGCCTGACGTGCACGAACTGGTTTTCGTCCCGGTTTATGCCGATGCCATCCACGTTCGTCTTGCTGAGTTCGAAGGTCCCGGTGACCGGGGGCATCAAGTGGGGACGGACCAGCAGCGGCATGGCGAGCTGGATCGCGACGAAGACGGCCAGGGTGAGGGCCATGGCGGCCAGGGTGCGGCGCGCCAGCATGCCCACGGTCACGCCCAGGACGAAGGCGAAGGCCGCGTACCCCATCGGCGCGATGCCGCGCGCGCCGAACACCAGGGGAGCCATCAGGGCCAGGTCCGGAGCGGCCGACTTGTCCAGGGGAGCGGACCACCAGGTCACCGCGAGGCCGCACACGCCGGCGGCGACCACGGCCGTCAGGCCGGTGAGCCCGAGCTTGACCGCCAGCCAGCGGCCGCGGGTGATGCTCTGGTTCCACACCAGCAGGTGCGTGCCCGTCTCCAGCTCACGGGTGATCAACGGCGCTCCCCAGAAGAGCCCGACCAGTGCCGGCAGGATCAGCACGACGAGGCTGAGGGCCATGAAGGGGAGGTCGTACTCGCCGAAGAAGCGGTCGTAGAAGCGGTCGCAGGAGCTGTCCTGCGTGCAGGCGGTGATCCCGGCGGAGTAGCCGGAGGCCAGGTCCGGCCCGGTGAGGGCCAGAGTGGCGACGAGAACCAGGAGTGCGGCGGCCATCATCGTGGCCGAGCCGCGGAACTGGCGCCAGGTCAGCCAGATCATCGCTGCACCTCCAGGGCGGCCCGCCGGTTCTCGGCGGTGCGCTTCTCCATGTAGGCCAGGACGAGGTCCTCCAGGCCGAGCCGGCTGACCGTCCAGGCGGGGTCGTGGATCGGGGCGTCGGTACGGACCACGTACGTGCTCTGCCGGTCGGTGTGGCGCGCGGAGACCACGTGCTGGTCGGCGGGGAGGCGGTCGGGGTCGCGGCGCGGGCCGGTGAGCCGGTGATGGGTGGACAGCAGCTTCTCGGTCTCCCCGGCGACCTGGACGCGGGAGTCGACCAGCACGACCAGGAAGTCGCAGACCCGTTCCAGGTCGGAGACCAGGTGGGAGGAGAGCACGACGCTGAACTCGTGCTCGACGGTGGCCTCCATCAGCCCCTGCATGAACTCGCGGCGGGCCAGCGGGTCCAGTGAGGCCACGGGCTCGTCCAGGATCAGTAGTTCGGGCCGTTTGGCCAGGCCGAGGGTGAGGGCGAGCTGGGCGCGCTCGCCGCCGGACAGCCTGCCCGCCCGCTG
>NZ_JBPXMB010000089.1:0-1480 GCF_051918945.1 Streptosporangium sp. LJ11
AGAGCGTGTTTGAGAGCGGGCGTTGCAACACCGTGATCTTGGTTGGTGAGACTGGTCGGTGTGCAAGAGCAGGACGGGTGGTGGGCGGCGTTGTCTCCACAGGTTCGTGGTCGGATCGACGAACAACTTCGTCGTCAGCGGCTGATTGAAGCCATCGTGCTGTTGCGGTCCGAAGGTGGGTTTGATCTTGCCCCTGACCTGTATGAGATGCAGAACATGCTGCGGGAGCGATCCGTCTGGTTGGCCGAGCAGGGCTTGGTTGACCTTGAAGAACCGCCCGTGCAGGTTCCACAGCTGATCGGGATGGTCAACGCGATCAGCGAGCCGGTGGTCGCGGTTGAGGTGCTGTGGGACGGAGATACTCAGGGCTGGTTCGTGGAGCTGGTCGCGATCGTGCAACGGCCGGGCCGGTACCATCACCGCTTCGACGAGCGGCCGCTGGCGCTGTTTCGGCGCGGGAGCGACCTGCGCTTGTTCAACGGCGAAGTTCCGCCTTGGCCGGAAGCCGTCGAAGCTGCCGAGAAAGGCCAGGCGGTAGCCCGCAGCCTCGGCGTGCCGTTCCACTTCGCCAGCCCGGACACACCCGATGACGAATCGCCACGCTGGTGGGACTCACAGGCTGCTTGACGAACGTGATCAAGGGCAGCGGAAGACACGTCGACGCTGGCGTTGAGCGGGTCGGCCGTGGGTGATACGTCGGGCCATGCCGGCGATGGCGGCCCAGCGCACGATGGCCTCGGAGACCCCAGAATGGCGTTCGTAGTCGCGGGCTAGTCGGCGGCAGGCGGTCAGCCAAGCCAGAGTCCGCTCCACCACCCAGCGGCGCGGGTGCACCGCGAAACCGCGCTGCTCGGCGGGTTTGCGCACGATCTCCACAGTCGTCTTGAGGATGTCGTGGGCCCAGTCCACCAGACGTCCGGTGAAGCCCTGGTCAGCGAAGACGTACCGGATCGGCGTGGCCAGATAAGTGCCGAGCAGCACGGTTTTGGCGCCGTCGCGGTCTTGTCGGCTCGCCGCCATCACCGCCACCGCGATCAGCAGCCCGCACATGTCGGTGACGATGAACCGTTTACGGCCGTTGACCTTCTTGCCGGCATCGTAACCACGGCTGTCACCGGCAACGGTATCGGCACCTCGTACGGACTGCGAGTCGATAATTCCGGCAGATGGCTCCGGATTGCGGCCCTGCTGGACACGGGCCTTGGTGCGCAGCGCCGCCAGCAGTTTCTCGGTCACGCCAGCGGCTTCCCATCGGGTGAAGTACCAGTACACGGTCTGCCACGGCGGCAGGTCAGCTGGCAGATAGCGCCACGGGCAACCCGAACGCACTACGTACAGAATCGCGTTGACGATCTCCCGACGCGGGTGTTTCTCCTGCCGGCCGTTGGTGTTGGGCTGCGGTAGAAGCGGCTCGATGAGCGCCCACTGGGCATCGGTCAGATCCGACGGGTAACCACGACGAGCAGACGACATCCAGCCC
>NZ_JBPXMB010000090.1:0-1400 GCF_051918945.1 Streptosporangium sp. LJ11
GAGGTGCACTGCCTGCTCGGCCAGAACGGCGCCGGGAAGTCCACGCTGATCAAGACTCTGGCGGGCGCTCACCAGCCCGACGAGGGGACGATCACGCTCAACGGTGAGGAGGTGCGGCTGTCGAGCCCGATCGCGGCGATCCGGCTCGGGATCTCCACGATCTACCAGGAGCTGGACCTGGTCGACGGGCTGAGCGTGGCCGAGAACGTGTTCTTGGGTCATGAGCCGGCCCGGATGGGGTTCGTGGGCCGCTCGGAGGCGGCGCGGGCGACGCGGGAGTTGCTGGCGCGGCTGGGGCACGCGGAGATCCGCCCGTCGACGGAGGTGGGCCGGCTGTCTCCGGCGGCCAAGCAGGTGGTGAGCATGGCGCGGGCGCTGTCGCACGACACCCGGCTGATCATCATGGACGAGCCGTCGGCGGCGCTGGCCCATGACGAGGTGGGCAACCTGTTCCGGATCATCCGGGAGCTGACCGCCCAGGGGGTGGCGGTGGTCTACATCTCGCACCGGCTGGAGGAGATCCGCGAGATCGGGGACCGGGTGACGGTGCTCAAGGACGGCCGCACGGTCGCGGTGGGCCTGCCGGCCAAGGAGACGCCGACCTCGCAGGTGGTGTCGCTGATGACCGGCCGCAACGTCGAGTACGTCTTCCCGCCGCGCCGCGCGGAACCCGTCGCGGGCAACGAGGTGCTGCGGGTCGAGAACCTCACCGTCCCCGGGGTCGTCACCGACGTGTCGTTCTCGGTGCGGGCGGGGGAGATCGTGGGGCTGGCCGGTCTGGTCGGCTCGGGCCGTTCGGAGATCATCGAGGCGGTGTACGGGGCGCGGCGGTTCTCCGGCCAGGTGGTCTTGGAGGGCAAGCCGGTGCGCCGGGGCGGTGGCACGACCGGCGCGGTGCGCCTGGGCATGGGATTGGCGCCCGAGGAGCGCAAGGCGCAGGCGTTGCTGCTGGACCAGAGCGTGTCGCGCAACATCAGCCTGGCGAGTTTGGGCCGGTACTCGCGGCTGGGCTGGATGGACCGGCGCCGGGAGGCGGCCGACGCGCGGGAGATGGTACAGGCCCTCGACATCCGTCCCTCCGATCCGGAGCGGCCGATCAAGACGTTGTCGGGCGGTAACCAGCAGAAGGCGGTGCTGGCCCGGTGGTTGCTGAACGACCGCAAGCTGCTGCTGCTTGACGAGCCGACCCGCGGGGTGGACGTGGGGGCTCGGGCGGAGTTGTACGCGCTGGTGCGGCGGCTGGCCGATGAGGGGATCGGGGTGTTGCTGGTCTCCAGCGAGGTTCCCGAGGTGCTGGGGCTGGCCGATCGGGTGCTGGTCCTGCGGGAGGGCCGGGTCATTCGTGAGGCCGGTGCCGGTGAGCTGGACGAGCACGCCGTCCTCGACATGATCATGGAAGG
>NZ_JBPXMB010000091.1:0-1335 GCF_051918945.1 Streptosporangium sp. LJ11
GTGAACCGCGCCGGGATTGATGGAGGCTTCATCGGTTGGAAAGGATGGAGCTCATGTCAGGTCGATCTGGTTCGTCGCACCCCGCCCAGCGTCGGTATCCGCCGGAGTTGAAAGAGCGGGCGGTGCGGATGGTGCAGGAGGCCACCGCGCAGTCCAGGGAGTCGTTCGGCGTCATCACTCGCGTTGCTCGGCAGTTGGGCATTGGGTCGGAGTCGCTGCGCAACTGGGTCAAGCAGGCCGAGATCGACGGCGGTCAGCGACCCGGGACCAGCACCGATGAGGCCAAGCGGATCGCCGAGTTGGAGCGGGAGGTCCGCGAGCTGCGCCGCGCCAACGAGATCCTCAAGGCGGCGTCGGCTTTTTTCGCCAGAGAACTCGACCCTCGACCACCCAGATGAACGCCTTCATCGACGCTCACCGCGCCCAGTTCGGTGTCGAGCCGATCTGCCGGGTCCTGCAGAGCGCTGCCTCGACGTACTACGCAGTCCGCACCCGGCCGCCGTCTGCGCGAGCAGTACGCGATAACCGGCTCAAGACAGAGATCATCCGCATCTACCAGGACAACTACTCCTGCTACGGCGCCCGCAAGATCCATAGGCAGCTGCGTCGCGAAGGGCATGCGGTCGCCCGGTGCACAATCCAGCGACTGATGGGCGAGTTGGGCATCGTCGGGCTGGTTCGCGGGAAAGTCCGGCGAACCACCATCGCCGGCGACCAGGCCGATCGGCCGGCCGATCTCGTCGACCGCACCTTCTGCGCGCCGGCGCCGAACCGGCTCTGGGTCGCTGATCTGACCTATATCCGCACCTGGTCGGGCTGGGTGTATGCGGCGTTCGTCATCGACGTGTACTCCCGGATGGTCGTGGGCTGGCAGATCGCCACCCATCTGCGCACCGACCTGGCCCTGGACGCTTTGGAGATGGCCATCTGGCGTCGCAATCGCGGCCAGTGCGCGGATCTGTCTGGGCTAGTTCATCACTCCGACCGCGGGGTGCAATATTTGTCGATCCGCTACAGCGAGCGCCTGGCCGACACCGGAGCGGTCGCTTCAGTGGGCAGCCGCGGCGACTCCTATGACAACGCCCTGGCCGAGTCCTTCAACGGCCTGTTCAAAGCCGAACTGATCCGCCGCTACGGCCCCTGGAAGAACATGGACGACGTCGAGTTGGCGACGCTGGAATACCTCGACTGGTTCAACCACCGCCGCCTGCACACCGCCTGCGGCAACATCCCGCCCGCAGAGTACGAAGCGATCCACTACCGTCACCAACAGGCCGCACTCACCGCAGCAGAAACCAAGTAGCCAAGTCTCCACGAAACTCGGCGCGGTTCACC
>NZ_JBPXMB010000092.1:0-1273 GCF_051918945.1 Streptosporangium sp. LJ11
CTGAAGGCGGGGGATTCCAACAGCAACTACCCCACAAGGAGGAGGTCGCGTTGAGGTTCACGGTTCACAGGCTCCGGCAACCCGAAGCCTCCCCGTGCAGCCACCGCATGCCCTGCGGCAGTGTCGCGAACGTTCTTCGCCGCGTTCACGTCGGCGTGCGCCTGGTGCCCGCAGGCGACGCACAGGAAGAGAGCTTGGCTCTCGCGACTCTCCCCGGCGAGGTGCTTGCAGGCGTTGCAGGTCTGCGACGTGTAACGCGGGTCGATCTTCTGAACGCGTCCCGGAGCTTTCTGCTCCAACCGCTCCACCAGCCGGCCCCACCCCGCAGCGAGGATGCCGCGGTTCAGGCCCGCTTTCTGACGGACGTTCCGCCCCGGTGCCTCGACGGCGCCCTTGGCCGACCGCGTCATGCCGCCGATCTTCAGATCTTCGACCGCGATCACGTCGAAACGGCGGGCCAGGCCGGTCGAGGTCTTCTCGACCCAGTCGTTGCGCCGGTCGGCCTCGCGGGCTTTCAGCTTCGCGATGGCGGCCTTGACCGTGCCACGCCGGTTCGACCCCCGCTTCGCTCGCGCGAGTTTCCGCTGCAACCTCAGCAGCCGTGTCTTCTCGGCGCCGCGCAGAGTGGGCGCGTTCAGCAACTCGCCCGTGGACAGCGCCGCCGACACGGCCACGCCACGGTCCACGCCAACGACCTCACCCCAACCGGGTGCGGGGACCGGTTCAGGGATCGCGGCGAACGCCACATGCCAACGGCCCGCCCGGTCACGGGTGACGCGGTAGGACCTCACGTCCTCACCTACGGGCCGCGACCAGCGAAACCGCACCCAACCAACCTTCGGGATCCGAACCTCGCCGACGTTGCGCGACACGCGGTGTACGTCACCAGGTTTGAACGCGACGATCCGGAACCCTTCGCCCCGCCCACGTTGACGCCACGTCGGCTTGCGGTGGGTCTTGCCGAAGAAGTTCGCCATGGCCTGGGCGAAGTCTTTGAGCGCCTGTTGCCGGACGATGACCGACCCGCCGCGCAGCCACGCGAACTCAGCGCGAGCCTCCGTCAACTGGCGGCACTGCTCGGCGAAACCCGGCGCCGGCTTACGGCCTCGCTGCCAGTGGGCGTGCTGCTCAACGGCCAAATTCCATACGTATCGGGCGTGTCCGCAGTGCTCCAGCAGTGCCGCCTCTTGGGCGCGCGTGGGCTGAAGCCGAAAGCGGGACACGTCAATCAACCTACCGAAGCCCACCGACAAAACCCGGAGACCCTCATCCG
>NZ_JBPXMB010000093.1:0-1232 GCF_051918945.1 Streptosporangium sp. LJ11
GGTTCCCGTGGTGGCGCGGTCTGGTCCGGCTGTGTCTAAGGTGATCTCGTGTCTGCCCCGCTGAACGTCACGAAGACCCGCGCCGCGCTGCGCACCTCGGCGCGGATCTCCGTGCAGATGCTGCTCGTCGTGCTGATGGCCGCGGTCATCCTGTGGACCCTGGGCCAGATGTGGTCGATCATCTGGCCCCTGGTCATCGCCCTGCTGCTCACCACCTTGACCTGGCCCATCACCCGCTTCCTGCGCCGCCACGGCTGGCACCCCACCCTGGCCGCCTCCGCCGTGACCGCCCTGTTCCTGCTCATCGCCGCCGGCACCCTGGTCCTCATCGCCGTCCCGGTCGCCTCCCAAGCCGGCGAACTGGCCACCGGCGTCGGCAACGGCATCCAACGCCTGCGCGACTGGGCCGCCGGACCACCCCTCAACATCGGCGCCGACCAGCTCAGCACCGCCCTCGACACCGCCACCACCCGCATCCAATCAAGCGTCGGCAGCATCGTCACCGCCACCGTCACCGGCGTCGGCACCATCCTCAACGGCCTGGTCACCACCGTCCTGGCCCTGTTCCTGATGTTCTTCTTCCTCAAAGACGGCCCACGATTCCTGCCCTGGCTCACCCGCCAGCTCCCCGGCCGCCTGGCCACCGACCTCCCGGCCATAGCCACCCACAGCTGGGACACCCTGGGCTCCTTCGTCCGCTCCCAAGCCTTCGTCGGCCTGCTCGACGCCGTGCTCATCGGCCTGGGCCTGTGGATCGTCGGCGTCCCCCTCGTCCTGCCCCTGGCCGTCCTGACCTTCGTCGCGGCCTTCGTCCCCATCATCGGCGCCCTGTTCGCCGGCTTCGTCGCCGTCCTGATCACCCTGGTCTCCAACGGCCCCACCGACGCCCTCATCGTGCTCGCCATCATCATCGCCGTCCAGCAACTCGAGGGAAACGTCTTCCAGCCCATGGTGCAAAGCCGCGGCCTGGGCCTGCACGCCGCGGTGATCCTGCTCGCCGTCACCCTGGGCGGCAACCTCGCCGGCATCGTGGGCAGCCTGCTCGCCGTACCCGTCGCCGCCCTGATCGCCGTCATCTGGAACTACCTCCGCGACCAGCTCAGCGACCCACCCCCACAACCCGAAACCAGCCCACCCCACACCGACACCCCCCAACCCGGGACGCAGGACGCGCCCCAGGCCTGATCACCCACCGGAACACCCACGACGACACGATCACCGTCGCAGACGTC
>NZ_JBPXMB010000094.1:0-1178 GCF_051918945.1 Streptosporangium sp. LJ11
GGTGGACTGGGAGCGGGCCATCGCCCCGGCCGGGCCTCGCCGGGTGGATCTGCCCACCTACGCCTTCCAGCACCAGCGCTACTGGTTGCTGGAGACGGGCGGCGCGGGCGACGCGGAAAGCCTCGGGCTCTGGGCGACCGGGCACCCGCTGCTCGGCGCGTCCACCGGGCTCGCGGAGAGCGGAGCGGCGGTCCTCACCGGACGCGTGTCGATCGCCACACACCCGTGGCTGGCCGACCACGCGGTCAACGGGCAGGTGCTCCTGCCGGGAACCGGCCTCGTGGAGCTGGCCGTACGGGCGGGTGACGAGGTCGGCTGCGACCTGCTGGAGGAGCTGACGCTGCAGGCGCCGCTGTTCCTGCCCGAGCGCGGAGCCGTCCAGCTGCAGGTGGCCGTCGGCGCACCCGACGAGGACGGACGCAGGCAGCTGGGGATCTACTCCCGCCTGCACGAAGCGCAGGACGAGCCCTGGACCCAGAACGCCGCGGGCATACTGGCCCGCGTCGGCGTGGTCGTGCCGGAAGCCGAGGAGACCTGGCCACCGGAGGGCGCGCAGGCCGTCGGCATGGAGGGGCTGTACGAGAACTTCGCCGCCATCGGCCTGGACTACGGCCCCGCCTTCCGCGGGCTGCGGGCCGCGTGGCGCAAGGGCGACGAGGTCTTCGCCGAGCTGGCGCTGCCCGAGGACATGGCACGGGACGCCGCCAGATTCGGGCTGCATCCGGCGCTGTTCGACGTCGCCCTGCACGCCACAGCCCTCGGTGAGTTCGTGACCGACTCCGAGCCCGGCCGGCCCTCCCTGCCGTTCGCCTGGAGCGGGGTGGCGCTGCACGCCTCCGGAGCCACGAAACTCCGTATCAGGATCTCGCTGACCGCCCAGGGCGCGGTCTCGCTCAAGCTGACGGACACCGCGGGCCTGCCGGTGGCGACGGTCGCGTCGCTGGCCGTACGCCCGGTCTCCATCGGCGGGCCGGAGACCATTCGCACCACCGGGCTCAGGAACAAGCTGTTCCACGTCGAGTGGAGTGAGGCTCCGGCCGGTTCCGTTTCCGCTCCTGCGGGGGTGCCCGGGTGGGTGGTGGCCGGTTCTCTGGCCGGTTTGCTGGATGGTGAGGTTGCGGAGTGTGTGCTGGTCGAGGTGTCGGCCGGGGTGCACGAGGCGTTGGGTGTGGTGCAGG
>NZ_JBPXMB010000095.1:0-1127 GCF_051918945.1 Streptosporangium sp. LJ11
CCTTCCACGCCGGTCTCCTCGTGCGGGGTGCCGACGGGTTTGGACTCCGGGGAGCCACGCTGGCGCAGGTAGACCGAGAGCACGACCATCGACAGGACGGCCAGGAACTCCGACTGCCAGTTCTGCAGGGTCCGGTTCCAGAAGTCGGCCGACACGACGTACTCCCCCCAGCCGAGGGGGTCCTGCAACTGGGCGAGCTGGCGGGCGTTGTAGGCGGCCGTGCCCGCCACCGACTGCGCCAGCCACGACAACACGAAGATCAACCCCATGAGCAGGCCGAGGGAGCGGCCATACAGGCCCTGGCGCACTCCGCCCACCCCGGCCCAGGCCGGACTGTCCGCGTCCGCGTGCCGGCCGATCTTCTGCTCGGCGTCGCTTTCCTCTCCCTGCTTACCCGGCTTCTTCGACTCGGGCGAGCCCCGCTGCACCAGCCAGACCGTGGCCAGGATGAACAGCAGGAACTGCAGGTACTCCGACTGCCAGTTCTCCGCCACGTCGACGGCGAAGTCGGAGGAGGTGACGTAGGCCGGCCACGACAGTGCCGTCCCGCCCTCGGCGAGCCGGTCGGCGTTGGCGGCGGCGTTACCGGCGAAGGACTGGCCGACCAGGGACAGCACGAACGCCACCAGGAAGAACAGACTCAGGCCGTTGTCCTTGACGAAGCGTCTCACCCGCTCCTCCCCCTTTTTCAGCGTTGCAGCAGGCCGATGACGAAGAAGCAGACCAGCCCGATCGCGATGATCGCCGCGGTGACGGTGAACATGAGGCGCATGTCAGGTGCTCACCTCACAGTCGTAGGGCAGGTCACCGCGAGGCGTGCAGCCCGCGCCGCGCACCCGCCAGCCCGCCGGGAAACGGTGCAGGAAGACGGTGTCGCCACTCAGCCGCACCCGGGCCTCATCCCCCCAGACCTCGACGTCCAGCACCTGCCCGCCGGGCAGGTCGAGCCCGCCGAGAGAGGTCTCGCACCTTTGATTCCCGGTTCGCAGGCTCTCGGCCGCCTCCGGAGCCAGCAGCGCGCAGGCCCGCTCCACCTGGCGGTCCCGCACGGCGGCGTAGAAGTCCTGCGCCGCCCGCTGAGCGGAAGGCGCGGCCGCGGACGCGCACCCCGCCACACACACCAGCAG
>NZ_JBPXMB010000096.1:0-1072 GCF_051918945.1 Streptosporangium sp. LJ11
CGAGCTGGATCGAGTCCGACGCCCTCGCGCAGTGCCACCAGGTGGCCGCGCTCGACGGCATGACGCACGTCGCCGCCATGCCCGACCTGCACCCCGGCAAGGGCGCCCCCATCGGCGCCGCCATGACGTCGACCGTGCTGTACCCGTTCCTGGTGGGCTCCGACATCGGGTGCGGCATCGCCGTGTTCCCCATGAAGCTCAAGCGTGCCGTACCCGAGAAGCTCGCCGCCCGCTTCCCCGACCTCGATCGCGCGCTGGATCCCGAACGGGATGCCGGCGACCCGGCCTGGGCCGTGGTGAAGGGCGACATCCCCGCCGGTCACGTCGAGGGCCTCGGGACGGTCGGCCGGGGCAATCACTTCGTCGAGCTGGCGCGGATCGGGACCGTCTTCGCGCCGGACCACGCGAGCCGTCTCGGACTCGCCGGCGGCGACCTGGTCCTCATCGTCCACAGCGGTTCCCGGGGGCTGGGCGAGCGGATCCTGCGGGCGCACACCGAGGTCCACGGCGCGGGCCCCGCCCCTGATCCCGGCGCCTACCTGGCGATGCACGACGACGCCGTACGCTGGGGATCGCTCAACCGGCGGCTGATGGCCGCCCGGGTCGCCCATGCCCTGGGGGCCGAGCCCGCCGAGCCGCTCGTCGACCAGTGCCACAACCTGGTCGAGATCCGTGACGGGGCCTACCTGCACCGCAAGGGAGCCGCTCCGGGCGACGGCCGCGACGTGCTCATCGCCGGTACGCGAGGCACCCCTTCCTACCTCGTGGCCGCCCACGCCGGGCCGGACGCCGGCCATTCCGTCGCGCACGGCGCGGGCCGCAAGATGTCGCGTGCGGACGCCCTGCGCCGGGGCCGGGCCAAGCACACGGTCGAGGAGCTGCGCCGCACGCCGGTGGGGTCGCTGGTGGTGTGCGGAGACCGCCAGCTGCTCTTCGAGGAGGCGCCGACGGCCTACAAGCGCATCGAGCAGGTGATCTCCGACCTCGTCGACCACGACCTGGCCACGCCCGTGGCCACCACGGTCCCTCTGGTCACCTACAAGACGCCCGACCTCGGCTCCACGCCCCAGCG
>NZ_JBPXMB010000097.1:0-1048 GCF_051918945.1 Streptosporangium sp. LJ11
GCTGGTGCTGGAAGGCGTAGGTGGGCAGATCCACCCGGCGAGGCCCGGCCGGGGCGATGGCCCGCTCCCAGTCCACCTCTCCACCGCGTACCCACACCTCGGCCGCGCTCGTCCACAACCGGCGCACCCCGCCGTCATCACGCCGCAACGTGCCCACCACCACGCAGGCATCCGCGAGCCCGGCCGCCTCCACACTCTCCAGCACCCCGATCCGCAACACCGGATGCGCACTGCACTCCACGAAGAACCGGAACCCCTCGCCCGCCAGCACCTCCACCGCCGGACCGAACCCCACCGTCTCACGCAGATTCTCATACCAGTACGCGCCACCGGCCTCCACACCCTCCAGCCAGCACCCCCGCACCGTCGAATACCACGGAGTACGCCCGATACGCGGCGCCACCGGCGCCAACAGGGTGGCCAGCTCACCCTCGATCGCGGCCACATACGCCGAATGCGAGGCGTAATCCACCTCGATCCGCTTGGCCCGCACCCCCGCCAGCTCATACTCGGCCAGCAACCCGTCCAGCGCGTCCACATCACCGGAGATCACCGTCGAGGCCGGGCCGTTGACCGCCGCCACCGACACCCGGCCGTCCAACCCCGCCAGCCGCTCGGCCACCTGCGCCGACGGCAGCGGAACCGACACCATCCCACCCTGACCCGCCAGCGCCACGATCGCCCGGCTACGCAACGCCACCACCCGCGCACCATCCTCCAAGGACAGCGCACCGGCCACCACCGCAGCCGCGATCTCACCCTGCGAATGGCCCACCACCGCCGCCGGCTCCACCCCCACCGACCGCCACACCTGCGCGAGCGAGACCATCATCGCCCACAACACCGGCTGGACCACATCCACCCGGTCAAAGCCCGGCTGGCCCTCCTCGGCCCGCAACACCCCGGTCAGCGACCAGTCCACGAACTCCGACAGCGCCACCTCGCACTCCGCCATCCGCGCCGCGAACACCGCCGACGACTCCAGCAGCTCAACCCCCATCCCCAGCCACTGCGACCCCTGACCGGGAAAGACGAACACCGTCTTACC
>NZ_JBPXMB010000098.1:0-1037 GCF_051918945.1 Streptosporangium sp. LJ11
CCGCCGGGCGACACGCTGTACGTGGCGCCGAACGGCACGGACAGTGCGGCCGGGACGGAATCGGCCCCGACGACGCTCACCTCCGCGATCACCCGCGTCGCTCCCGGCGGGACGATCTCCATGCGCGGCGGGCGCTACGACTTCTCGCAGACGATCACCATCGCGCCGGGTAACAACGGCACCGCGAGCGCCCGCAAGAAGATCTCCGCCTACCCCGGTGAGACCCCGATCCTGAACTTCTCGGCCCAGAGCGAGGACCCGGCCAACCGCGGGCTCGCCGTGGGCGGCTCGTTCTGGCACATCCACGGCATCGTCGTCGAGCGCGCCGGTGACAACGGGATCCTCCTGGCCGGCAACGACAACATCATCGAGCGCACGGTGACGCGCTTCAACCGCGACACGGGGCTGCAGCTCTCGCGGCTGGTGGCCGGGGCACCCCGCGAGCAGTGGCCCTCCCGCAACCTCATCGTGAGCGTGGAGTCGCACGACAACGCCGACTCCGACGGCGAGGACGCCGACGGCTTCGCCGCCAAGCTCACCTCAGGTCCGGGCAACGTCTTCCGCCACGCCGTGGCCCACAACAACATCGACGACGGCTGGGATCTGTTCACCAAGACCGACACCGGACCCATCGGCGCGGTGACCGTCGAGGACTCTCTCGCCTACGACAACGGCACGCTCAGCAACGGCGGCCAGGCCGGCAACGGGGACCGCAACGGCTACAAGCTCGGCGGCGAGGACATCGCGGTCGATCACGTCATCCGGCGCAACATCGCCTACAACAACGGCAAACACGGGTTCACCTACAACCGCAACCCCGGCACGATGACGGTGTCGGACAATGTCAGCGTCGGCAACGAAGAGCGCAACTTCCAGTTCGACGCCGGAACCTCGGTATTCCGCAACAACACCTCGTGCGACAGCGGGTCCAACGACAGGATCATCGGCAACGCCGACGGCACCAACCAGTTCTGGTCCGGCTCCAACGGCTCCCGCTGCTCCTCCTACACCGGCACCCTGAACTGGTCCTTCGCCGC
>NZ_JBPXMB010000099.1:0-1012 GCF_051918945.1 Streptosporangium sp. LJ11
GGGTTCAGTCCGAGGAGAAGGCGGCGTCGAAGGCGGTGGTGGGCGGGGTGATGGCGTTGAGCTTGCGGATGACGGCCAGCGCGTCGGGGGCGCCGTCGAGGCGGTCCATGCCGGCGTCCTCCCACTCGATGGAGATGGGTCCGGCGTAGCCGATGGCGTTGAGGGCGCGGAAGCAGTCCTCCCAGGGCACGTCGCCGCGTCCGGTGGAGACGAAGTCCCAGCCGCGGCGCAGGTCGGCCCAGGGCAGGTGGGAGGCGAGCCGGCCGCGGCGGCCGTCGCCGGTGCGGACCTTGGCGTCCTTGCAGTCGACGTGGTAGATGCGGTCGGCGAAGTCCAGGATGAAGGCGACCGGGTCGATCTCCTGCCAGACCATGTGGGAGGGGTCCCAGTTCAGGCCGAACGCGGGGCGGTGGCCGATGGCCTCCAGGGTGCGCACGGTGGTGTGGTAGTCGTAGGCGATCTCGCTGGGGTGGACCTCGTGGGCGAAGCGGACGCCGACCTCGTCGAAGACGTCCAGGATGGGGTTCCAGCGCTCGGCGAAGTCGGCGTAGCCGTCCTCGATCATCTGGGGGGGCACGGGCGGGAACATGGCCACGGTGTGCCAGATGGAGGATCCGGTGAAGCCGACCACGGTGTCGACGCCGAGTTTGGCGGCGGCGCGGGCGGTGTTCTTGATCTCTTCGGCGGCGTTGCGGCGGACCTGTTCGGGGTCGCCGTTGCCCCAGATGCGGGCGGGCAGGATGCCCTGGTGGCGGGCGTCGATGGGGTTGTCGCAGACGGCCTGGCCGACCAGGTGGTTGGAGATGGTGTAGACCGACAGGTTGTGCTTGGCGAGCAGTTCCTGTTTGCGGGGGATGTAGTCGTCGTCGCTGAGGGCCTTGTCGACCTCGAAGTGGTCGCCCCAGCAGGCGATCTCCAAGCCGTCGTATCCCCAGCCCGAGGCCAGGCGGCAGACCTCTTCGAACGGCAGGTCGGCCCACTGGCCGGTGAACAAGGTGATCGGCCTGCTCAT
>NZ_JBPXMB010000100.1:0-945 GCF_051918945.1 Streptosporangium sp. LJ11
CCGCCGATCGCCCACAGGCCCCAGGCCAGCGAGGTTCCCGCCAGTCCCCGCGACCTGCGATGCTCGGCCAGCGCGTCGAGGAAGGCATTGGCCGCCGCGTAGTTGCCCTGCCCAGGACCGCCCAGCACCCCGGCCATCGAGGAGAAGAGAACGAACGCCGACAGGTCCAGCTCCTGAGTGAGCTCGTGCAGGTGCCAGGCCGCGTCGGCCTTGGGCCGCATGACCCCGTCCAGCCGCTCGGACGTCAGCGCGGTGATCACACCGTCGTCCAGGACGCCGGCCGCGTGCACCACACCGCTCAACGGCTGATCGGCCGGAACGGCCGCGATCAACTCGGCCAGCGCGTCCCGGTCACCCACGTCGCAGGCCGCGACCGTGACCGTGGCGCCCAACTCGGTCAGCTCCGCCACCAACTCGGCCGCCCCCGGCGCCTGCGCGCCACGACGACCGGCCAGCAGCAGGTTCTTGACCTGGTAGGTGGCGGCCAGGTGTCTGGCGACCAGCGCGCCCAGGCCGCCGGTGCCGCCGGTGACCAGCACCGTGCCCTCCGGCCCGAACACCGGAGCGCGATCCTCCTCCACCGGCGCCACCACCGTGCGCACCAACCGCGGCACCCACACCGCACCGGCCCGCACCGCGACCTGCGCCTCACCCGAGGCCAGCGCCCGATCGACCGCGTCCGCCTCCAGCGGCCCGGCCTCCACATCCAGCAGCACGAACCGGCCCGGCTGCTCGGCCTGCGCCGCCCGCACCAGACCCCACACCGCCGCCTGCGCCGGATCCACATCCTCCGCCTGAGCGACCGCCACCGCGCCCCGCGTCACCACCACCAGCCGCGAAGAGGCGAACCGCTCCTCGGCCAACCACCCCTGCACCACACCCAACGCCTCGTGCACCCCGGCCGACACCTCGACCAGCACACACTCCGCAACCTCACCATCCAGC
>NZ_JBPXMB010000101.1:0-913 GCF_051918945.1 Streptosporangium sp. LJ11
GTGATGGTGTAGGTGAAGGTGTCGGTGCCGACGAAGCCCGGAGCGGGGGTGTAGACCACGTTGGTGCCGGAGATGGTCGCGGTGCCGTTGCCGGGCTGGGTGACGTTGCTGATCGCCGGTGCGGTCGCGGTGTCGTTGGCCAGGACGGGCACGCTGACGGCCTTGCCCTGGGTGGTGGCGGTGTCGGCGGCGGCGTTGGTGGGTGAGATGGACTGCCCGCCCACGATCTGGATCGGGGGGGCGGCGGTGTTGTTTCCGAGCTGGCCCGGAGCGGCGAGGACGCTGCTGATCCCGGTCGGCCGGATGGTCATGCTGCGCCCGACGGTGCCCTGCTTGACCCGGAAGGTGATGGTCTTCGCAGGTGGGTCGGACTTGGTGCCCTGCGAGGGGATCGTCAGGGTGGTGCCGCCGATGGTGCCGGCCCCGGACTGGCCGATGACATCGGCGTTGGCCAGCAGCGACGACAGGTCCCAGGTGGTGGTGTAGCTCCTGACCAGAAATGGCCACTGGGCCGTGCGGTGCGCCAGGGTGAGGGTGAAGGTGCCGCCCGGTGTGATCTGCCCGCCCCACAGGGACGGGGCGGTGGTGACCGAGATCGACCCGCTGCCCAGCCGCATGCCGAAGGCGTTCTTCCAGTAGTACTCGACGGGGTAGGCCGCCTGCCCTTGCCGGACACAGGGCGCGGCGGCGGCCTTTGTGGTGGCCTGCCGCCCTGTGGTGGCGGCCTGCGCACCGGCCTCGGCGGTCGCCGGCGTGCCCGATGTGGCCAGCAGCGTCGCCAGGGCGCAGGTGAGCGCGGTGAGCGCTGATTTGGATCGTTGTGACATCAACACTGAACTCCACTCTGTGGTGAGGGATGTCCTCGTAGATCGACTTCACAACGGACACTACCTACGGTGATCGCTCAATTACG
>NZ_JBPXMB010000102.1:0-874 GCF_051918945.1 Streptosporangium sp. LJ11
CGCTGGAGCAGCACGGCCACCACGATGATCAGGCCCTTGGCCACCAGCTGGTCGCTGGTGTTGAGCCCGTTGAGGATGAACAGGTTCGTGATCACGGTGAAGATCAGCAGACCCAGGATCGACCCGATGATCGATCCGCGCCCGCCGGTCAGCAGCGTGCCGCCGATGATGACCGCGGCGATCGCGTCCAGCTCGTACAGATCCCCGTGCGTGGAGGACCCCGTCGTGGTCCTGGCCATGATCAGCACCGCCGCGATGCCGCAGCACAACCCCGACAGCGCGTACAGCATCACGGTGTGGCGGCGCACGTCGATACCGGCCAGCCGGGCCGCCTCGGGGTTACCGCCCACCGCGTAGGTGCGCCGGCCGAAGGTGGTGCGGTTCAACAGCACCCACCCGGCGATCACCACCAGCGCGAAGATGTAGACCAGCACCGGGATGCCCAGCACCCGGCTGGTCGACAGCTCCACGATCATCTCGTTGCCCTGCTGCACCAGCTGGGTGCGCCGGTCCGACATCCGCTGCGCCAGACCGCGGGCGGCCACCAGCATCGCCAATGTGGCGATGAACGGCACCATCCGCCCATAGGAGATCAGCAGTCCGTTGACCAGGCCCGCGCCGGTGCCGACCAGCACCGCGCACAGGATCATCACGAACGGGCCGTAGGACTGGGTGGCCAGCGTGGTCGCCCACACCGACGCCAGCGCCATGATCGCGCCCACCGACAGGTCGATGCCCCCACCGATGATCACAAACGTCATGCCGACGGTGATCACCCCGATGGTCGCGGCCAGCGACAGGATGCTCACCATGTTGGAGGTCGTGGCGAAGGTGTCGGGCACCGTGACCAGACCCACCACGGCCAGCAGCACCA
>NZ_JBPXMB010000103.1:0-871 GCF_051918945.1 Streptosporangium sp. LJ11
ATGGGTTTCTCCCAGGTCGGCGCGGAAAGCGGCTGGCGTACGGCCAACACCAAGTCGGTGCAGGAGTCGGCGAAGACGGCGGGTGTGGAGCTGAAGTTCTCCGACGCCCAGCAGAAGCAGGAGAACCAGATCAAGGCGATCCGGTCCTTCGTCCAGCAGAAGGTCGACGTCATCGCGTTCTCGCCGGTGGTGGAGTCGGGCTGGGACACGGTGCTGAAGGAGGCGCAGAACGCCAAGATCCCGGTGATCCTCACCGACCGGGCGGTGGATTCGGCCGACAAGACGCTGTACAAGACCTTCCTGGGCTCGGACTTCGTGGAGGAGGGCAAGAAGGCCGGTCAGTGGCTGGTGGAGGAGTACAAGGACTCCAAGGATCCGGTGAACATCGTGGAGCTGCAGGGCACCACGGGTTCGGCGCCGGCCAACGACCGCAAGGCGGGTTTCGCGGAGGTGATCGCGGCCGATCCGAAGTTCAAGATCGCCGCTTCGCAGACCGGTGACTTCACCCGGGCCAAGGGCAAGGAGGTGATGGAGGCGTTCTTGAAGTCCACTCCGGACATCGATGTGCTGTACGCGCACAATGACGACATGGGGCTGGGTGCGATCGAGGCGATCGAGGGCGCGGGCAAGGTGCCGGGCAAGGACATCAAGATCATCACGATCGACGCGGTGAAGGACGGGATGCAGGCCCTGGCCGACGGGAAGATCAGCTACATCGTCGAGTGCAGCCCGCTGCTCGGCCCTCAACTGATGGACCTGGCCAAGAAGGTCGTCGCCGGTGAGCAGGTGCCGGCTCGGGTGGTGACCGAGGAGACCACCTTCACCCAGGAGCAGGCCAAGGAAGCCCTGCCCACCCGCCAGTACTGAGCCG
>NZ_JBPXMB010000104.1:0-864 GCF_051918945.1 Streptosporangium sp. LJ11
ACCGCCTGGGCGGTCGGGTAGTCGAAGACGAGGGTGGCGGGCAGTCGCAGCCCGGAGACCGCCATCAGCCGGTTGCGCAGCTCGACCGCGGTCAAGGAGTCGAAACCCAGCTCCTGGAAAGCCCGATCCGCCTGAACCGCCGTCGCCGAGGCGTGCCCCAGCACCGTCGCCACTTCCTGGCGGACCACCTCCAGCACGACCTCACGACGCCGGGCCTCATCCACCCCGTCCAGCCGCTGCACCAGCGCCGACCCGCCCGACCGCACCGCACGCCGCACCGGACCACGCACCAGACCCCGCAGCAATGCCGGCAATCTCTCGCCCCGCGTCCGCAGCGCCGCCACGTCCACTCGCAGCGGCACCAGCGCCGCCACATCCGAGGCCAGGCCGGCGTCGAACAGCGCCAGTCCCTCTTCCACCGACAGTGCCGGCAGACCCTGCCTGCGCATCCGCTCCCGGTCGGCCTCGGTCAGCCAGCCGCTCAACCCGGTGTCGGCATCCCACAGCCCGTAAGCCAGCGACGTCGCCACCAGCCCGGCCGAGCGCCGATGCGCCGCCAGCGCATCAAGGAACACATTCGCCGCCGCGTAGCTCGCCTGCCCGGCCGCCAGCACCAGCCCACCGGCCGAGGAGAACAACACGAACGCCGACAGATCCAGATCCGCCGTCAGCTCGTGCAGATGCCACGCCGCATCCGCCTTCGCGCCCAAAACCCCCTCGAACCGCTCCACGGTGAGCGAGCCGATCAACCCGTTGTCGGCGACCCCGGCCGCGTGCACCACACCCTTGAGCGGATACTCCGCCGGGATACCCGCGATCAACTCGGCCAGCGCGTCCCGGTCGCTCACATCGCAGGCCGCGACC
>NZ_JBPXMB010000105.1:0-856 GCF_051918945.1 Streptosporangium sp. LJ11
CCGAAGTCGGGCTGGGTCTCGCTCAAGGACTTCACCGTCGCCCCCTACGAGGGCAAGCAGCTCGTCTACGCCACCACCCACGACTTCGGCAGCAGCTGGGGGTCGATGAACTTCGGCCTGTTCACCAACTACTCGGAGATGGCCACGGCCAGCCAGAACACCATGTCCTCCGGCACCGTGGCACCCAGCCTGTTCTACTTCGCCCCCAAGAACATCTGGGTGCTGGCCTACCAGTGGGGCGGACCCGCCTTCTCCTACCGCACCTCCACCAACCCCACCAACCCCAACGGCTGGTCGGCACCCCAGACCCTGTTCTCCGGAAGCATCACCGGCTCCCAAACCGGCCCCATCGACCAGGCCGTCATCGGCGACGACACCAACATGTACCTGTTCTTCGCCGGCGACAACGGCAAGATCTACCGGGCCAGCATGCCCATCGGCAACTTCCCCGGCAGCTTCGGCTCCACCTCCACCGTCATCATGAGCGACACCACCAACAACCTCTTCGAGGCGGTCCAGGTCTACAAGCTCCAGGGCCAGAGCCGCTACCTCATGATCGTCGAGGCGATCGGCGCCCGGGGACGCTACTTCCGCTCCTTCACCGCCACCAGCCTCAACGGCTCCTGGACCCCGCAGGCCGCCACCGAGAGCAACCCGTTCGCCGGCAAGGTCAACAGCGGCGCCACCTGGACCAACGACATCAGCCACGGTGAGCTGCTGCGCACCAGCGCCGACCAGACCATGACCGTCGACCCCTGCAACCTGCAGCTGCTCTACCAGGGCCGCAACCCCAACTCCGACGGTGTCGAATACGGCCTCCTGCCCTACCGGCCGGGCCTGCTGACACTGCAGCGCT
>NZ_JBPXMB010000106.1:0-849 GCF_051918945.1 Streptosporangium sp. LJ11
TCGATCATCCGTTGTTGAGTGCGGTGACGGAGGTCGCCGGTGGTGGGTCGGTGGTCTTCAGTGGCCGCTTGTCTCCTGCGGTGCAGCCGTGGCTGGCTGATCATGCGGTGAACGGGACGGTGTTGTTGCCGGGGACCGGTTTGCTGGAGCTGGTGTTGCGGGCCGGGGGTGAGGTGGGCTGGCCGCTGGTGCGGGAGCTGACGTTGCAGGCTCCGCTGGTGCTGCCGGTCGAGGGCGGGGTGCAGGTCCAGGTCGTCGTCGGCGCGCAGGAGGAGTCCGGCGGCAGGGCGGTCTCGATCCACTCGCGTCCGGAAGATGACCCCATGGCGCCGTGGACGGGGCATGCCGAGGGTCTGCTGGGTGCGGAGCCGCTGCCGGTGGCGGGGTTTGAGCTGGCGCAGTGGCCGCCGGTGGATGCGGTGGCGGTGGAGGTGGGCGATGCCTACGAGGTGTTGCTGGGCATGGGGTATGAGTACGGGCCGGTCTTCCAGGGGCTGAGGGCGCTGTGGCGGCGGGGTGAGGAGGTGTTCGCCGAGGTCGCGTTGCCCGAGCAGGCGCATGGGGACGCGGCGCGGTTCGGGGTGCATCCGGCCCTGTTGGACGCGGTGTTGCACGCGCCGTTGGTGGTCGGTGACGGGCAGACGGTGTTGCCGTTCTCCTGGGCGGGGGTGTGCCTGTATTCGGCCGGGGCGACCGAGGTACGGGCACGGATCGCGCGGGTGCGGGAGAACACGGTCGCTTTGACGATCGCCGACTCCACCGGTGCGCCGGTGGTGTCGATCGAGGCGTTGGCCGCTCGTCCGATATCAGCGGACCAGCTCACCACCGCCCACCGCACCGACTCACTGC
>NZ_JBPXMB010000107.1:0-817 GCF_051918945.1 Streptosporangium sp. LJ11
AGAAGTCCATGTCGCCGCCGCCGGGCATGGCGGGGGCGGCTCCGGCCTTCTCGGGCTTCTCGGCGATGACGGCCTCGGTGGTGAGGAACAGCGCCGCGATGGACGCCGCGTTCTGCAGCGCCGAACGCGTCACCTTGGCCGGGTCGATGATGCCCGTCTCGAACAGGTTGACGTACTCGCCGGTGGCGGCGTTGAGGCCCTCGCCCGGGGGAAGGTTGCGTACCTTCTCCACCACGACGCCGCCCTCGAGGCCGGCGTTGACGGCGATCTGCTTGAGGGGCTCCTCCAGCGCCTTCTTGACGATCGCGGCGCCGGTGGCCTCGTCGCCGAAGAGCTCGAGCTTGTCGAAGGCCTTGGCGCCGGCCTGCAGCAGCGCCACGCCGCCGCCGGGGACGATGCCCTCCTCGACGGCCGCCTTGGCGTTGCGCACGGCGTCCTCGATGCGGTGCTTGCGCTCCTTGAGCTCGACCTCGGTGGCGGCGCCGGCCTTGATGACGGCCACGCCGCCGGCCAGCTTGGCCAGACGCTCCTGGAGCTTCTCGCGGTCGTAGTCGGAGTCGGTGTTGTCGATCTCGGCGCGGATCTGGTTGACCCGGCCGGCGATCTGCTCGGCGTCGCCGGCACCGTCGACGATGGTGGTCTCGTCCTTGGTGACGATGACCTGGCGGGCGCGGCCGAGCTGGTCCAGGGTGGTGGACTCCAGCTTCAGGCCGAGGTCCTCGCTGATGACCTGGGCGCCGGTCAGGACGCCGATGTCGGCCAGCATGGCCTTGCGGCGGTCGCCGAAGCCCGGCGCCTTGACCGCGACCGAGCGGAA
>NZ_JBPXMB010000108.1:0-788 GCF_051918945.1 Streptosporangium sp. LJ11
GGCGGGGGTGGCCTTGGCGTCGATGAAGGGCGCCGAGCCGTTGATCGACTCGATGATGTCGCCGGGGCGCAGGCCGGCGGCCTGGGCGGCGCCGCCGTGCACGGTGGTGACGAACAGCGGGCCGACGGCGGTGCCGAGGTTGGCGTCGGCTTGCGCGCCGTTGACGTTCGCCTCGAAGCCCAGGCCGTAGCCGTCGCCGTCGTAGTAGTCGGGCGGCCGTTTGACGTCGTGCGTCCAGCGGGCGTGGTTGTCGCCGAGGGCGGCCACGATGGCCTCGAGGGTGACGACGGCCAGCTGGTCGCGCAGGTCGGGGACCTGGTCGGTGACCTTTCGATAGAGGCTTTCGAAGGCGGCCCAGTCGGCTTTGCGGTCGCCGGTCAGCGCCGGCATGGTCGCCTCGGGCACCTCGCGCCCGTTGCGGTTGAGCTCCTGGGTCAGGGCGACGAATCCGGCCGTCAGCAGCGAGCGGGCGTCCAGGGTGGCGCCGCTGTAGTAGGTGCCCAGGATGCAGAAGTACGCCTGCTCGATGACGTCGATCGTGGTGGGCGTCTCCGCTGCGGGTGGGCCTTGGGGGCGGGCGCAGACCGTGGCGGCTGCGGTGCCCGCCTGGGCGCGCGGCGGCGCGGGCGCGGTGCAGGCCGCCGCCAGCAGGAGGGCGAGTCCGGCGGCGGCGGTTCTGACGGTGGTCATGACAGGCGCCTTCGGACCCACCAGAAGCAGAACCAGGTCAGGCCGGCGGTGAGCAGGGCGTAGATGCCGGTCTCGATCCACTGGAAGGGCCAGAAGCG
>NZ_JBPXMB010000109.1:0-788 GCF_051918945.1 Streptosporangium sp. LJ11
CTGGTCGCTCTGACGCGCAGGGTGGTGGCGCCGACCGCGTGGACCGACACCCCGTTCCAGGCGAACGGCAGATACGGCCGCCCCGGCTCGGGGGCAGGCAGCAGATCACCCAGCGCGCTGGCATGCAACGCCGCGTCCAGCAACGCCGGATGCACCCCGAACCGCGCCGCCTCAGCATGCGCCTGCTCGGGCAGAACGATCTCGGCCAGCACCTCACCCGGTCGCACCCACGCCCGCGCCAACCCCTGGAAGACCGGCCCGTACTCCAGACCGATCTCGGCCAGACGCTCATACAAGTCATCCACCGCCACCGCCACCGCATCGGCCGGCGGCCACACCGCCACCGAGAAGCCCGGCTCGGCCACCTGCTCGGCGAGCTCGCCTTGCGCGTGCAGCGTCCAGTCCTGCGCGTCGTGGGCTCGCGAGTGGATCGCCACCGACCGCACCCCCGGCTCCTGCGCCGCACCGACCAGCACCTGCACCCGCACGCCGCCCTCGTCCGCCAGCACCAGCGGAGCCTGCAACGTCAGCTCCCGCACCAGCGCACAGCCCAGCTCCTCACCCGCCCGGCCCGCCAGCTCCACCAACGCCGTCCCCGGCACGATCACCGTCCCGTTGACCACGTGATCGGCCAGCCACGGCTGCGCAGCCACCGACAGACGGCCACTGAAGACCACCGACTCACCACCGGCGACCTCCGTCACCGCACTCAGCAGCGGGTGATCGATCCCCTCCAAACCAACCGCGTCCATGTCCCCGGCCTCGGCCTGCGCCGCCACCCAGAACCG
>NZ_JBPXMB010000110.1:0-709 GCF_051918945.1 Streptosporangium sp. LJ11
TGGTGAATCGTGCGGGGACGAGGACGGGGTGGTCGGTGTGCAGGGCGGCGTCGAGCAGGGCGAGTCCTTCGGGGATGGACAGGGGTTTGACGCCCGCTCGTTCCATCCGTCGCAGGTCGGCTTCGCTGAGGTCGCCTGCCATGCCGCCGGAGGCCCACAGTCCCCAGGCCAGTGAGGTGGCGGTGAGTCCTTGGGCGTGGCGGTGGTGGGCCAGGGCGTCGAGGTAGGCGTTGGCGGCGCCGTAGCCGGCCTGGCCGGCGCTGCCCAGTACTCCGGCCAGGGAGGAGAACAGCACGAAGGCCGACAGGTTCAGGTCTTGGGTCAGTTCGTGCAGGTGGCGGGCAGCGTCGGCCTTGGGTCGCAGGACGGCGTCGATGCGTTCGGGGGTGAGGGAGGCCACGATGCCGTCGTCCAGGATTCCGGCGGTGTGGATGACACCGGTCAGGGGGTGTTTCGCCGGTACGGAGGCGAGCAGGTGTGTCAGGTGCTCGCGGTCGCCGACGTCGCAGGCTTCGATCGTGACCGTGGCGCCGAGTTCGGTCAGCTCGGCGGCCAGTTCGGCGGCGCCGGGTGCCTGGGTGCCGCGTCGGCTGGCCAGCAGCAGGTGTTTGACCTGGTGGGTGGTGGCGAGGTGTTTGGCCACGACCGCGCCCAGCCCGCCGGTGCCGCCGGTGACCAGCACCGTGCCCTCCGGACCGAACACCGACCG
>NZ_JBPXMB010000111.1:0-693 GCF_051918945.1 Streptosporangium sp. LJ11
TGGTAGCTCAGCCACGACCGGAGCGAGTCGAAGACGAAGAACCCCGGGCCCTGCGAGGTCGCCTGCACCCAGTTGCGGCCCCAGCCCAGCGGCGAGACGAACCAACCGGCCCAGGAGACGACGTAGGTGACCACGGGCAGCAGGCCCATCGCCAGCACGGCGCCGGTCAGGTCCTTGTTCAGCGCCCCCACGTACGGCTTGCGCAGGCCGATCGCGCGGCGGGCCCCGGCGTCCCAGACCAGGGACATCACCGCGAAGGCGACCAGGAAGAACACCCCCGACCACTTCACCGCGCAGGCCGCGCCCAGGCACAACCCGGCGGCGATCCGCCACGGCCGCACCCCCAGCCCCGGCCCCTGGTCACTGAGCGGCGAGGTCTCGTACCAGGTCACCAGCCGCTCCCGCGCCCGGTCACGATCGACCACCAGGCAGGCGAAACCGGCCAGCACCCAGAACATCAGGAAGATGTCCAGCAGCGCCGTCCGCGACAGCACGAAGTGCAGGCCGTCCAGCGCGAGCAGCAGCCCGGCCAGGCAGCCCAGCATGGTCGAGCGGGTCATCCGGCGGGCCACCCGGGCCAGGATCAGGATCGACAAGACCCCGACCACCGCCCCGGCGAACCTCCACCCGAAGGGGGTCATGCCGAAGATCTGCTCGCCCAGGCCGATCATCCACTTGCCCAGCGGCGGGTGG
>NZ_JBPXMB010000112.1:0-639 GCF_051918945.1 Streptosporangium sp. LJ11
GCTGGGTGGGTTGATCTTGGCGAGGTAGTCGGCGAGGGACTTGAGGATCTCGTCGGCGGTCTTGGTCCAGGTGAACGGTCTGGGGTCCTGGTTCCAGGTGTCGATCCAGGCCTTGATGTCGTCTTCGAGGGCTTGGACGGAGGTGTGGACTCCGCGGCGGAGGAGTTTGTCGGTCAGTAGTCCGAACCAGCGCTCGACCTGGTTGATCCATGACGAGCCGGTCGGGGTGAAGTGGACGTGGAAGCGCGGGTGCCGGCTCAGCCAGGTTCTGATCTCGGCGGTGTTGTGGGTGGCGTAGTTGTCGCACACCAGGTGCACGTCGAGTTCGGCGGGGACGGCCTTGTCTATGGTGACCAGGAACTTCTTGAACTCAAGGGCTCGGTGGCGCCTGTGGAGTTCACCGATGACGGTGCCGTCGGCGATGTTGAAGGCCGCAAACAGGCTGGTGATGCCGTGCCGCAGGTAGTCGTGGGTGCGGCGTTCGGGCATGCCCGGCATCATCGGCAGGACCGGCTGAGACCGGTCCAGAGCTTGGATCTGGGACTTCTCGTCGACACAAAGCACGACGGCTTTCTCGGGCGGGTTGTGGTAGAGCCCGACGACATCGACCACCTTGTCCACGAACTGCGGGTCGGTGGA
>NZ_JBPXMB010000113.1:0-609 GCF_051918945.1 Streptosporangium sp. LJ11
AGGAGACAAGCGGCCACTGAAGACCACCGACCCACCACCGGCGACCTCCGTCACCGCACTCAACAACGGATGATCGACCGCACCCAGACCCGCGGCACTCATCTCCCCGACCCCACCACGCACCGGAATCCAGAACCGCTCCCGCTGGAACGCGTACGTCGGCAGGTCGATCTGCGCTCTCGGGGTGAGGATCGCTCGCCAGTCGACGGTCACGCCGTGGGTGTGCAGGCGGCCCAGTGCCTCGACCAGTGCCCGGACCTCGTCCCGGTCCTTGCGAGCGGCCGGAACGAAGGCTCCGTTCTCGACGCTCTGCTGGGCCAGCGCGGTCAGGGTGGCGTCCGGTCCGATCTCCACGAACACGTTCGCCTGGCAGGCGGTGACCCCGTCGGCGAAGCGCACCGCCTCCCGCACATGCCGCACCCAGTACGCCGGATCGGTCAACAGCCCCGGCTCCGCGGGCCGGCCCGTCACGTTGGAGACGACAGGAATGATCGGCTCACTGAAAGTCAAAGCGGAGACGATCTGCTCGAATTCGGCGAGCATCGGCTCCATCAACGGCGAGTGGAAGGCATGCGACACGCGCAGGCGTCGGGTGCGGGCACTCACCAG
>NZ_JBPXMB010000114.1:0-574 GCF_051918945.1 Streptosporangium sp. LJ11
GTTCGCGCCGAGGTAGAGGCTCGGCGCCGCGACGAAGACCGTACCGCCGACGGCCAGGAGGGCGCCCGCCCACGAGCCCGTCACGCGCCGGCCGGTCATCCCCACCAGGACGACGAAGGCGGCCAGCATGGGCAGCGCGCCCAGGCGGAGCAGCAGGACCAGCGGCTCCACCCCGGTCACCCAGCTCACCGCGGCCAGGTGCGCGTAGACGAACCAGTGGTAGAAGAGCGGCTCGCCGGCGACCATCGGCACCGTGGGCGGCATGTGGTGCCTCAGCTCGCCGACCAGGGCCAGATGGAACGGCATGTCGACCGAGGACGACCCGAGCGCGGGCCAGACGAGGGCGTGGGTCCCGAAGAAGGAGACCGCGCTCCAGAGCAGCAGGTATGTGAAGATCGACGCGACGGACCACGACCACCACAGCGGCGCCCGCTCCCGGCGGGGCGAGGCCCTCCAGTGCCGGCGCAGCCGGGGGACGGCCAGGAAGAGCAGACAGGTGCCGATCGGCCACACCAGCACGAGCAGCGGCACGCCCACGGCACGGGCGCCGATGTAGGCGAAGACCTCGACGGCG
>NZ_JBPXMB010000115.1:0-567 GCF_051918945.1 Streptosporangium sp. LJ11
AACGAGGACGCCCGGCGCGGTCTCGAGCGCGGCATGAACCAGCTCGCGGACGCCGTCAAGGTGACCCTCGGCCCCAAGGGCCGTAACGTCGTGCTGGAGAAGAAGTGGGGCGCCCCCACCATCACCAACGATGGTGTCTCCATCGCCAAGGAGATCGAGCTCGAGGACCCGTGGGAGAAGATCGGGGCCGAGCTCGTCAAGGAAGTCGCCAAGAAGACCGACGACGTCGCGGGTGACGGCACCACCACCGCCACCGTGCTCGCCCAGGCTCTCGTCCGTGAGGGTCTTCGCAACGTCGCCGCCGGCGCCAACCCGATGTCGCTGAAGAAGGGCATCGAGGCCGCCGTCGAGCGCGTGTCGGAGGAGCTGTCCAAGCTCGCCAAGGACGTGGAGACGAAGGCGCAGATCGCCTCCACGGCCTCCATCTCCGCGGGCGACCCGCAGATCGGCGAGATGATCGCCGAGGCGATGGACAAGGTCGGCAAGGAAGGCGTCATCACCGTCGAGGAGAGCAACACCTTCGGTCTCGAGCTCGAGCTCACCGAGGGCATGCGCTTCGACAAGGGC
>NZ_JBPXMB010000116.1:0-519 GCF_051918945.1 Streptosporangium sp. LJ11
TTGATCTTTATGGTCGCGGAGCCGAAGTTCGCGTTCATCAGCCTGTCGCGCAGCCAAGTACTGGGCCAGCCGTTCCAGTCCACCAGCGGAGGGTAGCGCCAGTTGTGGTAGTGGTTCTCCGGCGGCTCGTCGTTGCCGTTGGCGAGCCGGAAGAAGTGCGTGGACGCCCCGTCCTTGTGGTAGACGACCTTGGGGTGCGAGCCGTCGAAGCGCACCTGCGAGCGCGGGTAGGTCACGACGCCGCTGTGCTGCGTGGTCGAGACGTACTCCACCTGGTTGGAGGCCTGGTTCACCCAGGAGATGACGTGCTCCCAGTCGTGACGGTGGCCACCGAGGCTGATGCCGGCCAGCGCCTGGTCCTTCTCGAAGTAGCTGGCGTACACGATGGCGCACCAGCCGTTGTTGCACTTGGCGCGGGCGTAGGTCTGGGAATTGTCCAGGTCCGACTGGTCACGGCAGTTGCCGTTGACCGCGCCGGTCGGGTTCAGCCCCGCAGCGAGGGTCCCGTCCGGCCCGATG